>NZ_JBHWUO010000081.1:0-24810 GCF_042736975.1 Streptomyces sp. NPDC059989
GCGCTGCCCCCGGACCCCCGCGCCTCAAACGCCGGCGAGGCTGAACATGCCCCCGGCGAGGCAGGAAGCCTCCATGAGGCTTGGGATGCCCCCGGCAAGGCAGGGCGTGCCGGCGAGGCCGGACGGGCCCCCGACAAGGCAGAAGGTGCGGCGCCGCAGGCGAGGCGGCGCGGCAAGGGGGATCCCGTCAAGGCGCTGCTGCACCGGCATCGGGAGTTGTGCGAGCGGGCCGTCGACCCGCTGGAGATCGCCGCCGGGCTGGAGGCGCACGGGATCACCGACCGGACCGCCGCGCGGTTCCGGCACCGGGACGTGTTCTCGCTCGCCGAGGAGCTGTACGCCCGGACCCCCCGCGGCGAGATCCCCGTGGCCGCCACCACCGGCAGGCCGGCCGGCCCCCGCGCGCTCCGCGGCTTCGGGTACGCCCTGCTGCCCGGCGCCCTCGCCTTCGGGGCGGCCGCCGCCGGACTGTCGTGGGCCGGGCCCGTCGCCGTGGCCGGAACCGCCGTCGCCCTCGTGTGGCCCGGGCGGGCCGCCGGGGGGCGGTTCCCCTGCGCCGCGCACCTGCTCGCCGCGGTCGCCACCGGCTGGGCCGCGCACCGGCACGGCACCGCCGGCACCGCACTCGCCGTCGGCCTCGCCCTGGCCGTCGCCCCCGGGCACCTGCTCGCCGTCGCCTTCGCCGCCCGCGCCAGGGCCCGGCTCGCCGGGAGCCGGGCCCTGGAGGACTTCGCCGACCGGGCCCGCCCCCTGCTGCTCGCGGCCGTCGCCGCCTTCGCCGCGGCCGCCGCCGGAGCGGCCGCGCTCGCCGGAGCACCGCTCACCGCCGCCGTACCGCTCGCGCTGGTGCTGTTCCTGACCCGCCTCCTGCTCCGCCACGGCGCCCACCGCGGGCCCGTCGCCGCGGCCCTGGCGCTCGCCCTGGTCCCGTTCCCCGCGGCGGCCCCCGCCGCCGCGGCGGGACTCCTCGTACACGCCGTCCTCGCGCTGTCCCGCGCATCCGCCCATGCGCGGCCCCATCCACCCACTCGCAAGGAGAAACAGAAGATGACCGGCCAGCCAACCAACCAAGGGGCCACGCGATGAGGGTGCTGCTGATCGGAGCCAACGGATACCTCGGCCGCTACGTCGCCGACCGACTGCTCGCCGACCCCGCCGTCCAGCTCACCGCACTCGGCCGCGGCGACGACGCCGACGTCCGCTTCGACCTCGCCACCGGCAGCCCCGGCGCGCTCACCCGGTTCCTCGACGCCGTCCACCCGGGCGTCGTCATCAACTGCGCCGGCGCCACCCGCGGCGGGGCCCGGGAGCTGACCCGGCACAACACCGTCGCCGTCGCCACCATCTGCGAATCGCTGCGCCGCAGCGGCTGCGGGGCCCGCCTCGTGCAGCTCGGCTGCGCCGCCGAGTACGGGCCCAGCCAGCCCGGGTCCTCGACGGCCGAGGACGCCGTGCCGAGACCCGGCGGGCCGTACGGGGTCAGCAAGCTGGCCGCCACCGAGCTGGTGCTCGGCTCCGGGCTGGACGCCGTCGTCCTGCGGATCTTCTCGCCCGTCGGCCCCGGCACCCCCGCCGGATCCCCCCTCGGCCGGCTCGCCGAGGCCATGCGCCGCGCGATGCAGTCGGGCGACGGCGAGCTCAAGCTCAGCGGGCTCGGCGTACAGCGCGACTTCGTCGACGTACGGGACGTGGCGCGGGCCGTGCACGCCGCCTCCCTGTCGGCCGCCCAGGGCGTCGTCAACATCGGCACCGGCCGCGCGGTCCGGCTGCGCGACGCGGCCGCCGTCCTGGCCCGGGTCGCCGGATACGGGGGCGCCCTGCACGAGCTGGACCTCCCGCACGGCGGACCGCAGCAGGCCCACGGACACCCCGGGCACCCCGGCCGCCCGGCCGGGCTCGCCGCCATCGGATCCCCCCGCTCCGAGGCGACGGCCGAGCAGCTCGCCGCCGCGGCCCCGCCCCCCTACCCGTACCCCGACGGCTGCGGGGCCTGGCAGCAGGCCGATGTCCGCACCGCCCGCGACCGCCTCGGCTGGCGGCCCCGGATCAACCTGGAGGAGTCCCTCGCGGACATCTGGATGGAGGCGGCGTGCCGCATCTGACCACCCCGCCCGGGGCCACGGCGGCCGCCACGACCGAGGCCGGCCGCCTCGGTCTCGGCATCCCCGGCTACGCGCACCCGCTGCTCGCCCCCGTCGAGTGGGCCGAGCTGACCCGCCCCGGCACCCCGCTGCACTGGGCCGTGCTCAACGTCACGGACGGCCCGGGCGGCCGGCCCGACCCGCACTGCACGGAAGCCGCCGCGAAGCTGCGCGCGGCGGGCGGAGCGGGCCCCCGCCTCCTCGGCCATCTCGCGATGCGGGACGGCGAACGGTCCTTCGGGGAGCTGGTCTCCGACGCCCACCGCTTCCGCGACTGGTACGGGGTGGGCGGCTTCTACCTCGCCGGCGCCCCGGCCGACAAGACGGAACTGGCCTCGGTGCGCCGGGTCGCGGACACCCTTCGCGGCCTCGGCGAGGACATCCGGATCGTGCTCGGGCACGGCACGCACCCGTACGAGGGCTACGTGGAGGCCGCCGACCAGCTGGTCACCTTCTCGGGAGCCTGGGCCGACTACCGCTGGTCACAGGTGGCGGAGTGGACGGCCGACCACCCGGCGGAGCGGTTCTGCCACCTCGTCCACGGCGTGCCCCGCACCCACCTGGAGGAGGCCATGCGGATCGCCCGCTGGCAGGGCGCGGGCACCATCTGGTTCACCGACCGGCGCGGGGCCGGGGACCGGGACCCATGGGCGTCAATGCCCGCGTACTGGGACGAAATCGTCTCACGGATCGGGACGGGTGTCTTGGAATGAAGACGGGCGTGGCAGTGTTACGGGAAGAACCACCATGAAGACATACCCATCTACGGAGTCCCCGTGTCGCTGCCACCCCTGGTAGAGCCAGCTGCTGAGCTCACCGTTGACGAGGTCCGTCGGTACTCCCGCCACCTGATCATCCCGGATGTCGGGATGGACGGCCAGAAGCGCCTGAAGAACGCCAAGGTGCTGGCCGTGGGCGCGGGCGGCCTCGGCTCGCCCGCCCTCATGTACCTGGCCGCGGCCGGCGTCGGCACGCTGGGCATCGTGGAGTTCGACGAGGTCGACGAGTCGAACCTCCAGCGCCAGATCATCCACAGCCAGGCGGACATCGGCCGCTCCAAGGCCGAGTCGGCCCGCGACAGCGTACTGGGCATCAACCCGTACGTGAACGTGGTCCTTCACGAAGAGCGGCTCGAAGCCGAGAACGTGATGGAGATCTTCAGCCAGTACGACCTCATCGTCGACGGCACGGACAACTTCGCCACGCGCTACCTGGTCAACGACGCCTGCGTGCTGCTGAACAAGCCGTACGTGTGGGGCTCGATCTACCGCTTCGACGGCCAGGCCTCGGTCTTCTGGTCCGAGCACGGCCCGTGCTACCGCTGCCTCTACCCGGAGCCCCCGCCGCCGGGCATGGTCCCGAGCTGCGCCGAGGGCGGCGTGCTGGGCGTGCTCTGCGCGTCCATCGGGTCCATCCAGGTCACCGAGGCCATCAAGGTCCTCACGGGCGTGGGCGAGCCGCTGGTCGGCCGCCTGATGATCTACGACGCCCTGGAGATGCAGTACCGCCAGGTCAAGGTCCGCAAGGACCCCGACTGCGCGGTCTGCGGTCCGAACGCGACCGTCACCGAGCTCATCGACTACGAGGCCTTCTGCGGCGTCGTGTCGGAGGAGGCCCAGGAGGCGGCCGCCGGCTCGACGATCACTCCCAAGCAGCTCAAGGAGTGGATCGACGCGGACGAGAAGATCGAGATCATCGACGTCCGCGAGATCAACGAGTACGAGATCGTCTCGATCCCCGGCGCGAAGCTGATCCCCAAGGGCGAGTTCCTGATGGGCACCGCCCTCCAGGACCTGCCGCAGGACAAGCGCATCGTCTTGCACTGCAAGACGGGTGTCCGCAGTGCGGAAGTCCTCGCGGTCCTGAAGTCCGCGGGCTTCGCGGACGCGGTCCACGTCGGCGGCGGCGTCATCGGCTGGGTCCACCAGATCGAGCCCGACAAGCCGATCTACTAGCGTCACCCGAAGGGGCCGTACCTCGATCGCGAGGTACGGCCCCTTCGGCAAACTCCAGCCTCGCCTGGGGGCCCCTCCCAGCGGTAGCTGGGGGAGTTTGAGGCGCGGGGTCTGGGGCGGAGCCAGCAGACGGCCCGCAGGGGTCAGAGCGAGGTCCCGGTCTGCGTCGCACTCGGGCTCGCCCCCGCGGTGCAGACCGCACCGGCGGTGGGCGGCTTGCCGTCCAGCAGGTAGGTGTTCACCGCCTCCTGCACGCACGCGTCGCCGCTGTTGTACGCGCCGTGCCCCTCGCCCTTGTACGTGAGCTCCACGCCGACGCCCGGGCCGAGCCGCTCCACCATCTTGCGGGCGCCCTCGTACGGGGTGGCCGGGTCGCCGGTGTTGCCGATCACCAGGATCGGGGCGGCTCCGGGGGCGGACACGTCCGGGGTCTGCCAGGCGCCCGCGACCGGCCAGTCGGTGCAGCCCATCATCGCCCAGCCGAGGAAGTCCCCGAAGACGGGCGAGGCCGAACGGAACACCGGCAGCTTGGCCTTGGTCTGCTCCAGCGTGTAGCGGTCCTTGGAGTCCGCGCAGTTGATCGCGGTGTTCGCGGCGCCGATGTTGCTGTAGTGGCCCTGCTGGTCACGGCCGTTGAGGGCGTCGGAGAGCGCCAGCAGCAGCTGGCCCTGCCCGCCGTCCGCCTCGTCCAGCCCCTGCTCCAGCAGCGGCCACAGCTCCTTGGAGTACAGGGCCTGCGCGATGCCGTTGGTAGCAGCGCTCTCGGTCAGCAGCCGGTCGCCCATGCCCGCGATGGGCTTCGCGGCCAGGTCCTGCTGGAGCTTGATGATGTTGGCCTCGATCTCCTTGGCGGTGCTGCCCTGCAGCTTGCACTCGTCGCCGCGGTCCACGCAGTCCTGGGCGAAGTTGCCGAGCGCGAGCTGGAAGCCCTTGGCCTGGCCGAGCGCCGACTCCTCGGAGGTCTTGGTCGGGTCGACGACGGCGTCGAAGACGGCCCGGCCGACGTTCTTCGGGAAGAGGTGGGCGTACACCCCGCCGAGCTCGGTGCCGTAGGAGATCCCGAAGTAGTGCAGCTTCTCGTCGCCGAGGGCCTGGCGGATGCGGTCCAGGTCGCGGGCGGCGTTCTCGGTGCCGACGTACGGCAGCACCTTCCCGGAGTTCTTCTCGCAGGCCTTCTGATAGGTGCGGATGTTGCCGACGAAGTCCTTCTCCTGCTCCGGGGTCGTGGGGGAGGAGTCCTGGGAGTAGTACGCGTCCAGCTGCTTGTCGTCCTCGCAGCGGACGGGGGCGCTGCGCCCCACCCCGCGGGGGTCGAAGCTGACCAGGTCGTACCGGGCGCGCAGGGCCTCGTACTCCTTGGCGGCCCCGGGGAGGGTGCTGATGCCGGAGCCGCCGGGCCCGCCGAAGTTGAAGACGAGCGAGCCGATGCGCTCGGCCTTGTTGCGGGCCTTCGCGCGGATCAGGGCGATCGGGATGGTCTCGCCCTCGGGCTTCGCGTAGTCGAGCGGGACGTCGAGGGTGGCGCACTGCCAGTCCTTGGGCGGGGCCTGGCCGCCGCCCTCCGCGGCAGTGGGGGCCTCGCACCCGCCCCACTTGAGGGGCCGGACCTCCCTGCCGCCGTCGGCCGTCGTCTTCTTCCCGTCACCGTCGTCGGAGCACGCGCTGGTGGTGAGCAGCACGGCGGCGAGGGAGGCGGTGACGGTGACCCGCAGGGCTTTTCTCGGCATGCTCCCATCCTCTGCGCCGTTCGCCCGGCCCGCCCCCGCGCTGACCCATCCGGGGGGCGGGTCCGGTTGTGGACCTTCTGCGCGAATCCCCGATCGAACCGCCCGCCGGTGAGTACGCTGCCGGGGACGTGGAGCGGGAACGAGTCCGAGGGGGACGGATGTTGGCCGAGTCGCTGACGGCACTGGCCGCGGCCACCGGGGCGGGGATCGTCCAGGCCGCGGGCACCGACGTGTGGACCGGATTACGGGACCGGGTGGCCAGGCTGCTGGGCCGGGAGCGTCCGGAGCCGGTGCTCGAACGCCTGGACCGGACCCGCCGGGAGCTGGAGGAGGCCGGCGCGGACGACGCCGAGCGGACCGCCCAGCGCCAGGAGGCCGCCTGGCAGGTCCGTATCGAGGACTTCCTCGACGCCGCCGAGGAGGCCGAACGGGACACCGCCGCCGCCCGCCTGCGCGAACTGCTCGCCTGGCTGGCCGAACAGCAGCCCGAGCAGCCACCCGCACCGGGCACGACGGTGATGAACGCCCGCGCGAGCGGGCACGGGCGCACGTACCAGGCGGGCCGGGACATCACCGTCCACGAGAAGTGAGGCGCCCCGGATGACCGGCGAGGACGACACTCCCGCGCCGTCCGTACCTCCGCAGCACCGCTCGGAGGCCACGGCCCGCGACTCGGCGCGCGTCTACCAGGCGACCGGGGACATCACCGTGTACGAGGCGGCCCCGACCGCCCCGGTCCTGTCCGCGGCGCCCCCGCCGCAGCCGCCCCTCATGTACCTGAGCACGCCGTGCATGCTCCCCCAGGACGTGGACGTCTTCACCAACCGCACCGAGCTCATCGCACTGCTCGACACCCTGCTGGACGGCACGGCCGAGACCCGCGCGACCGTCGTGACGATCGGCGGTACGGGCGGGATCGGGAAGACGGCCCTGGCCGTGCACTGGGCCTACCGGGTGGCGGACCGGTTCCCGGACGGCCAGCTCTACGCGGACCTGCGCGGCTACAGCGCGGGGGCCAGGCCGCTGCAGCCGGAGGAGGTGCTCGGCCGCTTCCTGCGCGGCCTGGGCGTCGCACCCGACCTCGTCCCCGTGGACGTGGAGGAGCAGGCGGGCGTGTACCGGGCGCTCCTCGCCAACCGCCGGATGCTCATCCTGCTCGACAACGTGCCCGCCGACGCGGAGTTGATCCGGCCGCTGATCCCGGGGCGGACCGGCAGCCTCGTACTGATCACCAGCCGGTCCGACCTCCAGGGACTGCGGGTCTCCCACCATCCGGTGGCGCTCGATCTCGACGTACTGGACCCGCGGGCCTCGCTGGACCTGCTCGCCCGGATCCTCGGCCGCGAGCGGGTCGAGGCGGAGGCGGCACCCGCCGCCCGGCTGGTGGAGCTGGCCGCGGGCCTTCCGCTGGCCCTGAGGATCGCGGCGGCCACCCTCTCGGGCCGGCCCAGGGGGCGCATAGCGGATTACGTGACCCGGCTGGAGGGAACCGACCGACTGGGGGTGCTGGAGATTTCCGGAGATCCGAGGAGTGCCGTGTCAGCCGCGTTCGACCTCTCCTACGAGGCCCTGACCACCCGTGCGCGGACCGTGTTCCGCCGGCTGGGGCTGGTTCCGGGGCCCGACGTCACCGTCGAGACCGCCGCGGCCCTGACAGACGGGGACCTGACCGGCGCGGCGGCCGCGCTGGACGAACTCTTCGCCGCCCACCTCCTGGAGTACCGGAGCGACGGCCGCTACGCCTTCCACGACCTGCTCCGCCTCTACGCGCGCAACCGGATGGAGCGGGAGGAGGGCCCGGCGGCCGGGACCGAGGCGCTCGGCGCGCTGTACCGGCACCTGACCCGGGTGACGCACGGAGCCGTCGGCCGCCTGGCACCCGGATCGCTGCGCCTGGACCTGCCGCCCGCCCTGGCCGGCGGGGACCCGCCCCCGGGCCCGTCCTTCCCGGACGAGCGGGCCGCCCTGGCCTGGCTGGACGCGGAGCGGGTCAACCTGGTCGCGGCGGTCGTGCACAGCGCGGAGCACGGTCCCGCCGACCCCGGCTGGCGGCTCGCGGAGATGCTGCGCGGCTACTTCGCCGACCAGGGGCACGGCGGGGACTGGCTGCGGACCGGCATCGCCGGCGCCCGGGCCGCCGCGGTGGACGGCGGTACGAGGGCGCGGGCGGCGCTGCACCTGAGCCTCGCCGAGGCGCACACGAAGTTCGGCAGCGACGAGGAGGGGCTGTCCCACGGGCGGGCGGCGCTGGCGGAGAGCAGGGCCGACGCCTGGACGGAGGGCGAGACGGAGGCGCTGTCCCAGCTCGGCTTCGGATTCCGGCGGGTCGGCCGGCTCGACGAGGCGCTGGAACACCACACGCGGGCCCTGGAACTGACCAGGCGTCACGGCACTCCGGCGGACCAGGCCCGCTGCCTCAACAACCTCGGCAACCTGTACTGGGACCTGGGCGACCTGGAGCACGCGCTGGCGCGGTTCGTCGAGGTCCTGGACATCAACCGCGGGCTGGGCAGCCGGCTGTACGAGGCCATCAGCCTGGACAACGTCGGTTCCGTGTACTGGGCGTTGGGGCGGCTGCCCCTCGCGGACGAGCATCTGAGCGGTGCGGTCGGCGCGTACGCGGAACTCAGCGTGCCGCAGTACGAGGCGGACGCGCGGGCGGCGCTGGCGCGGGTGCTGCGCGACCTCGGGCGCCACGAGGAGGCGCTGGCCCAGGCGTCGACCGCGTACGAGCTGGTCAGCGGGACGGGCCACCGCTGGCTGGAGTCGTACGTCCTGAGCATCCTGGGCAGTGTGCTGCGGCTGCGCCGCGATCTCGCCGGGGCCGGGGAGCGGATCGGGCAGGCGCTGCGGCTGGCCGAGGAGGCGAACTATCCGCGCGGTGAGGCCACGGCCCGCATCGAGCTGGCGGCGCTCCACCGGGACCACGAGCGGGACCGGCCCGCCGTGCGAGAAGCGGAGAAGGCGGCCGAGATCGCCGGGGCCGCCGGATACCGGGTGCTCGAAGGGCAGGCGCTGACCGAGCTGGCCGGAGCCCTGCAGGCGGCGGGGCGGACGGACCGTGCCTCCGAGGTCGCCGGCCGGGCCCTGGAAGCCCACCGCTCCACGGGCCACCGGCTCGGCGCGGCGCGCACCCTGGTCGTGCTCGGCGACTGCGCGGCGGAGGCCGATCCGGGCCTGGCCCGGGAGCGCTGGGAGCAGGCGTGGGCCCTGCTGACGGAGGCGTCCGCCGCACCCGAGGCCGCCGTGCTCCGCGCCCGGCTGGACGGGGAGGCCTAGGCGGCCAGGACCTGGCGTGCGGCCGCGCGGCCGGTGGCCACGCAGGCGGCCACGCCCACGCCCTCGTACGCCGCGCCGCACAGGGCCAGTCCCGGGAGCTTCGAGGCCGCCTCGCGGATGCGGGTGATGCGGGCGTGGTGGCCCACGTCGTACTGGGGGAGGGCGCGGTCCCAGCGGGTCACGCGGGCGGCGACGGGTTCGCCCATCGGGCCGACCGCGTGGTGGAGTTCGGTGATCGCGGTGCGGACCAGGTGGCGGTCGGGGCGGGCGAGGAGTTCGTCCTCGCCGATCCGGCCGAGGGAGGCGCGCAGGACGAACGTGTCCGGGGCCGATGCCTTGAGCCAGGCCCACTTGTTGGAGAGGAAGGACGCCGCCTTCAGGGTGTGACCGTCCACCGGCGGGACCAGGAAGCCGTTGCCCTCCGGGAGGAAATGGGCCTGGGCCCGGGAGAAGGCCATCGTGATCACGGCCGTGGAGGCGTGCGGGATGGCCGTGAGGTCCGCCTCGGCCAGCGGGGAGTGGGGGCGCAGCAGTTCCGCCGCCGCGAAGGCCGGGAGGGCCAGGACGACCGCGTCCGCCTCCATGGTGAGGCCCCCGTCGCCCGTCATGGCGTGCACCCGCCACCGGTCGCCCGGGATCCGCTGGAGCGAGCGGGCGGTGGTACCCGTCAGGATGCGGGCCCCACAGGCCTCCGCCACCGCCTGCGGGAAGCGGCCCGTGCCGCCGGCCACGCCCTGTACGGCCACGGGGGCCGAGCGGGGGGCGCCCGCCGCCCTCATGCGGCGGAGGGCGGGCAGGAGGGGGCCGCCCTGTTCGGCGAGGGCCGCGATCCGGGGCATCGCGGCGCGCAGCGACAGGAGGTCGGCGCGGCCGGCGTAGACCCCGCCCAGCATGGGTTCGACGAGGCGGTCGACGGCCTCCCGGCCGAAGCGCGCGGACAGGTAGTCGGCCACCGAGCAGTCCTCGGTGACGGGGGACGCGGGGAGGGTCTCCTCCTCGGCCACACGGGTGACGCCGGCGGGGGAGAGCAGGCCGGTGCCGGCCAGGGCCTCGGGGTCGGTCGGGATGCCCATGACGTGCCCGGCGGGCAGCGGGCGCAGCGCGCCGCCGGTCCAGATGGCGGCCGGGGCCTTCGCCGGGTCGCACAGCGCGTCGCCCAGTCCGACGGCGGCCGCCAGCTCCACGGCCTCCGGCCGCAGGGCCATCAGGGACTCCGCGCCCTCGTCCACGGCGATTCCGGCGATGGTGCCGGTACGGAGCTTGCCGCCGACCTTGGAGTGGCTCTCCAGAACGGTGACATCGGCCAGGCCGCGCAACTGCCACGCGGCGGCCAGCCCACTGATGCCGCCACCGATGACGATCACTGAACGCATTGTCTTCTCCTGCGGCCGGGGTCGATATGTTCCCAAATCCAACATATGGGGGATCTGTGGGTCAGTGCCTCATGCTTTCGGCCAGAGAGCCGATCTCCTGCGGGTACGGGAAGCTGCCCGGCTCGTACGCGCAGTACGGGTCCGCCTCCAGCACGTCCCCCGTGAACCCGTAGGCCCGCGAGCGCGATCCCCCGCACACCGTCTTGAACTCGCAGGCCCCGCACTTCCCGCGCAGCAGAGAAGGGTCCCGCAACCGCGTGAACAGCTCCGACTCCCGGTAGATCGCGGTCAGCGGACGGGCCTTCACATGGCCCGCCGACACCGGCAGGAAGCCGCTCGGATGCACCTCCCCCGTGTGGGAGATGAAGACGAACCCGCGTCCCGAGGAGACGTCCATCGGCGGCCGGCGCACTGCCCGGTGTTCCCCGTCGAACAGCCCCAGCTCCGCGGCGCGGGCCGAGAGGCGCCCGTACAGCGGCCCCAGCCGCGGCCGCTCCCCGCGCGCGTCGAGGACGGTGCGCTGGAGCGCGACCCGCCGGAAGTGGTGGCCCTCGGTGGTCTTGGTGGCCATGACCGAGCCGCAGTCGTAGAGGAAGTGCAGTACGTCCTCGACCTCGGCCGGTGTCAGGGAGTCCAGCCGCTCGCCGCGGCCCGTCGGGACCAGGACGAAGCCGGACCAGAGCATCGCCCCCTCGCGCCGGACCAGTGCCGCGACATCGGCCAGGTCCTCCAGGCCGTTACGGGTGACCGTGGTGTTGATCTGCACCTTGAGCCCGAGCTCGCGGGCCGCCCGCCAGCCGTCCAGGGTCCAGTCGTAGACCCCGGGCACGCCCCGGAAGGCGTCGTGCCGGGCGGCCGTCGAACCGTCCAGGGAGAGGGACAGGGCCACCGCCCCGGCGTCGCGCACCGCGACCAGGTTGGCCCGCGTGAGGGTCGGCGTACCGGAGGGGGAGACCGCGACGCGCAGGCCCAGCGAGGTCCCGTAGGCGATCAGCTCGGTGAGGTCGGCGCGCTGGAACGGGTCCCCGCCGGTGATCACGAAGAGCGGGCCGGGCCGGCCGAAGGCGGCGATCCCGTCCATGACGCGGCGGGCGTCGGCCCCGTCGAGCTCCTCGGGGTGCCGGGCGGTCTGCGCCTCGGCCCGGCAGTGCAGACAGGCCAGCGGGCAGGCCCGGGTGGCCTCCCAGATGACGATGAACGGGCGCTCGGCGACGGCGTGCCGGGGCGTGCGGACGACCGTGCGCGGCTTCACGAGACCCGCTCCCAGCCGCGCTTGGCGGGGCGGTTCGCCGGCTGCTGGGGGTCCCGCCTGCGGTAGACCACGTACGGCCGGAACAGGTAGGCCAGCGGCGCCGAGAACATGTGCACCAGGCGCGAGTACGGGATCAGCGCGAACAGCGTGAAGCCGAAGAGGACGTGCAGCTTGAAGGCGAGCGGGGCGCCCGCCATCAGGTGGTGGTCGGGGGTGAGGGAGAACAGGCTGCGGAACCAGACCGAGATGCCCTCGCGGTAGTTGTAGCCGTCCGTCTGCCCGGTGGAGTTGAGGACGGTGGCCGTCAGCCCGAGGGCGATCGCGCCGAGCAGGAAGGTGTACATCAGGTGGTCGCTGCGCAATGTGGCCCTGCGGACGGCCGGGATCTTGAAGCGGCGGTAGACCAGGATCCCGATGCCGGCGGCGGCCGCGACGCCCGCCACCGCGCCGGTGGAGACGGCCAGCAGGTGGTAGGCGTGGTCGCTCAGCCCGACCGCGTCGGTCCAGCTCATCGGGACCAGCAGGCCCACGACATGGCCCAGGACCACGAAGAGCATGCCGAAGTGGAAGAGCGGCGAGCCGATGCGCAGCAGCCGCGATTCGTGCAGCTGAGAGGAGTGGGTGGTCCACCCGAACCGGTCGAACCGGGCCCGCCAGACCGTGCCCGCGATCAGCAGCGCGACCGAGACGTACGGGAGCACGCCCCACAGGAGGAGGTCCATCAGGCCGACTGCCTTTCGGGGGTCGTGGGCCACGGGAGATCGCGGGTCCGGTCGGGCCGGACTCCGGCGGCACCGGCCGGGAAGCCCGCCGGGAGGCTCTGGGGCATGTCGAGGCCGGGGCCGAACGGTTCGAGCGGGGAGCCCGCGCCGACCAGTTCCTGCGGCGGACCGCTGCGCGCGAGCGCCTTCGCCTCGGCCTTGGTCTCGGGCGAGGGCCCGGGCAGCGTCGCGCAGACGGCCTCCAGGACCCGCGCGTACGGGGACCCGGACTCGGTGAGCGCCAGCCGCAGCAGCTCCAGCCCGGCCCGGTGCTCCTGGAGCAGCTCGGTGCCCGCCTCCGGCACGCGGGCGGCGAACTCCAGGGCCACGGGCAGGAAGTCGGGCAGCTCCTCGCCCGCGTACTCCAGCCCGAAGTCCCGGTAGATCCGCTTCAGCCGGACCAGGGACAGCCCGCGGCGGCGCGTGTCGCCGTCCACCCACCAGGTGAGGTAGAGGCAGCGCCGGTTGCGGGTGTCGAAGGTCGAGGTGTACTGGGCGCACAGCTCGATCGGGGTCTGCGCCTCGGCTTCGTCGAGGAAGGCGCCGAGCAGTGCGGCCGGTTCGGCGGGCGCCCCGGCGAGGGCCGCGCGGAGCCGCGGGAGTTCGTCGTGGAAGTGGTCGCCGGGGTACTGCAGGACACAGCCCGCCACCAGGCGTACGTACGCGTCCGGGGTCACGAAGCCCTCCTTGTCGGGCTGAGGTTGAGCATCACGCGCGGTTCGCCCACCGGGCCGACGGGGCATTCGGCGTCGAGCGGGTGCGTCTCGGCGAGGGCGTCGGCCTCGGCGCGGGCGGCGGTCGGGATCACGAACCGGTCCTCGATCTTGGCGATCGCGAGCAGGCGGAACATGTCCTCCATCTCCACGCCGGTGAGGCCGACGGCCGCCGCGATCGACTCGTCCCTCTCCTCGCCGAGGTTGATCCTCCGCATGTACGCGCGCATCGCCGCCATCCGCCGCAGCACCGCTTCGACGGGGTACGTGTCGCCGGCGGTGAGGATCGCCGCGAGGTACTCGACGGGGATGCGCAGGGCGTCGATGGCCCCGAAGAGGTTGCCCGCGTCCTCGCCGTCGCTGCCGGTGGCGGCGACCGCCTCGACGACGGGGGAGAGCGGGGGCACGTACCAGACCATCGGCATGGTCCGGTACTCCGGGTGGAGGGGCAGGGCGACCTGGTAGGTGGCGATCAGGTCGTAGACGGGGGAGTTGCGGGCCGCTTCGAGCCACTCGTCGGTGATGCCGGCCGCGCGGGCGGCGGCGATCACGGCCGGGTCGTGCGGATCGAGGAAGCACTCCACCTGTGAGGGGTAGAGGTCGTGCTCGTCCTCCACCGCGGCGGCCTCGGCGACCTTGTCGGCGTCGTAGAGCATCACGCCCAGGTAGCGCATGCGGCCCACGCAGGTCTCGGAGCAGACGGTCGGCATGCCGACCTCGATGCGCGGGAAGCAGAAGGTGCACTTCTCGGCCTTGCCGGTGTGGTGGTTGAAGTACACCTTCTTGTACGGGCATCCGGTCACGCACATGCGCCAGCCGCGGCACGCGTCCTGGTCGACGAGGACGATGCCGTCCTCCTCCCGCTTGTACATCGCGCCGGAGGGGCAGGACGAGACGCACGCCGGGTTCAGGCAGTGCTCGCAGACGCGGGGGAGGTAGAACATGAAGCTCTGCTCGAACTCGAAGCGGATCTTCTCGCCGACCTCGTCGCGGATCTTCTCCACGATCGGGTCCCTGGGCGCGTGCGCGGGGGCGCCGCCGAGGTTGTCGTCCCAGTTCGGACCCCACGCGATCGTGTCGATGGGCTCGCCGGTGACCTGCGAGACCGGGCGGGCGGTGGGCAGGTCGTCGCCCGCCGGGGCCTCGGTGAGGTTCTTGTACTCGTAGGTCCAGGGCTGGTAGTAGTCGTCGATCTCCGGCAGGTGGGGGTTGGCGAAGAGGCCGCCCAGCTTCTTCAGCCGGCCGCCCGCCTTGAGGCGGAGCCGGCCGGAGCGGGTGCGCTCCCAGCCGCCCTTCCACTTCTCCTGGTCCTCCCAGCGGCGCGGGTAGCCCTGGCCGGGGAGGGTCTCGACGTTGTTGAACCAGGCGTACTCGGTGCCCTGCCGGTTGGTCCACGCCTGCTTGCAGGTGACCGAGCAGGTGTGGCAGCCGATGCACTTGTCGAGGTTCATGACCATCGCGACCTGTGCCATGACGCGTCCGATAGTGGCTTCGCCAGTGGGCATAACTGTCAGTACTCCACGTTCTGGTCGCGGCGGCGGATGACCGTCACCTCGTCGCGCTGGTTGCCGGTCGGGCCCAGGTAGTTGAAGGCCCAGGTGAGCTGGGCATAGCCGCCGATGAGGTGGGTGGGCTTGAGCATCACCCGGGTCAGGGAGTTGTGGATGCCGCCGCGGCGGCCCGTCTTCTCCGTCTTCGGGACGCCGACCGTCCGCTCCTGGGCGTGGTTCATGTAGACCGTGCCGGGCGGCATCTTGTGGGAGACGATCGCGCGGGCGGTGACCACGCCGTTGCGGTTGACCGCCTCGATCCAGTCGTTGTCCGCGACCCCGATCGCCTCGGCGTCCTGCGGCGACATCCACACCGTCTGGCCGCCGCGGCCGAGCGTCATCATGTAGAGGTTGTCCTGGTACTGGCTGTGGATCGCCCACTTGTTGTGCGGGGTCAGGTACCGGACCGCGACCGACTTCGCCTTCTCGTCGACGGCGCCGAGCTCGGGCTCCCCGTAGAGGGTGTGCATGTTGAGCGGCGGCTTGTAGACGGGGAGGGACTCCCCGACCTCGTGCAGCCAGTCGTGGTCGATGAAGAAGTGCTGGCGGCCGGTGAGGGTGTGCCAGGGCTTGAGGTGCTCGGTGTTGACGGTGAAGGCCGTGTAGCGGCGCCCGCCGGCCTCCGAGCCCGACCACTCGGGCGAGGTGATCACCGGGACCGGGCGGGCCTGGGTGTCGGCGAAGGTGATCCGCTTGCCCTCGGCCTCGGCGGCCAGGTGGGCCATGTGCGTGCCGACCTTCTTCTCCAGGGTCTCGAAACCCTGGGTGGCGAGGCGGCCGTTGGAGGTGCCGGAGAGGGAGAGGATCGCCTCGCAGGCCTGCTGCGCGGTGTGCAGCCGCGGCCGCCCCTCGGCGATGCCGGTGCGGACCAGGCCGTTCTTCTCGCCGAGGTGGGCGACCTCCTCGGCCACGTCGTAGGTGATCGCCTTGGTCGTCACGCCGAGCTCGTCGACGAGCGGGCCGAGCGCGGCGAACTTCTCGCCCACGGCCCCGTAATCGCGCTCGACGACGGCCAGGTTGTACATCGTCCGGCCGGGTACGGGCTCGCACTCGCCCTTCGACCAGTCGAGGGCGACCCCGCCGGGCTGGGCCATCTCGCCGCCCGGGGTGTCGTGCTGGAGGGCGGTCGCCACCAGGTCGCGGCGGACGCCCAGGTGGGTCCCGGCGAGTTCGCCGAAGCGCTCGGCCAGGCCGCGGAAGGCGTCGTAGTCGGAGCGGGCCTGCCAGGGCGGGTCCACGGCCGGGCTGAAGGCGTGCAGGAAGGGGTGCATGTCCGTCGAGGACAGGTCGTGCTTCTCGTACCAGGTGGCGGCCGGGAAGACCACGTCGGACAGGAGCGTCGTGGACGTCATCCGGAAGTCCATGGTCATGAGGAGGTCCAGCTTCCCCTCGACGTCCTCCTCCCGGTACGTGACGTCCTTCGGGGTACAGCGCGGGCCGTCCGCGGGGAGGTTGGAGTGGGTGCCGAGGAGGTGCTTGAGGAAGTACTCGTTCCCCTTGGAGCTGGAGCCGAGGAGGTTGGCCCGCCATACGTTGAGCACGCGCGGCCAGTTGCGCGGGGCGTCCGGGTCCTCGCCGGCGAAGCCGAGGGTGCCGTCCTTGAGTTGCTGAATCGTTTCGGCAATGGGGTCCTCGGCCTCTCCCAGCTCCAGGGGATTGCGGTCGAAGGTCGGATAGGAGGGCATCCAGCCCATCCGGGCGCTCGCGGCCAGGCAGTCCGAGCCGGTCATGCCCTCGAAGGCGCCCTCGCCGAGCGGGGAGGCCAGCGCCTCCGCGGGCAGGGTGTCGTAGCGCCACTGGTCGGTGTGCAGGTAGAACCAGGCCGCGCCGATCATCTGGCGCGGCGGGCGCGACCAGTCGGAGGCGGCGGCGAGGGTGGCCCAGCCGGTGACCGGGCGGCACTTCTCCTGGCCGACGTAGTGGCCCCAGCCGCCGCCGTTGCGGCCCTGGCAGCCGGTGAGGGTGAGCAGGGCGAGGAAGGAGCGGTAGATGGTCTCGGAGTGGAACCAGTGGTTGGTGCCCGCGCCCATCAGGATCATGCAGCGGCCCTTCGACTGCTCGGCGGTCCGCGCGAACTCCCGTGCCACGCGCGCCGCCTGGGCCGCCGGGACGGAGGTCAGCGACTCCTGCCAGCCGGGGGTGCCGGGCTGGGAGGCGTCCTCGTAGCCGGTGGGCCACTCGCCGGGCAGGCCGTCGCGGCCGACCCCGTACTGGGCGAGCATCAGGTCGAAGACGGTGGTGACCAGCCGACCGCCGAGGCGGCGGACGGGGACCCCGCGGCGGACGGTGCCGCCGCGCTCGTCGTCCTCGAAGCGCGGCAGGACGATCTCGGCGCTCTCGCCCTCCCCGATCAGAGACAGCCGGGGGACGGTGTCGCCGAGGTCGAGATTCCACTCGGGCGTCTCGTTCCTGCCCCAGCGGTGCCCGAGGGTGCCGTTCGGGACGACGGGCTCGCCGGTCGCGTCGTCGACGAGGACGGTCTTCCAGTCGGCGTTCTCGGTGTCCCGGCCGAGATCGGCGGCGGTGACGAACTTGCCGGGGACAAGCCCTTGTTCGGTTTCCCTCAAGGACACCAGAAAAGGCAGGTCGGTATAGGTGCGAACGTAATCGACAAAGAACGGAGTCTGTCGATCGACGAAGAACTCCTTGAGGATGACATGCCCCATCGCGAGGGCGAGCGCACCATCCGTACCAGGGTGCGGGTGCATCCATTCGTCGGCGAATTTGGTGTTGTCCGCGAAATCCGGGGACACGGTGACGACCTTCTGCCCGCGATAGCGCGCCTCGGCCATCCAGTGCGCGTCCGGGGTACGGGTGACCGGGACGTTGGAGCCCCACATCATCAGGTACGCGGCGTCCCACCAGTCGCCCGACTCGGGCACGTCGGTCTGGTCGCCGAACACCTGCGGCGAGGCCACGGGGAGGTCGGCGTACCAGTCGTAGAAGCTCAGCATCGGCGCGCCGATGAGGGAGTGGAAACGGGCGCCGGCGGCGTGCGAGCCCATCGACATCGCGGGGATCGGCGAGAAGCCGGCGACCCGGTCCGGGCCGTGCTCGCGGATGGTGTGCACGTGCGCGGCGGCGACGATCTCGGTCGCCTCCTCCCACGTGGCCCGCACCAGACCGCCCTTGCCGCGGGCCTTCTGGTACGTGCGGCGGCGCCCCGGATCGGCCTGGATGTCGGCCCAGGCCTCGACGGGGTCGCCGAGGCGCCGCTTGGCCTCCCGGTACATCTCCAGCAGCGCGCCCCGGACGTACGGGTAGCGGACGCGGGTGGGCGAGTACGAGTACCAGGAGAACGAAGCGCCGCGCGGACAGCCGCGGGGCTCGTACTCGGGGCGGTCGGGGCCGACGGAGGGGTAGTCGGTGGCCTGGGTCTCCCAGGTGATGATCCCGTCCTTGACGTACACCTTCCACCGGCAGGAACCGGTGCAGTTCACGCCGTGCGTGGAATACACGACCTTGTCGTGGCTCCACCGGTCCCGGTAGAAGGCCTCGGCGGCGCGGCCGCCGGTCCGGTGGACGGTACGCAGGTCCTCGGACACCTCGGCGCGCGTGAAGAAACTGCCCGCCTTGATCAGTGAATCGGCGGCGTCCCCGTGTCCCTGACGCTCGTGCACAACGACCCTCCAGGCCGGAAAGAAACGATGGTGATTCGACGCTACGCCCGTCGAAAACCAAAACCCGGTGACAAAGGTCCCCTGAGCCCGTGACCTCTTCCCGGTATTTCGCGGGCCGACCGGCGGGCAGGCTGGAAAGGTCCAACTTCGCGCGGGCGTCTGCAAATTACGCGAAGCAATACCAATTCAGAAAGGGCGGACCGGTGGCGAGACGACGGGGATCGGAATGGATCCCGGACCAGCACGGGGCGTGGGCGATGCTGGCGGTGCCGTTCCTGGCGGGCACGCTCCTGTCCCCGCGGCCGGGATGGGCCCACGCGGCGCTCTTCGCGGCCTGGCTGCTCGGGTACGCCGCGGTGTTCCACGCCCAGCAGTGGCTCCGGCTGCGCGGGCGCGGGCTCCGGTCGGCGGGGCGGCACGCGCGGCCGGCGCTGGTCTTCGGGGCCGCCTTCGCGGCGTCGGGCATCCCGTTGGCGATGCTGCACCCCTGGCTGTGCGGGGCGGCCCTGCTCGCGGCGCCGTTCGTGGCGGTGAACACGTACTACGCCCGGACCGGCCGCGAGCGGGCCCTGACCAACGGCCTGGCGGCGGTGGTCCCGGCGTGCGGGATGCTGCTGGTGGCGGCCCGCCTGGGCGGCCTTTCCCCCGCCGCGGCCTGGCCGCCGGCCCTGGCCTGCCTCCTCTACTTCGCGGGGACGGTCCCGTACGTGAAGACGATGATCCGGGAGCGGAACTCGCGGGCGTACCGGGCCGGTTCGGTGGCCTACCACGCGGCGGCCCTGGCGGGGGCCGCCTGCCTTTCGCCCTGGCTGGCCGTCCCCTTCGCGGCGTACCTCACCCGAGCCGCCGCCCTCCCGGGCCGGGGCCTGCGGGTCCCCCTGGTGGGCGCGACCGAACTCGCCTGCTCGGCGGCCCTCCTGCTGACGCTGCCCCTGCTGTTCTGACCGCGCCGCCACTGCCGGGGGCTCTGCTCCCCGGACCCCCGCGCCTCAATCGCCGGCGAGGCTGGATTTGGCCGATGCCCCCCGGACCCCCGCGCCCCAATCGCCGGCGGGGCTCAAGATCGGGGCTCCGCCCCGGACCCCGCGCCTCAAACGCCGGCGAGGCTTGATGTGCCCCCGGCGAGGCTGGATGTCTGCCCGGCAAGGCTGGACGTTTGCCCGGCGGTTTCGGTGGGGTCGGGTGTGTGGCGGGGCGCCCCCGCAGGGCGCCGAACGCAATAGGGCCGTCACTCTCCGACCCCTGGTCACGTTCGGCGCCCGAGGAGGTGCCCCGGCGCGCGCCCGACCCCACCGGAACCGGCCCCCCCGGAGCCTGCCCGGGGGCCGCCCGGGGTCCGGGGCGGAGTCCCGGTAGCGGTGCGGCGCCCGACCCCGGAGATCCGCCCACCGAGCCGGAGGCTAGATGGCTTCCTTGCGGGTCAGGAAGTTGAACGAAACCCACCCCGGCAACACCGGCAACCAGAACGTCATCAGCCGGAACAACAGCACCGCCGAGATCGCGACCTCCTTCTCCAGCCCCGCCGCGATCAGCCCCAGCGTCAGCGTGGTCTCCACCGCGCCGATACCGCCCGGCGTCGGCGCGGCCGAACCCAGCGCGTTGCCCGCCAGGAACACCACCGCGATGCTCGCGTAGCTGATGGCCTGGCCACCCCCGAACGCCCGGATCGAGGCGTCCAGGCACATCACGAAGCAGCCCGTCAGCAGCAGCATCCCGCCGATGCCCGTCATCAGCTTCTGCGGCCGCTGGAGCACGTCCAGCATCCGCGGCACCACGCCCGCGAACAGCGCCCGCACCCGCGTCACCACGAACTTCCGCATGAACGGCACCGCCGTCACCACCAGCACCAGCACCGCCACCGTCAGCAGACCCGCGATCACCGTCCGGGACGGCGTCATCTCCGGGGTCTTCTCGGTCCCGGTCAGGTAGCCGAAGGACAGCAGCAGCAGGATGTGGCTGGCCAGCCCGAACAGCTGCGAGGCGCCCACGCTCGCGACAGCGAGCCCCGGCCGGACCCCCGCCCGCTGCAGGAACCGCGTGTTCAGCGCGACACCGCCGACCGCCGCCGGAGCCACCAGCTTCACGAAGGAGCCCGCCACCTGCGCCACCACCGTCCGCAGGAACGGCACCCGCTCCGGCACGAAGCCCAGCAGGCTCATCGCCGCCGCGAAGTAGCTGAGCGCCGAGAAGGCCAGCGCCGCCCCGACCCAGCCCCACTGCGCCTCGCCGATGATCTTCGCGAAGTCCACGTGGGCCAGCTGCGTCAGCAGGAAGTACGCACCGAACGCACCCGCGATGAACGACACCAGAGTCCGCGGCCGGATCCGCTCCAGCCGGGCCGGCTCCACCGGCGCCTGCGGGCGGATCAGCAGCACCTGCTGGCGGATCTGGCTCAGCAGGTCCTCCTCCCGAGCCCCTTCGAGCGCATCGTCCAGCGCCTTCTTCTCGGCCTTCCGGTCGGCGGCCGCCGAGGCCGACGTCCCGGAAGCGGAAGCGGAATCCGCCTCGCGCGCCGCCTTCGCCGCCCGCGAGGACTCCAGTACGGCCTCCCGCTGCCGATCGGCCCGCTCCCGGGCCAGCCTGCGCAGCGTCGACCGAGTGGAACGGCTCAGCGCGATCGGCTGGAGCAGCGGCAGGCAGTCCGCCACCGCGTCGGGGCCGAGCACCGACACCGCCGAGGCCACCGCCCGCTCCGCGCCGACCCGCAGGCCGAGCGTGGTCAGCAGCTGCGCGATGTCCATCCGGAGCACCAGATCGCCCGCGGCGATCTCGCCGCCGCGCAGGTCGGTGAGGATCACGGTGCCGGAACGATCCACCACCAAGGCGTCCCCGGTGAGCCGCCGGTGCGCGATCCGCCGCGACTGGAGGGCCCGTACCTGCTCCCACGCGTTGCGCGTCAGGTCGTCGGTGATCTCCTCGTCGGCGAGGGAGTCCAGGGTCCGGCCGCCCAGGTGCTCGTACACGAGCATCACGGCGTCCGGGCCGAGCTCGGAGGTGGCGATCAGCTTCGGCGCGTTCGCCCCGGCCGCGATGGCGGCGTACGCGAGCAGCGCCTCCTGCTCCAGCGCCTGGCGCAGCGACTGCAGGCTGCGCCGGGTGGTGATCCCGCGCAGGGTGAGCCGGCGCCAGACCCGGTAGAAGAAGCCCTGCGCCTGCTGCTCGCGGTCCACGACCGTGACGTCGAGCGGCGGGCCGTCCTCCAGGGTGACGTGGTAGCGGCGGCCCCGGTCGCTGACCTCGGAGGCCTCGGGACCGTCGGTCGTCTCGGCGCGCATCGCGCTGACCGGCTGGAAGCCGACGCGGCGCAGTCCCGCGAGGAGGTTCTGCCCGGTGGGGCGCACGTTGGGGGAGCCGACGGCGTACAGCGTCCCGTAGGCGACGCTCCAGCCGATCAGCACGGTCAGGATGATCGAGAAGGGCGTGGTGTAGCCGCTGACCAGCATCGTGAACGCGTCGAGGAGCAGGACCACCCACAGCGCGACGCGCCAGCGCGGTCTGCGGGTCATCCCGACGGCCGTCATGTACGCGATCACGGGCGCGAGGTAGCCGTGCACCGGGTCGGTGAGGGCCCCGCCGGCGCCGGCGGAACGGGTGAGGGCGTCCTGGATGGTGTCCGGGGCGGCCTGCGAGACCCACAGGTCGGTGGCGAGGGTGACCCCGTGCGCGAGGACGGCGGCGAGCACGCCGTCGGCGATGCGCAGCCCGTCGCGCTTGATCAGCCGCTCGATGGCGAAGGCGACGGGGAGCAGCAGCACCGCGATGCTCGACACCAGCGCGGCGACCTTGATCAGCAGGTCCGGGGCCTGGCCGGTGCCCTTGTTGATGTCCTCCTCCAGGCCGACGGTGGTGCCGTGGGCGAAGGCGGAGATGGCGAGCACGACGGCGATGCCGAGGATGCCGACGAGGAGGCGTACGAGGTCGGAGGGCCGGTGGACGCGGGCGGCGAGCAGCGGTTCGTCCACCTCGACCCGGTCGGCGGCCGTGGGGGCGTGCCCGTGCGGACCGGCCTCGGGGTCCTCGTCGGCGCTGTCGCCGACGCCGCCCTGGGGGCCGCCCTGGGGCCCGGCCTGGGGACGACCGTTCCGGGGACCGGTCTGGGGAAGGTCCTGCGGACCGCCCTGCGGATGGCCCTGCGGACTGTGCTCCGGACCGTCGTCGGGGCGCGCGTCGTCGTCCGCCGTCGCGCCGTCCGGAGGGCTCACACCCTGCTCCTTCGTCGTCACTTCCGTCTCTTCTTGATCACGTATCACCAGTCACCGCCCGGAAGATGGTGGCACGGACCGACCGGCGAGCGGGGCATCAGGGTGCGAGCCGGTGCGGAACCTCGCCTTCCGTCGGCGGGCGGCCGACGTGCTGCACCATGGGCCGGATGAGCGAGGAGCTGCCCGCGTACGCGGAGCGAGTGCTGGAGGCGGCCGAGCGGATTCCGCCCGGCCGGGTGATGACGTACGGGGACGTCGCCGAGTGGCTCGGCGAGGGCGGACCCCGCCAAGTCGGCCGCGTGATGGCCCTGTACGGGGGAGCCGTGCCCTGGTGGCGCGTGGTGCGGGCGGACGGCGTACCGCTGCCCGGCAGCGAGCGGCGCGCCCTGGAGCACTACCGGGCCGAGGCCACCCCGCTGCGCACGACGGCGGCCGGTGAACCCCGGCTGGACATGCGCCGGGCCCGCTGGGACGGCGACGGCGGCGAGGCGGACCGCGACGAGGTTCACACCTGACAGCTTCCGCCATGCGCGGCCCGCACGGGCGGTCGAGCGCGCGTGCGAAGGACCGTACGGGGGACCGGGACGGACTGCGCGGGGGCGTCCGCTTGCCGTAGCGTTGCCTCTTCGGCTCCGGCCGGGGCTCCGCCCGCGACCGTCGCGGCGGATCCCCCCGTACCCCTCGCAGCCCCCGCAGCACAGGCAGACCCACCAGGACCGGCACTTCACGTGATGACCTCTTCCTCCGACCGCACCGAACGGCGGCGTACGCGGACCCCTGACGCGTACCGCCTCGTGCGCACCGGGCCGGAGCGCGTGGATCCCCCTGTTCTGGACGCAGCCCAGCGGGCGGTGGTTGACCACACCGCAGGACCACTGCTGGTCCTGGCCGGACCGGGCACCGGGAAGACGACCACCCTGGTCGAGGCGGCGGCCGCCCGCGTGGAGGCGGGAACGGACCCCTCCCGCATCCTCATCCTCACCTTCAGCCGCAAGGCGGCCGTGGAACTGCGCGACCGGGCCGCCCTGCGGCTCGGCGGCGCGCGGGCTCCGCAGGCCACCACCTTCCACTCCTTCTGCTACGGCCTGGTCCGCGCCCACCAGGACACCGACCTGTTCGCCGACCCGCTGCGGCTGCTGTCCGGCCCGGAGCAGGACGTGATGGTGCGCACACTGCTGGACGGGCAGCGGCAGATCCGCTCCATCCGCTGGCCGGACGACCTGCGGGCCGCGCTGACCACGCGCGGCTTCGCCGACGAGGTCCGAGCCGTCCTGGCCCGCGCCCGCGAACTGGGCCTCGGCCCTTCGGCACTCGACTCCTTCGCGACCCGGATCGGCCGCCCGGACTGGAAGGCGGCCGCGGCGTTCCTCTCCGAGTACCTGGACGTCCTGGACATGCAGGGCACCCTGGACTACGCGGAACTGGTCCACCGCGCCGTCCTCCTCGCGGAGCGCACCCCGGCCCTCTCCTCCACCTACGACGCGATCTTCGTGGACGAGTACCAGGACACGGACGCCGCACAGCTGCGGCTGCTGCGGGCCCTGACGGGGCCCGGCGGCACGCTGGTCGCCTTCGGCGACCCGGACCAGTCGATCTACGCCTTCCGCGGCGCGGACATCAACAACATCCTGGACTTCGAGTCCGCCTTCCCGGGCGCGGCCGTCCGCGCGCTGACGGTCGGCCGCCGCTCGTCCACCGCCCTCCTCGCCGCCACCCGCCTGCTGACGACCCGCATGCCGGTTCCCCGCCTCCCCTCCGCGGCGGTCCGCGCCCACCGGAACCTCGAAGCGGTACGGGAGGGCGGCCGGGTCGAGGTCTTCACGTACCCGACGGCCGGCGCCGAACTGGACAACATCGCCGACATCCTGCGCCGCGCCCACCTGGAGGACGGCGTCCCCTGGCAGGACATGGCCGTCCTGGTCCGCTCCGGCGGCCGCACCCTCCCGGCCATGCGCCGCGCCCTGATCACGGCGGGAGTCCCGGCCGAAACGGACGGCTCGGACACCCCCCTCCGCCACGAACCGGCCGTATCCCCCCTCCTGACGGCCCTCCGCCTCACCGCCACCGCGGCCCTGCCCGCGCCGTCCACGGAACGGGCGGAGCCGGCGGCGGCGCCGGAGCCGTCGGCCGGGTCCGGGTCGCCCACGCCGGAGCCGGCCGCCGAGCCCGGCCCGGCCGCAGGCCCGGCTGCGCCGGCCCCGGCCGCCGTGTCCGGCCCGGCCCCGGCCGCCCAGGCC
>NZ_JBHWUO010000082.1:0-23537 GCF_042736975.1 Streptomyces sp. NPDC059989
TCGCCAACC
Source organism: Streptomyces sp. NPDC059989 (assembly GCF_042736975.1). Lineage (NCBI taxonomy): Bacteria > Bacillati > Actinomycetota > Actinomycetes > Kitasatosporales > Streptomycetaceae > Streptomyces > Streptomyces sp. NPDC059989. The sequence goes on from NZ_JBHWUO010000082.1 coordinate 10, forward strand.
TGATCATCAGCATGCACAGGCACATCGTTCCAGACGCCCGAACCAGCACCCATCCACCTTGACCAAAGTGATAGGGGCACCCCCCCGGCGGTGACTGGGGGGGCAAGTTCCGGAAGGGAGGGTCTAGTTGCCGGAGCGCCGCGGGAGGGCGTGCGTGTGGAAGCGGACCGTCTCCGCACCCTCCGCCGGCGGCAGGTCCCGGTAGCTGTTCAGTACGTCGTGCAGCTTCTGGATCACTTCCGCGCTCTGCTCCGCGGTCAGCCGGAGGGTGAAGTCACTGAGGTCCGAGCCGCGCCGCCACTCCGGCGACCAGTCGTGGGCGGTGCCGAGCCAGGTGCTCATCTCCTGCGTGTGGATCGTCGCGATCTCGTGCCGGAAGAGGTCGGCCGCGCCGCGGGTGGCCGGGTCATCGTCGAGCAGCGATTCGTCGAGCATCGTGCCTTCGTCCTGGGCCTTCCACCACCGCTCGCGGCCCTTGCCGCGCTCGGGGGCGTCCTCGACGAACCCGTGCGCGGAGAGCTGGCGCAGGTGGTAGCTGGTGGATCCGCTGGACTCCCCGAGCCGTTCGGCCAGTTGGGAGGCGGTGGAAGGCCCGTCGTGCCGCAGCGAGGCCAGGATCCGGATGCGCAGGGGGTGGGCGAGGCCGCGCAGGGAGCGCGCGTCGAGCATGCGCTCCCGGGGCTTGGGGGACTTCGGCGTTTCGGCGGGCTTCTCGGGCATGCCTCAACAGTAGGGTTGCAAAGACTTCTCTGCAAGGGTTTCTTTGCAGCATCTTCTTTGCAGCGTGTTCTTTGGAACTCGGGAAGCCGCTCCCGGCTCACCCCTCCTTGATGAAGCCCTCCTTCAGCAGCCACTCCTTCGCCACCTTGTGCGGGGCCTGCCCGTCCACGTCCACCTTGGCGTTCAGCTCCCGCGCGACCTCGGTCGTCAGCTTCTTCGTCACCGGGTCCAACAGCCGAGCGATCACCGGGAATTCGGCCAGGGTCTTGGCGTTGATCTCCGGCGCCGCGTTGTAGTTGGGGAAGAACCGCCTGTCGTCGGCGAGGGTGTCCAGGTCCATGGCCTTGATCCGGCCGTCCGTGGTGAAGGCCTCGCCCAGCAGGCAGGAGTCGGACTTGGAGACCTGCGTGTAGATGATCCCGGCGTCCATCTTCCGGATGCTGGCCGTCGGGATCTTCATCCCGTACGCCTTCTCCATGCCGGGCAGCCCGTCGTCGCGCGAGGCGAACTCGTTCTCCACGCAGAGCGTCACCGCCGAGGGGTCCTCCCGCGCCAGCCTCGCCACGTCCGACAGGGTCTTCAGCCCGTACTTGGCGTTGTTCTTCTTGCTGATGGCGAGCGTGTAGGTGTTGTTGAGCTCGGACTGCGGCAGCCAGGCCACCCCGTTCTTCACGTCGGCGTCCCGCACCGCCTCCCACTGCCCGTGCGGGTCGTCGATCGGTTCCGTGTTGCCCTGGTAGGTGATCCAGGCCGTGCCCGTGTACTCGTACATCGCGTCCGCGTCGCCCTTGCGCACCGCCTCGCGCGCGCTGATCGAGCCGGGCAGGTTGGTCCGGTCGAGGACCTCCGCGCCCGCCGCCTTGAGGACCAGGCCGATCATCTGGCCGAGCACGATGTTCTCGCTGAAGTTCTTCGAAGTGACGGTGAGGGAGGCGCCCTTGAGGGGCCGGCCCTGCCCCACCGAGCCCGGCTGCACGTCGTCCACCATCGGCGAGCCGCTCTTGAGCCCGCAGCCCGTCGCCGCCGCCAGGACGAGGGCTCCGGCCACGGCCCGGCGCACCGTACGCATCTACGCCTCCAGCCCGCGCGGGGTCAGGACCGTCTCGACGAGCGAGGCCAGCCAGTCGACGAACAGGGCGAGCACCACCGTGAGCACCGACCCCACCACCAGCACCGGCATCCGCTGCGTCTGGATCCCGGAGGTGATCAGGTCGCCCAGGCCCCCGCCGCCGCCGAAGGTGGCCAGGGTGGCGGTGCCCACGTTCAGCACCAGGGCCGTCCGTACGCCCGCCAGGATCAGCGGGACCGCCAGCGGCAGCTCCACCTTCGCCAGCGTCCCCACGGCCGACATGCCGATCCCGCGCGCCGCCTCCACCAGCTGGGGGTCGATCGCCCGCAGCCCCGCGACCGTGTTGGACAGCACGGGCAGCACGGCGTACGCGACCATGCCGATGACCGCGGTGGACGGGCCGATGCCGAGCCAGATGACCAGCAGGGCCAGCAGGCCGATGGCCGGGGTGGCCTGGCCGATGTTGGCGAGCGCGGTGACCAGCGGCGCGGCCCGGCGCAGGGCGCCGCGGGTGAGGGCGATGCCCAGCGGGATCGCGAGGACCAGCACCCAGAAGGTGGAGACGGCGGTGAGCTCGATGTGCTGCCACAGGCGCAGCTCGACATTGCCGTCGCCGAGGGAGTTCTCGGCGATGGAGTCGAGGGTGATGCTGCTGATCCACAGGTAGAGGGCCAGCAGCACCAGCGCGAGCGCGGCGGGCGGCACCAGCAGCTTGCGCCAGGTGAGCCGGCGCGGCGGGGGCGGCGGGGCCGGGGCCTCCTCGACCTCGACCAGCTGGTCGTCGCGGAAGGCGACGTCCCTGAAGGCGTGCCCCTTGACCTCGTGCTCGCCGGGCGGGCGTTCGGCGGGTGTCCCGGGAGGCGTTCCGGGCGGTGTCATCGTCATGAGGGGCCCGCACCGCCCTCCAGCTCCTGTTCGGTGCGGTGGTGGCGCAGCTCCTCCAGGTCGTGCTGGTGCTCGGCGGCCGTGAGCCGGTCCGCCTCCAGCATCTCGTGCACCGAGTTCATCAGGGTCTCCATGTCGACGACGCCGATGTACTCGCCGCGCCGCCCGGTGACCGCGACCCGGCCGCCGCTGTCGGTCAGGACCGCCTCCAGCGCGTCGTGCAGGGTCGCGTCCCGCGTCACGGTGTCGTGGACCAGCTGGCCGGCCCGGGCCAGGGAGCCCTTGGCGCGCATCAGGTCGCCGCGGCGCAGCCACTTGTACGGGCGGCCGCGCCGGTCGAGCATCAGCAGCTCGTTGCCGACGCCGCCGCGCAGGGTGTTGAAGATCTGCTGGAGCGGGTCGTCCACGGACACGGTCGGGAAGTCGGCGATCTCCACGTCGCGTACGCGGGTCAGGTTGAGCCGTTTGAGGGCCGCGCCCGCGCCGACGAAGCCGGAGACGAAGTCGTCGGTGGGGTTGGTGAGGATGGCCTCGGGGGTGTCGAACTGGGCGATGTGCGAGCGTTCGCGCAGCACCGCGATCCGGTCGCCGAGCTTGATGGCCTCGTCGAAGTCGTGGGTGACGAAGACGATCGTCTTGTGCAGCTCGTGCTGGAGCCGGATCAGCTCGTCCTGCAGGTGGTCGCGGGTGATCGGGTCGACGGCGCCGAACGGCTCGTCCATCAGCAGCACCGGCGGGTCGGCCGCCAGCGCCCGGGCCACGCCGACCCGCTGCTGCTGGCCGCCGGAGAGCCGGCGCGGGTAGCGGCCGTGGAACTCGCGCGGATCCAGCCCGACCAGGTCGAGCATCTCCTCCACCCGGTCCTTCACCCGCGACTTCGACCAGCCGGTCATCTTCGGTACGAGGGCGATGTTCTCGGCGACCGTCATGTGCGGGAAGAGCCCCGAGGACTGGATCGCGTACCCGATCTTGCGGCGCAGCTTGACCGGGTCCATGTCGGTGACGTCCTCGTCGCCGATCCGGATCCGGCCGGAGGTGGGCTCGATCAGCCGGTTGATCATCTTGAGGGTGGTGGACTTCCCGCAGCCCGAGGGGCCGACGAAGACGACCGTCTCGCCCGCCTTGATGTCCATCGAGACGTCGTCGACGGAGGGGTTGGGGTTGCCGGGGTAGCGCTTGGTGAGGTTCTCCAGCCGGATGGGGGCGCCGGTACCGGTACCGGCGGCGGGCTCAGACACGGATTCCCCTCGGGATGGTGAGGCGGCCGAGCAGGACGTACGCGGCATCGAAGAGCAGGGCGAGGACGACGATGCCGAGGGTCCCGGCCAGGACCTGGTTGATGGCGTTGGCGCTGCCGAGCGAGGCGATCCCGCGGAAGATCTCGTTCCCCAGGCCCGGGCCGGAGGCGTACGCGGCGATCGCGGCGATGCCCATCAGCATCTGCGTGGAGACTCGGATGCCGCTCAGGATGGGCGGCCAGGCGAGCGGGAGCTCCACCTTCAGCACGCGGGCGGTGCGCGACATCCCGATGCCCTTGGCGGCGTCCACCAGGGCCGGGTCCACCCCGCGCAGGCCCACGACGGAGTTCCGGACGATGGGCAGCAGCCCGTAGAGGGTCAGGGTGATCACCGTCGGCGCGACCCCGAGCCCGACCAGCGGGATCAGCAGGCCGATCAGCGCGAGGGAGGGGATGGTCAGCACCGTGGCGGTGGAGGTGATGGCGAGGTTCCCGGCCCAGCCGCTGCGGTACGTCGACACGCCGATGGCGAGGCCGATCGCGGTCGCGATCACCATGCACTGGAAGACCACGCTGGCGTGCTGGAAGGCGTCGGTGAGGAGCTGCCGGTGGCTTTCGGCCAGGTAGGACCAGAAGCTCACGCCGTGTCACCTCGTCCCGTCCCGGGGGCCGCCTTCGGTCAGCGGCTGTCGTCCTCGGCCGCCTGTTCGACCAGGGGGATGATCCGCAAAGGCACGGGATTCTCCATGACAATCGCCGTCGAAGCCCGCACGATGCCATCAAACCCGACAACCCGGTCGATCACTCGCTGGAGATCGGCGTTGGACCGCGCCACGAGCCGGCACAGCATGTCCCCGTGCCCGGTGGTGGTGTGCAGCTCCAGCACCTCCGGCACCCCGTCCAAGTGCGCCCGTACGTCGGCCCCTTGACCCTGCTTGATCTCCAGGGTGGCGAAGGCGGTCACCGGGTAGCCCAGGGCCGCCGGATCGACCTGCGGGCCGAAGCCGCGGATGACGCCGTTCGACTGAAGGCGGTCCAGCCTGGCCTGCACGGTCCCGCGGGCCACGCCGAGGCGGCGCGAGGCCTCCAGGACCCCGATCCGGGGCTCGCGGGCGAGCAGGACGATGAGCCGGCCGTCGAGGTCGTCGATGCCCATGGGTGCCTCCCGGGCTCGGGGGTGGTCATAGTGCACAGATGTTTCAGCCATCCTGCGCCGACGCTGGTCACTCTGTACAGCAGAAATGGAAACTATTGCGCAGCTTGTGGATCGGCGGGACTCTGCGCTCATGACTGAGACCCTCGACACCACCCCGCACACCGCGCGTGAGGCAGACCCCTTCCCGGTGAAGGGCATGGACGCGGTCGTCTTCGCCGTCGGCAACGCCAAGCAGGCCGCGCACTACTACTCGACCGCCTTCGGCATGAAGCTCGTCGCCTACTCCGGACCGGAGAACGGCGTCCGCGAGACCGCCAGCTACGTCCTGACCAACGGCGCCGCGCGCTTCGTCCTGACCTCGGTCATCAAGGCGACGACCGACCACGGCCGCTTCCTCGCCGAGCACGTCGCCGACCACGGCGACGGCGTCATCGACCTGGCCATCGAGGTCCCGGACGTGCGGGCGGCGTACGCGTACGCCGTCGAGCACGGCGCGCGCGGCCTGGACGAGCCGTACGAGGTCAAGGACGAGCACGGCACGGTCACGCTGGCCGCGATCGCCACCTACGGCCAGACCCGCCACACGCTGGTCCAGCGCGGCGACTACACCGGCCCGTACCTGCCCGGCTTCGTCGCCGTCGGCCCGATGGTCGAGCCCCCGGCCAAGCGCACCTTCCAGGCCATCGACCACTGCGTGGGCAACGTCGAGCTCGGCCGCATGAACGAGTGGGTCGCCTTCTACAACAAGGTCATGGGCTTCACGAACATGAAGGAGTTCGTGGGCGACGACATCGCGACCGAGTACTCGGCGCTGATGTCGAAGGTGGTCGCGGACGGCACCCTGAAGGTGAAGTTCCCGATCAACGAGCCGGCGATCGCGAAGAAGAAGTCGCAGATCGACGAGTACCTGGAGTTCTACGGCGGTGCGGGCGTCCAGCACATCGCGCTGGCGACGAACGACATCGTGGCCACGGTCCGCTCCATGCGGGCGGCGGGCGTGCAGTTCCTGGACACCCCGGACTCGTACTACGACACCCTGGGGGACTGGGCCGGCGAGACGCGCGTCCCGGTCGAGACCCTGCGCGAGCTGAAGATCCTCGTGGACCGCGACGAGGACGGCTACCTGCTGCAGATCTTCACCAAGCCGGTGCAGGACCGGCCGACGGTCTTCTTCGAGATGATCGAGCGGCACGGGTCGATGGGCTTCGGCAAGGGCAACTTCAAGGCGCTGTTCGAGGCGATCGAGCGGGAGCAGGCGAAGCGGGGCAATCTGTAGATTGCGCAGCCCCCGACCCCTCGGCTCCCGCCGGGGGGTCGGCCCGGGCCGGGCGCGCCGCCGTTGCTGGGGCTCCGCCCCAGACCCGCGCCTCAAACGCCGGCGAGGCTGGATTTTCCCCGCCTGAGTGCGCGTGTGCGGGTACAAGACGCGTGCGTGCGGCGGGGCTGGATTGCCCGCAGGGCAATTCAGCCCCGCCGGCGTTTGAGGCGCGGGGTCTGGGGCGGAGCCCCAGGTTGTGAGCCGTCCCCCATCAGCGGGGGGAGGGGGACGGCTTCGGCTTGGCGGCGGCCGCAGGCTTCGGCTTCGGCTGCGCCTTCGGGAGTTCCGGCGCCACCCACGGCGTGGTCGGCAGGAGGTTCTCCGGGCCGCCCGGCGGCGGTTGGCCGATCGACCCCAGGGCCTCCTTCGCCAGCGGCGCCCGCAAGGGCGAGAAGTAGGGGTTCGTGCGCATGGCCTCCTGCAGGTGGCGCCGCGTCGCCGCCTCGTCGCCGAGGCCCCGCTCGATCATCGCCCGGTGGAAGGCGAAGTCCGCACTGCGCAGCCCCAGTTCCGTCGCCTTCTTCGCGTACTCCAGCGCCGCCGCGTCGTCGCCCGTCCTGTGCAGCGCCCACCCCAGCGCATCCGCGACCTGCACGCTCTTGTGCCGCGCCCACTCCTCCGACAGCCTGCGCACCGCCGCCGACGCATCCCCGTGGTCCGCCTCGTACAGGCCCAGCACCACGTCGTCGTCGACCCCGTCCGTACCGCTCCGCGCCGCCAGCGCGCTCAGCATCCCGTACGGCACGCGCGCCTCCTGCCCCCGGCCCAGCGAATCCAGCAGCTCGCCCAGCTCCAGCGCCAGCTGCGGCAGCGGAGTGCGCCCCAGCGCCAGCCGGTAGTCCCGCACCGCCTCCCCGCCGCGCCCCAGCGCGGCCAGCGCCCGGGCCCGGCCGCCCAGCGCCTCCGCCTGCGCCGGATCCGTCCGCAGCGCGCCCTCGTACAGCCGCAGCGCCTGCGCCGCGTCGCCCCGCTCCCAGGACAGCTCGCCGAGCCGGAACAGCGTGTACGCCTTCTCCGCCGGGGCCTTCGCCACCCCCGCCGCGTGCTCCATCGCCACCGCCGCGTCCTCGCGCCAGCCGCGGTCCCGGTAGACCTGCGAGGCCCGGACGTACGCCGCCAGCCCCGTCCGCAGCTCCAGCAGCTGCTCCATCGCCTTCTGCGCGGCCTTGTAGTCGCCCAGGCCCGTGTACGCGTCCACCAGCACCGGGTACGCCGTCCACCGCCGCGGCGCCTGCGCCCGTACGAGCTCGCCCCACTTCTTCCCGGTCCCGAAGTCCCGGCGGGCGTTGGCCAGCGTGCCCATGCCCGTCATCGCGTCGAAGTTGCCCTTCTCCGCCGGGCGGACCTCCAGCGACCGCTTCAGCGCCTTCTCCGCCTTCGGGAACCAGCCCGAGTCGGCCGTGCGCCGCGCCTGCTCCAGATAGGCGGCGCCGAGCACCGCCCACGACGCGTCGTCGTCCGCGTGCGCCGCGACCCACTTCTCCCGGTCCGCCACCAGCGCCGTCAGGTCCACCGCCGCCGCGGGCGCGCCCATGCCGACCGCCTCCGCGGCCCGCTCGGTCGGCCCCGGCGGGCGGGCGTCGTCACCGGTCCGGGCCGGGCGGATCAGCAGGGCCCCGGCGATCAGGACCACGGCGACCGCGGCCGCCACGAGCGTCTTGCGGCCGGTGAAGGTCACGGGCGGCGCCGGCGTCTGCGCTTCCTCGTCGATACGGTCGATACGGTCCATGGGGTCACTGTGCGTCAATATGAAGAGCGCGCCGAGGTGTCCGAAGAGGGTCGCGGGCGTGTTCACACCGATGGCCCCGGGTGTCACGCTGGCCCCATGGATGACGACGTCTTCGCACGGCTCACCGCCCGCCTACTCGAAGGGCTCCCGCCCGAGGCCCTGATCACCGACCCCCAGGTGGCCCTGACCTACGCCTCCGACATGGCCGGCTTCTGCGCCGCCGGCACCCCGGCCGCCGTCGTCCTGCCCCGGACCGTCGAACAGGTCCAGCACGTCCTGCGCACCGCCACCGCGCTGCGCGTCCCCGTGGTCCCGCAGGGCGCCCGCACCGGCCTGTCCGGCGCCGCCAACGCCTCCGACGGCTGCATCGTGCTGTCCCTGGTCAAGATGGACCGCATCCTGGAGATCTCCACCGTCGACCGGATCGCCGTCGTGGAGCCGGGCGTGGTCAACGCCGTGCTCTCGCGGGCCGTCGCCGAACAGGGCCTGTACTACCCGCCCGACCCCTCCAGCTGGGAGCAGTGCACCATCGGCGGCAACATCGGCACCGCCTCCGGCGGGCTGTGCTGCGTCAAGTACGGGGTCACCGCCGAGTACGTGCTCGGCCTCGACGTGGTCCTGGCCGACGGACGGCTGCTGCGCACCGGCCGGCGTACCGCCAAGGGCGTCGCCGGATACGACCTCACCCGGCTCTTCGTGGGCTCCGAGGGCACCCTCGGCGTCGTCGTCCGGGCCGTGCTCGCGCTGCGCCCCGCGCCGCCCCGGCAGCTGGCCCTGGCGGCCGAGTTCCCCTCCGCCGCGGCCGCCTGCGAAGCCGTGTGCGCCGTCATGGAGGCCGGGCTGACGCCCTCGCTGCTGGAGCTGATGGACCGTACGACCGTCCGGGCCGTCAACGACCTCGGCAAGATGGGACTGCCCGACACCACCGAGGCCCTGCTGCTCGCCGCCTTCGACACCCCGCACGCCCCCGAGGACCTCGCGGCCGTGGGGGAGCTGTGCACGGCCGCCGGAGCCACCACCGTGGTCCCCGCCGAGGACGAGGCGGAGTCCGAACTGCTGCTCCAGGCCCGCCGGATGTCGCTGACCGCCCTGGACACCCTGCGGCCCGCCACGATGATCGACGACGTGTGCGTACCGCGCTCGCGGCTCGCCGAGATGCTGGACGGGACGGCCGCCATCGCGCGTACGTACGACCTGCTCATCGGGGTGTGCGCGCACGCGGGCGACGGCAACACCCACCCGGTGGTCTGCTTCGACCCGGCCGACGAGGACGAGACGCGGCGGGCCCGCGAATCCTTCGACGAGATCATGGCGCTCGGGCTCGAACTGGGCGGGACGATCACCGGCGAGCACGGGGTCGGGGTCCTGAAGAAGGAGTGGCTCGCCCGCGAACTCGGCCCGGTGGGCGTGGAGATGCAGCGCTCCGTCAAACAGGCCTTCGACCCGCTGGGGCTGCTCAACCCCGGCAAGCTGTTCTGACGGCGTCCCCGACCGCATCACAGGTCCCCGTCGGCCGACTCGTCCGACGGCCAGGGGTCGCGCAGCCACAGCTCGTCGGCCGGGGTCGGGGCGAGCAGCTCGGCCAGCGCGTCGTCCAGGCCGAGCCGCTCGGCCTCGGTGCCGGGCGGGACGATGCGCAGGGTGCGCTCCAGCCACGCGGACACGGAGGTGGCGGGGGCCTCCAGCAGGGCGTCGCCGTCGGGGGAGCTGAGGGCCATGCAGAGCACGGCCTTGTTGTCGACCTTGGTGGGCCAGATCCGCACGTCGCCGTGGCCGCACGGGCGGAACACCCCCTCGACCAGAAGCTCGCGGGCGAAGGTCCAGTTGACGGGGGTGCTGGAGCCGGTGTGGAAGGTGATGTGGACGGCGTACGGGTCGTCCGTCAGGTAGAGGAGCCGGGCGGGGACGGGGATGCTGCGCTCGGGGGACAGGACCAGCTTGAGTTCCAGCTCGCGCTCGACGACGGGGTGGTGCATGACGGCCTCACTTCGCTTCGGTGTGCGGGGCCGGATCGCGCCCCACACCCGGAGAGAGCTCCGTTGTGCCCGGGTATGACGCGACTTCTAGCCGCGAAAAGGAGATTGGCCGAATTCTGTCGGCTGACCGAAAACCGTCGCATGAACCGACGTTCGCCCGAAGGCTTGCATTCTCCCGTTACCGGACCTGTCGGGGGGAGGTTCTTGGCTATGGTCCTCCCTTGCACAAGCCTCAAGCCACGATCGGAGTTGGGGACATTGACGGCCTCCCCTGGTGACGGCGAGCACGCGGCCCGCGAGGGCTACTACCCCGATCCGTCCATTCCCGGGTACGTCCGGTACTGGAACGGCGCCGCCTGGGTTCCGGGTACGAGCCGCCCCGCGCCCCCGGCGGACGAGACGGGTCCGGTCTTCCTGGACGAGACCTCCGCGACGGAGGCGCTGCCGGAGCGCGATCCCGAGCCGGCCTGGCAGGCCGACCCCCTCCACCAGGCGGGCTTCGGCGGCCCGCGCGACCACCGGGTCTCGTGGGGCAACCCACCGGAGCCCGCACCCGGCGCCCGGCCATCGGGGATCTCCCTGGCCCGCACCCCCGAAGCCCGCCTCCCCGCCCAGGCCGCGACAGGCATCCTGTCGGCCCGCTCCCCAGCAGCCCAGCCCCCGCCGCCAGGTTCCGACGCCGGGAACATGTCGGGACACCCCGCCCAGGATCCGTACGGCTCAGGTTCCGGTGGGGCCGGGAACATGACGGGACACCCCGAGCGGGCTTCGAACGGCCCAGGATCCGGTGGGGTCGGGCGTGTGCCGGGGCGCTCCCCGCAGGGCGCCGAACGCACTTCCGATGCACTGTCCGACCCCTGGCCACGTTCGGTGCCCGAGGAGACGCCCCGGCGCGCGCCCGGCCCCGCCGGAACCGCTCCCGCGTCGGCCCCCACCGGGACCGCCCCGGAGCCCCGGGAGCCCCGTACCGGCCGCGCCCGGCCCTCGCTCCCGGGAAGCCGGACGGCGGACCGGGCGGAGCCCTGGGAGCCGCGCGGCCGCGGAGCGACGCCCCGGCCCGCCGCCGAGGCGTCGCCGGAGCCCTCGGAATCCGCGCGCCACCAACCCGAGGCCCCCCGCCCCGCCGCATCCCCGTCCGCCGCCCCCCGCCCCAAGGGGACCGGTACCCCCCGCGCCGTCTTCGAGCGCATGGCCGAGCGCGCCGTCCGCCCCGCCGGCCTGGCCCGCCGGGCGGTCGCCCGCGCCCTCGACTCCCTCGTCCTCGCGGCGGTCGCCGCGGCAGCCGCCTGGCCCCAGGTCCCCGCGGCCACCGCCCACCTGGAGGCCAAGGTGGACGCCGCCCGCGCGAGCGGCCGCACCACCACCGTCTGGCTGCTCGACGGAACCATCGCCGGCCACCTGGGCCTGGTCCTGGGCGCGGTCCTCCTCTTCGGCGTCCTCTACGAGGCCCTGCCCACCGCCCGTTGGGGCCGCACCCCGGGCAAGAAGCTCCTCGGCGTCCGGGTGCTGGCCACCGCCACCCTCCGCCCGCCCACCTTCGGGGCTGCGCTGCGCCGCTGGCTGGTGTACGCCCTCCTCGGCCTCCCCGGCGCCCTCTGGTGCCTCGTGGACCGCCCGCGCCGCCAGGCCTGGCACGACAAGGCGGCGAAGACGTACGTGGCCCGTTGAGGCGCCGGGGGACCGGCCCGTCCCCCGAACGGACGCGGTCCCGTTGCGGGGTCGCCGGAGCCGGGTTCGACTCGGGCCATGAGTACCGACCAGCCGCCGCCGGGCGAGCCGCCGGAGGAAGACCCGTTCCTCAAGAAGCCCCAGGAACCGACGCCACCGTCGGGCGGTTCGCCGTACGGCTCGCCGCCACCCGGCGGGACCCCGCCCCAGCCGCCGGGCGGCCCCTACGGCGGCTCCGGCGCGGGCGGCGGCTACCCGCCTCCGCCGCCCCCGTACGGCGGAGGCGGCGGCGGCCCGGGCGGCCCGGGTGACCCGTACGGCGGGAGCGGCGGCTACGGCATGCCCGATCCGCTCGCCGGGATGCCCCCGCTCGCCGACTTCGGCAAGCGGCTCGCGGCCCGCATCATCGACGTGGTGATCGTCGCCGTGCCGCTGTTCCTCATCCAACTGGCCTTCGGCACCAACCGGTACACGGTGGAGACGAACAAGGGCGAGGACGTCTCCGAGGTCATCACCAAGTCGTACAGCGGCAGCGGTCTGATCATGACCCTGATCTCGATCGTCGCGTACATCGGCTACGACTGGTGGTTCACCAAGAAGAACGGCCGGACGATCGGCAAGAGGGCGATGGGCCTGCGCGTCGCGATGCTCAACGACGGCAGCGTCCCGCAGTCCAACGCGGCCCTCTCGCGCGCCGCCGTCCTGTGGCTGCCGACGCTGATCTGCTGCTTCTGCCTGTGGCCGATCGCGCTGGTCATCTCGATCCTCGTCGACAAGCCGTACAAGCAGGGCCTCCACGACAAGGTCGGCAAAACCGTCGTGGTCCAGTCCACCTGACGGACGCACGACGCGGCAGCAGAGCACCACAGCACCACAGCACCACAGCACCGGACCAGCACTCAGCGGGCGGTCTCCCTCAGGGAGGCCGCCCGCACCGCGTTGTTCAGTGGTGGACGGGGTGTTCGGCGGGGGCCGCCGGCCTCGGCTCCGGTACCCGGACGGCCTCGGGGCGGCCGGCGCGGACGCCGCGGGCGGCGGGGGCCGCGTGGCGGCCGCGGCGCTTCGGGAGGGGCACGGTCACGGCGACGAGCAGGCCGAGGGCGAGGGCGGCCGCGGAAATGACCGCGATCCCCAGCCCCGTACTCGTCTGCGAGAGCAGCAGCATGGCGATCGTCGAGACGACGACGGTGGCGGACCCGTACGCGAGCTGTGCGGCAGTCGGACGCGGCATGGCGATATCCGTCCTCGGAGAGGGGAGGGGGAGTCGGCTCAACTAGGTCGCGCGTCAAGTGACTCTACGACGGGGGATGCCCGAGCGGAACAACCGGTAAGCGTGACCTAACCCACGGTGCCGGAGCACGGGGGGCGCACAGGATCACATTCCGTGTCGCAGAGGGGCCCAAATGGGGCCGAAACGCGGCCGGGAGGCGCTGGGGAGGCGCTCGCGAGCCACTTGAGGGCGGTCCGGAAGCACCCTTCGCCCCGTATGGCAGCGGAACGTCCGAATAGCGGAACTGACTGACCGCATAGTGCAGTTGTAAGGAACAAGTCAAGGTCTGTCTTTTCTTGCGACTCTCCGGTCAAATGTCGTCACTTGAGACGCGCGCCGCGCGGAACCCCCCGCTCCTATGGAGACGTTCCGTCCTTCGTCGCGGCCGCGGGAGGGGAACGACATCAAGTGACCAGCAATTCCGCCAGAAGGCGCACTCTGCGCGCCGCGGCCATCGGCGTCACCCTGGCCGCCACCGCGGCCTCCGGGGTTTTCTTGACCACGGCCCAGGCCGACGAACGGTGGGGCGCGCCCGCCTCCGACCGGCAGGACCCGACCGCTCCCGCCAAGGTCGTCGAGCACGACCTCAAGGGCCCCTTCAGCGACGCGCAGGCGAAGCAGAAGAAGGCCGCCCTGGAGCAGGTGCTGAGCGGCAAGAAGGACATCGAGCAGCGCGGCGCCTCGAAGGTCGTCAAGCTCGACGACAAGAAGTACGTCGAGCTCGGCCGCGAGAAGACCGACAAGATCTTCACGATCCTCGTCGAGTTCGGCGACCAGGTCGACAACACCACCATGTTCGACCCGGACGGCCCGGGCCCGAAGCCCTCGGTCCCGAAGTACGGCGGCACCCCCGGTCCGCTGCACAACGCGATCAAGCAGCCCGACCGCGCCACCAACAACAGCACCGCGTGGCGCAAGGACTTCAGCCGGGAGTACTTCCAGGACCTGTACTTCGGTACCGGCCAGGGCAAGGACTCCCTGAAGACCTACTACGAGAAGACCTCCTCGGGCCGCTACTCGGTCGAGGGCGAGGTCGCCGACTGGGTCAAGGTCCCCTACAACGAGGGCCGTTACGGCTCCAACTACTGCGGCCAGACCAACTGCTCCAACGTGTGGGACACCGTCAAGGACGGCGTCACCGCGTGGACGGAGGCCCAGAAGAAGGCGGGCAAGACCGACGCGCAGATCAAGGCGCAGCTGGCCCAGTACGACCAGTGGGACCGCAACGACTTCGACGGCGACGGCAACTTCAACGAGCCCGACGGCTACATCGACCACTTCCAGATCGTCCACGCGGGCGAGGACGAGTCGGCCGGCGGCGGCGCGCAGGGCACCACCGCGCTGTGGGCGCACCGCTGGTACGCGTACGGCACCGACGCGGGCAAGACCGGTCCGGCGAACAACAAGGCCGGCGGCACCCAGATCGGCGACACCGGCATCTGGGTCGGCGACTACACGATGCAGCCGGAGAACGGCGGCCTCGGCGTCTTCGCGCACGAGTACGGCCACGACCTCGGTCTGCCGGACCTCTACGACACCTCCGGTGGCGGCGAGAACTCGGTCGGCTTCTGGTCCCTGATGTCGGCGGGCTCCTGGCTCGGCAACGGCAAGGACTCCATAGGCGACCTCCCGGGCGACATGACGGCCTGGGACAAGCTCCAGCTGGGCTGGCTGAACTTCGACAAGGCCAAGGCCGCGACGAAGTCCACCCACAAGCTGGGTGTGTCCGAGTACAACACCAAGGACAAGCAGGCGCTGGTCGTCGATCTGCCGAAGAAGCAGGTCAAGACCGACATCGTCGCTCCCGCCGAGGGCTCCTCGCAGTGGTGGAGCAACATGGGTGACGACCTCAAGAACACCCTCACCCGCTCCGTCGACCTGACGGGCAAGAAGTCCGCCGCCCTGTCCCTCAAGGGCTGGTGGGACATCGAGGCCGACTACGACTTCCTCTACACCGAGGTGTCCACGGACGGCGGCGCCACCTGGACCGCGCTGGCCGGCACCGCCGACGGCACGGCCATCCCGGCCGACGCCTCCGGCAGCCCGTCGCTGACCGGTGTCTCGGGCGCCTGGAAGAACCTCAACTTCCCGCTCGACGCCTACGCGGGCAAGAAGGTCGACCTCCGCTTCCGCTACCAGACGGACGGCGGCGCGGGCGGCAAGGGCTTCACGGCCGACGCCGTCACCCTGACCGCGGACGGCTCCGCGCTGTTCACCGACGGCGCCGAGAACGGCGACAACGGCTGGACGGGCAAGGGCTTCTCGCGCATCGGCGCCGGCTTCACCAAGGAGTACGCGCAGTACTACCTGGCCGAGAACCGCCGCTACGTCTCGTACGACTCCACCCTCAAGGTGGGCCCGTACAACTTCGGCTACGCCAACACCAAGCCGAACTGGGTCGAGCACTACCCGTACCAGGACGGCCTGCTGATCTGGCAGTGGGACACCTCCCAGAAGGACAACAACACCAGCCAGCACCCGGGCTCCGGTCTGATCCTTCCGATCGACGCCAACGCCAAGCCCATGAAGTGGGCCGACGGCACCCTGCTGCGGAACAAGATCCAGCCGTACGACGCGGCCTTCAGCGCCTACTCGACGGACGCGTTCACCCTGCACAAGAACGGCGAGGAGCTCTTCCTCAAGCCGAAGCCCGCGAACCTGGTCTTCGACGACCACAAGGGCAAGTACTACTACGACGAGAACCCGACCGGCTCGGTGAAGGTCACTGACACCAACACCAAGATCAAGATCGTCAAGGAGACCTACGACGGTCTCGTCATGACGGTCGAGGTTGGCCCCGCCGTTAAGTAATTCGGTAAAGCTGCAGGTCAGAGCATGATCGGCCGTCGCCCTCTAGCGGGCGGCGGCCGATCGCGTTTAGATGCCCCGGTACGAGGTTCTTATTGACGGGGGAGATGACTGCCATGCCCGGTGGAGGTTTCGTCAGATTGCCAGGCGGCAGCGTGGTGGTCGCGCTCATGCTGCCGAGGCCGTCCGGTGAGGGCGGAAATGTCCGTGTGCTGGTGCACGCCGCGAACCGGGCCCGCGCCCTGACCAGGCTGCGGAACCTCGGCATGCGGGCGGTGTACCTGCGGGGCAACGCGCAGCCGCCCACGCCCGACGAGGTCACGGCCGTCCTGCACCACCCGGACGGCCTGCTGTGGCGCTGCGCCCCCGACCGGGCGGAGGAGCTCTGGCACCCGATCCGGGCGCTGCTGGGCACGTAGAGGGGCCGCCTGGGGCCGCCTGGGGCCTCGTGGGGTCTCTTGGGGCCTCCCGGGACGCCGCCCGGGGGCCCACGCCTCCTAGCCGCCGGTGAGGACCACGCCGGCGGCCCGGAGCTCCTCCAGGGCCCGGGCGGCGGTGTGCGGGGCCACGGAGGCCGTCAGGTCCAGCAGTACGCGGGTGGCGAAGCCGGCGCGGGCCGCGTCGAGGGCCGTGGCCCGGACGCAGTGGTCGGTGGCGATCCCGACCACGTCCACCTCGGTGACGTGCCGGTCGCGCAGCCACTGGGCGAGGCCGATGCCGTTCTCGTCGGCCCCCTCGAACCCGCTGTACGCGGCCTCGTACGCCCCCTTGTCGAAGACGGCGGCGACCGCGCCGGAGGCCACGGCGGGGGCGAAGTTCGGGTGGAAGCCCACGCCCTCGGTCCCGGCGACGCAGTGGACGGGCCAGGAGGTCTCGTAGTCCGGCTCGGCCGGGGGGTGCGCGAAGTGGGCGCCCGGGTCGACGTGGTGGTCGCGGGTGGCGACGACGTGCCGGTAGCCGGGCGTGGCCTGGCCGATCAGCTCGGTGATGGCGGCGGCGACGTCGGCCCCGCCGGTGACCGCGAGGCTGCCGCCCTCGCAGAAGTCGTTCTGGACGTCGACGACGATCAGTGCGCGGTGCATTTCGCGTGCCCTTCGCTTGGTGGTGTGATGCGGCGGGAACCTGCGGGGGCTCTTCCCCCACCCCGCCCCTTCCCGAAACTGTGGGCTCCGCCCCCAGCCCCCGCGCAGGGCTCCGCCCCGCACCCCGCGGGGGCTCCGCCCCCGACCCCCGCGCCTCAAACGCCGGCGGGGCTGGATGTGGCTGCTGCCGTCCGCCTGGCACGGCTGGATTGCCCGCAGGGCAATTCCAGCCTCGCCGGCGTTTGAGGCGCCGCCGGAGGCAAATCCAGCCTCGCCGGCGTTTGAGGCGCGGGTCCGGGCGGAGCCCGGCGGGGTCCGGGGCGGAGCCCCGATCCTGTGCCCGCACCCGCACCCCACATCCGCATCCGCAGACCCGGGCGGAGCCCAGCGGCTAGGCGTACTCCGTCGGGATCACGGCCTCGCCGCGCGACAGCTGCGTCGCGGACAGCGGGAGCCCGGCGCGGGCGGCGCGGTGCCGGTCCGCCGCCGCCGACAGCGGCTCGCGGGCGATGACCTCGCCGGACTTGACCAGCTGGGTCAGCAGCTGGTGGTCGGCCAGGGCCGACGGGACCGGCCCGGTCCCGACGACCTCCGCCTCCGCGATCCCCTCCGCGTCCACCCGGCGGGCCGCCCACTTGCGCCCCCCGATCGACGTCTTGCCGCCCGTGGACTTCTTCGCCACCGGCGCCAGTGCCGCCTTCGGGTCCGCCGAGGTCGCCCGCGCCACCAGCTTGTAGACCATGGAGCACGTCGGGTGCCCGCTGCCCGTCACCAGCTGCGTGCCCACCCCGTACGCGTCCACCGGCGCCGCCGCCAGCGAGGCGATGGCGTACTCGTCCAGGTCCGAGGTGACCACGATCCTCGTACCGGTGGCCCCCAGGTCGTCCAGCTGCTGCCGCACCCGGTGGGCCACCAGCAGCAGGTCCCCGGAGTCGATCCGGACGGCGCCCAGCTCCGTGCCGGCCACCTCCACCGCCGTGCGGACCGCCTCGGCCACGTCGTAGGTGTCCACCAGCAGGGTGGTGCCCCGGCCCAGCGAGGCCACCTGGGCCGTGAAGGCGTCCCGTTCGCTGTCGTGCACCAGCGTGAAGGCGTGGGCCGAGGTCCCCACCGTCGGGATCCCGTACCGGAAGCCGGCCGCCAGGTCCGAGGTGGAGGTGAAGCCGCCGACGTACGCGGCCCGCGAGGCGGCCACGGCCGCCAGCTCGTGCGTGCGCCGCGCGCCCATCTCGATCAGCGGCCGGCCGCCCGCCGCCGAGGACATCCGCGAGGCGGCCGCCGCGATCGCCGAGTCGTGGTTCAGGATCGACAGGATCACCGTCTCCAGCAGCACGCACTCGGCGAAGCTGCCCTCCACCCGCAGGATCGGCGAGCCGGGGAAGTAGACCTCCCCCTCCGGGTAGCCCCAGATGTCGCCGGAGAAGCGGTACGAGGCCAGCCAGTCCAGCGTCCGCATGTCGACGACGGCCCGCTCGCGCAGGAACTCCAGCACCGCGCTGTCGAAGCGGAAGTTCTCCACCGCGTCGAGCACCCGGCCGGTTCCCGCGACCACCCCGTAGCGGCGCCCTTCCGGCAGCCGCCGGGTGAACACCTCGAAGACCGAGCGGCGGTCGGCGGTGCCGTTCGCCAGGGCGGCCTGCAGCATCGTCAACTCGTAATGGTCCGTGAAGAGCGCTGTCGACGGCACGTCCACCGGCAGGCCCAGGTCCGCAGGGTTCATGTCACGGATGCTAGCGCACATCTCGTCAAAGTGACGAGATGTAGGCCCCGTTTGTGCGACGGGCCGGTCGCGGTGGCAGCATGGGACGAGTGAGTGTTGCTCCTGTAGAGATCGAACGCACCGAATCGGCCGAAGAGACCTTCGCGGTCCCGGAACCCGACGTCCCCTGGGTGACCCTGGTGCACAACGACCCGGTCAACCTCATGAGCTACGTGGCGTACGTGTTCCAGGCGTACTTCGGCTACTCCAAGGACAAGGCGCACAAACTGATGCTCGACGTCCACCACAAGGGGCGCGCGGTCGTCTCCAGCGGCACCCGCGAGGAAATGGAGCGCGACGTGCAGGCCATGCACGGTTACGGCCTGTGGGCGACGCTCTCCCAGGACCGCGGCTGATGGGCGGCGTGTTCGAGGCCCTGAAGGGCGGCGGCGGCGCCGCCATCGCGCTCGACGAGATCGAGATCTCCATCCTGCGCTCCCTGGCCGTCCAGCTGCTGGAGCTGATCGGGCCCGGGGAGCCGGAGCCCGCCGAGGACGCCGACCCGCTCGCCGTGCTCTTCGCCTCCGACGGCCCCACCGAGCCCCCGTCCGACCCGGCGCTGGCCCGCCTCTTCCCCGACGCCTACGGGTCCCCGGACGGCGCGGGCGACGCGGGCGTGGACCCCGCCGAGCTGACGGCCCGGTCCGCGGAGTTCCGCCGCTTCACCGAGAACGACCTGCGCGCCCGCAAGCGGGAGGACGCGCTGGCCGTCGTGCGCAGCCTGGACGGGCTCGCCCCGGCCGGCGACGGCGCGGCGGTCCTGGAGCTGACCGGGGAGCTGCCGCTGCGCTGGCTCGGCGCGCTCAACGACCTGCGCCTGACGATCGCGGCCCGCCTCGACATCACCGAGGACGACGAGAGCGCGATGCTCTTCCGGCTGCCGGACGACGACCCGCGCAAGCCGATGGTGATGGCGTACCTCTGGCTGGGCGGCCTCCAGGAGACCCTCATCGAAACCCTCTGAGGAGCCTCAAGGCGCCGAGCCGTTCGCTCAGCGGACGCTCAAATCCGGATAACGATCAGATCACCGCCATGCGGTGATCTGATCTATCTCAGGACCTTTGTCCTGAATTTTATGTGTCCTGGGTCACATTTCTCCGCCTCGTTCACCCGTAATGGCGTGATAAATCTTCACGACCGCCGACGGGACGCCACCCATGTCTCCCGGCCCGCTTGAACCGGCAGACCGCCGGCGTGCAACTCCATCCGTATCCGGGGGGATCGAGGACCCGATCCGCAGCCAGCAGAAGGCGCGGGTCGGCGTGGAGAAAGGCGCACCAAGACATGACCTCTGTGCAGGTCGAGCAGCACGACAAGACGCCCGGCGAGGGCACTCAGGGCGAAGGCGGCGAGGGTTACCACCGCGCGCTCGGCGCCCGCCAGATCCAGATGATCGCGATCGGCGGAGCCATCGGCACCGGCCTGTTCCTGGGCGCCGGCAAGGCGATCTCCAAGGCCGGGCCCAGCCTGATCCTGGCCTACGCCATCGCGGGCCTGGTCATCTTCTTCATCATGCGGGCCCTGGGCGAGCTGCTCATGTACCGGCCCGTCTCCGGCTCCTTCTCGGACTACGCCCGTGAGTTCCTGGGCCCGTTCTGGGGATACGTCACCGGCTGGACGTACTGGCTCTTCTGGGTGGTCACCGGCATCACCGAGGTCACCGCGGCCGCGCAGTACATGTCGTACTGGACCCACGACAGCTTCCCGCAGTGGGCCTACGCGCTGATCTTCACCGTCATCCTCTACGGCGCCAACCTGATCTCCGTGAAGCTCTTCGGTGAGCTGGAGTTCTGGTTCTCCATGGTCAAGGTCACCGCCATCGTCGGCATGATCCTGATCTGCGCCGGCATCCTCACCATCGGGTTCTCCGACGCCGCCGACACCGCGACCGTCACCAACCTGTGGAACGACGGCGGCTTCTTCCCCAAGGGCATCGGCGGCACGCTGATGACCCTGCAGATCGTGATGTTCGCCTTCCTCGCGGTCGAGCTGGTCGGCGTCACCGCCGGCGAGTCCAAGGACCCCGAGAAGACCCTGCCCAAGGCCATCAACACCGTGCCGTGGCGCATCGCCGTCTTCTACGTCGGCGCCCTGATCATGATCCTGTCGGTTGTCCCGTGGACGCACTTCCAGCCCGGCGTCTCGCCCTTCGTCGCCGCCTTCGAGCGCATGGGCCTCGGCATCGGCGCCGCGATCGTCAACTTCGTCGTGCTGACCGCCGCCCTGTCCTCCTGCAACTCGGGCATGTACTCCACCGGCCGCATGCTGCGCGACCTCGCGCTCAACGGTCAGGGCCCGAAGTTCTTCACCAAGCTGACCAAGAGCGGCACCCCGCTCATCGGCACCACCTTCTCCGCCGCGCTGATGCTGGTGGGCGTCTGGATCAACTACGTCGCCCCGGGCAAGGCCTTCGACTACGTCGTCTCCTTCGCCACCATCTCCGGCATGTGGGCCTGGATCATGATCCTGGTCTGCCAGATCCGCTACCGCGCCAAGGCCGACCGCGGCGAGCTGCCGCAGTCCGCCTTCCGCGCGCCGGGCGCCCCCTGGACGAGCTGGTTCGCCCTCCTCTTCATCGGCATGGTCATCGTGATGATGGGCATCGACAAGGACGCCCGCGTCTCGCTGTACTGCGCCCCGCTGTGGGGCCTGATCCTGGGCCTGTCCTACCTGGTCATGAAGTCCCGCGACCCGCGCGGCGCCGCCTTCACCAAGGCCTCGTAGCCCGCTCCGTTCAGGCTGCCTGTCCATCATTCGGGCCCTCCCGTACCACTCCTCGGTACGGGAGGGCCCGTCTGCTTATCCTGTCGCTCATGCTGACCCTCACCCAGGCCCTGTACGACCGGATCGTCGAGCACGCCCGCCAGGACCACCCCGACGAGGCGTGCGGCGTCGTGGCCGGCCCGGCGGGCACCGACCGCCCCGAGCGGTTCATCCCGATGCTGAACGCGGCCCGGTCGCCCACGTTCTACGAGTTCGACTCCAAGGACCTGCTGAAGCTCTACCGCGAGCTCGACGACCGGGACGAGGAGCCCGTGATCGTCTACCACTCGCACACCGCCACCGAGGCCTACCCCTCGCGCACGGACGTCACCTACGCGAACGAGCCCGGCGCGCACTACGTGCTGGTCTCCACGGCGGACAAGGACGGCCTCGGGGAGTTCCAGTTCCGGTCGTACCGCATCGTCGAAGGCGTGATCACCGAGGAAGAAGTGCAGGTCGTAGCGGCCTACTGACCACCATGTGAGCAGATGGAGTCCACGATGCGGGATCACACTCCAAACCGGGGACCGGGAATCGTTAACATGACCGCATGGTTTCCCACGACGTGAGCATCGAGACGCCCGGCAGGCTGCTGCTCGTGGCGCGGCTGCACGTCGACCTGTGCCGCCTCGCCAGCGCCATCTGTCCTGCTGTCTGAAGCACCAGAGCCCTCTTGCGCGGGGGCACAAGAACCGCGCGCCTTCACGTTCTTACGCCCCTTTCACGACACTGGAGCCTGTCATGGCCATCGAGGTCCGCATCCCCACCATCCTCCGCACCTACACCGACGGCGAGAAGGCCGTCTCCGGTGCGGGAGCCACCCTCGCCGACCTCTTCTCGGACCTGGAGACGCGCCACAAGGGCATCGAGGAGCGCATCGTCGACGGCGGCAAGCTGCGCCGCTTCGTGAACGTCTACCTCAACGACGAGGACGTCCGCTTCCTGGACGGCATCAGCACCAAGCTCACCGACGGCGACACCGTCACGATCCTCCCGGCCGTGGCCGGCGGATCGAAGTAATGCGTTACGACTCCCCGCTGGCCGCGGTCGGCAACACGCCGCTGGTCCGCCTGCCCCGGCTGTCGCCCTCGGACGACGTCCGCATCTGGGCGAAGCTGGAGGACCGCAACCCGACCGGCTCGATCAAGGACCGCCCCGCGCTCCACATGGTCGAGCAGGCGGAGAAGGACGGCCGGCTGTCCCCGGGCTGCACCATCCTGGAGCCGACGTCGGGCAACACCGGCATCTCCCTGGCGATGGCGGCGAAGCTCAAGGGCTACCGCATCGTGTGCGTGATGCCGGAGAACACCTCGCAGGAGCGGCGCGACCTCCTGGCCATGTGGGGAGCCGAGATCATCTCCTCGCCGGCGGCGGGCGGCTCGAACACGGCCGTCCGCGTCGCGAAGGAACTCGCGGCGGAGCACCCGGACTGGGTGATGCTCTACCAGTACGGCAACCCGGACAACGCGGGCGCGCACTACGCCACCACGGGCCCGGAGATCCTCACGGACCTCCCCTCCATCACCCACTTCGTGGCGGGCCTGGGCACCACCGGCACCCTGATGGGCGTCGGCCGCTACCTGCGCGAGCACGTGCCGGGCATCAAGATCGTCGCCGCGGAACCCCGCTACGACGACCTCGTCTACGGCCTGCGCAACCTCGACGAGGGCTTCGTCCCCGAGCTGTACGACGCGTCCGTCCTCACCACCCGCTTCTCGGTCGGCTCGGCGGACGCGGTCACCCGCACCCGCGAACTCCTCCAGCAGGAGGGCATCTTCGCGGGCGTCTCCACCGGGGCCGCGCTGCACGCGGCGATCGGGGTCGGCCGCAAGGCGGTGGCCGCGGGCGAGACGGCGGACATCGTCTTCGTCGTGGCCGACGGCGGCTGGAAGTACCTCTCGACCGGCGTCTACACCGCGGCAACCACGGAGGAGGCCATCGAGGTCCTCCAGGGCCAGCTCTGGGCCTGACCCCTGCGGGGGGCGCTCTGCGCACCCGGGTGCGGCGCCGTTGCCGGGGGCCAGCCCCCGGACCCCCGCGCCTCAAACGCCGGCGGGGCTATCTATAGCCCCGCCGGCGTTTGAGGCG
>NZ_JBHWUO010000083.1:0-23348 GCF_042736975.1 Streptomyces sp. NPDC059989
CAGGCCGAACGGATGGCGCTGCAGGATGTTCTGTGGCTCGGCCGTCACCACGTGCAGATCCCGAGCCGGACCAGGCGCGAGCTGGCCAGAGACTTTGATCTGGCCGACCACCTCGGCTACCCGGACCGCTTCATGGCGCTGCTGGGCCGCTTGTGGCACCTGGACAACGATCCACTTGGCGGGTGGACCACGACGACCACCAGCCTGCGCAGCCAGATCGAGCGCCACGTGATCCGGTTCCCAGATGACTGGACGACCGAGCACTTCTTCGAGCAGCTCGGTGCCTTCGAAGCTCCGCACCCATGGGTGGGTCCGGATCCCGGCCAAGCTTCCGGTAGCGAGAGCTCCGCATGGCTGTACGACATCAATGTCTTCGAGCCATTCAGGCGCCTCGGGTATGCCTCAGCCATCCTTGCGGCCGCTGAGGCACTCGTCGCCGGCGAGGGCAAGACGGCGTTGGGCTTGAATATTGTAGGGGACAACGAGGCAGCGATTGCCTTGTACCACCGCAATGGCTACGAAGTGGCGTCGATGTCCATGTGTAAGAGCATCTAGCGCATCCGACACTGCCCTGTCGTTGCATACCGCCCGGTTGCTGCGCCAAGCGGCCAGGGTGGTCACATGGCTGAACGTGTGCGGGTCCGGGGGATTGATGACTGCGAGGGCAGGCGGTTACTGCGGACCATCCGCAGAGGCACCGGTTCGGTGGTTTCAGGCTTTCACTCGGGCCGGCGGGTGGTTGGGATGCCAAGGGTGACAGGGGTCCGGCTTTCCCCAAGAAGGCGCATGCCTCGTGAACGAGGGCCTCGCCGGTTACACCAGCCGCGTAACGGCCCTTCTGGATGGCTGGTCTCGATCGCGCATCCCTTCCGCGGCGATGTGAGTCCTACCCCGGCAGGGGGATCGGCCGGAGAGCGCCGCTCCACGGGCCACACGACGACGTCCGCCCCGGCGTCCGAATCCCAAAGAGCCCAGTGCGCCGTCGATCTCGGCGGGGGAGGAGGTGATCAGGATGCCGTTGCCGGACTGGCGGACGTCCAGGTGCTGCATCCCCCCGGACGGAGTGGAAGGCGGTGCCGAACCACTCCGTCGGCTGCCCGCCCTTCCCGCATTCGCTGGCGGGTTCGAACCGGTGCGCCTTGGCGGGATCTGCCCGCGGAGTACGGTCCGTGGCAGACGGTCTATGGGCTTTTCCGTCGCTGGCAACGCGATGGTGTCTGGTCGGCGGTGTTGACCGGGTTGCAGGCTCGGGCGGATGCCGAGGGCCTGATCACGTGGGACGTGAAGTGAGCGGGTTTGGGGGGTGGGTCGGGGTGTGTGAGGTGGGGGCTGTGTGCCCTGGGGTGAGCGTGGCTGGGTTTGTTGGGGGTAGCTCTAGCGTGTAAAGGATCGGCTGGCGTTTGTGCTGGTCAGGGCCTTTTGTGTTGGTGGGGGTTAACGGTGTCGGGGGTGGTGGTGGGTTCGGCGTGGTGGTTGCACGGCGTCGAGGGTGGTGTTGGCGATGCGTTCGGTGCCGTCGACCCACCCCCGGAAGGGGACGCAGGGATCGGGGGTCCGGGAGCGGTCGGGACTGCTTCCGTCGAGACGCGTCTATTGCCATGGCGGTGTGGGGGATCCGTCCGGATCCAGGCCATGCGGCCACTGCCACTCGGACGGATCGAGCAGTTGTGCATCGGCGAGCTCGCGGTAGACGCGTCCTGCGCTCTCGTGGTTGCCGGCTGTCTCCCGCGTCTTCGCCATCTCTATCAGGGCGAAGAATGGCAGGAAGGCGGGGGCTTGCCATGCCAGGGCTTCGGCAGCTTCGGGATCGCCGGCCCGTTCCTTCAACAACGCCCAGAAGACCAGGGCCCTTGAGTCCCCGGCATCGACGGCCTGCTGAAGGAGGCTCTCTGCCTCTGCTCGATCGCCGGCCGCCTCCCGCAGCCGTGCCAAATGAACGAGTGCTTGCGCTTCTCCGGCGTCGGCGGGTTTTTTGAGGAGCTCTTCGGCGGCCGCGAGGTCCGCGGCCTCCTCCCGCTGCCGCACCACACGGAGCAGACTGTTCAGTTCCCCAGCGGCGGCGGCTTGGAGAGACACCTCCTCGGCGTATTTCGGATGACCGAATTCCACCAGGCTTTCGGCTAGACCGAACAGCTTCTCGCCAGCTCCGCGGTCGATGAGCTCCTGCACGAATGCTTCGGCCGCTTCGCGTCCCTTGCTCCGGCGGCCTCTATGCCACAGCCACAGGCGTTGGAGAGCCTCGATGTTGCCAGCGTCGGCGGCCTGCTGATACAGCACATTCGCACCCTCGTGATCGCCCTTCCGCTGCCGTAGTTCGGCAAGTATCACTGTGCCAAGGATGTGACCAGCATCGTGGGCCTGGCGGGCCAGCTCTTCGGCACCGTCGCCATCTCCCGCCCGCTTCCGCAGACGCGCCAGCAGAGCCTTGCTTGGGATGTGGCCCGCGTCAGCGGCATGGCGGGCCAAGAACTCCGCTCCCGAGCGGTCCCAGACCTCGTCCCTCTGCATCGCCAGACGTCCCAGGACTACGGCGCTGGTGGCGGCGGCCCGTCGAGCCATGGCGTTGGCGCCTTCGTGGTCCCCGCCCTGCACCCGCAGCAGCGCCAGCTGGGCCATGCCCTCGCCGTCACCGAGGTGAGCGGCCTTCAGATAGAACGTCTTTGCGGTCTCGGTGTCCGCGTTCCGCTCACTGAGCTGGCCCAAGTGAGTCAGTGCGGCCGCGCTTCCGAGACCGGCTGCTTGGTGAAGGAGATGGTGGGCCCACTGCATCCGATGCAGTGACTCGGCGGCTCTGGACAAGGCATACAGATCGCTCGCGTGTCTGAGGTGGGTGTGAGCGGAGACCCAGAAGGCCCCGGGCGGGCAGAGTCGCCTTCGAGCGGTTCGGCCGTGTTGTTCGAGGTAGTCGGCGAGGCGGAACACGGGTCCGGTCGAGAGACCGGCGGCTTGAACCGGGGCGGAGGGCGATGCCCCGGGTGGGCAGCGTTCCGGACGGGGAGCGGCTCGGCGCAGGGCGGCCTGTCGGCCGTGGACAGGTTTGGCGAGCTCGGCGTAGGCGGCTTCGGCCCAGTCTTCGGTGAGTTCGTCGTAGTCGGTATCGGCGAGGTAGCCAATGGCGGCATCGGTGAGGAAGGCCTGCGGAAGGTGGAGGCCGATGCTGAGGCGGCGGGCGTCCATGGCCACCTCGAGGAGTGCGCGGGCGGCTGGGCTGCCGTGTTCGTAGGTGTGTAGAAGCGCGGGGGCGCCGGCCAGATCCTGCGTCACCTGACCGTGGATTGATGCCCGGGTGAGTGCTTCGGCCAGCTGCAGGTCGCCCCTGCGGGCCAGCTCGGCGGTAGCGCGCAGAGCCTCGGCATCGAAGGAGGAAGGTACGTGGAGCGTGCGGCCGGCGAGTAGTTCGCGCACCCGGCTATGAGGGTCTGGCGCATCCGTGGCAGGCAGGGCCTGATATTGGCGCTCATACTCAGGCCACAACGTGCCAAGGACCAGAACGGGCGCGCGCTCCGGGGCGGTAAGCAGCGCGTGTACGGCGGCGGCGATGCGTTCGCCGCACTGTGGATCACCGAGATAGTGCTGGGCTTCGTTCAGCCATACCACTGTGTGCGGCGCGACCTGGCTGAGGGAATCTAGGGCGGCGTCGGCCCGGCTCGGATCGAAAGGGTGCCACAGTCGCCACCCGTGGGCTGCGAGAGGTTGCACAGCCTCCCAGCAGGCCCGGGTCTTGCCCGTGGAGGACGATCCCACCAGGACGAGCATCCGGCCGTGGCCGGCGGCAGCGTCGCGCACGGCATCGGCGAGGACCTGGTCGTGGGCGCGCGCAACGTAGCCGGGCAGCACCCGCTGGTGGCGGGCACCGACCCCGCCCGTCACCGAGGTCCCAGCGGGGTGAACCTCCAAGTCGTGGGGATCCCACTCGCTGATCGGCCGTCCGGGCTCCTGGTGCTCAGTACCAATCTCACCCGCCGCGGCCCGGCGCAGCATCAGGAGTTCCCGCTCCGGCAGGCCCAGCGCCCGGGCCAAGGCAGCGACGGTCGCGGCCGATGGCACCGGCCCGCCAGCGCTCAATGCCTGCGAGGTCGTTGTACGCCCCAGCTTGGCTCGAGCACTGAGTTCGGTGACGTTCAGCCCGGCCACAGCCTGCCCATCGGCCAACATCGTGCGCAGCCGGGACAGGGCCTCCTCTAGTTCACCGTGCGCTGGGTTCGGCATCGGCCCCCGCTTCCTCGTGTTCGCCGGTGTCCATCTTCGTTCGGGCGAACCACGGCGAACAGCGATTCCGACAGTTTGGTCAGGCAGCGCCTTCCAACCAAGGAGTCCACCGTGCACCAGCTCGTCGTCCTGCTTGCCGCCGCCGTTGTCTTCATGTTTGCGCTTCTGACGGCCGCCGCCGCAGGCACCCTCGCGAGGCTCGACGGCGCCACCTATCCAACCGCCCTGACGCGGGCAGCCGCGACCTTCGCTGCAGTTCTTACCCTGGCCGCCGCCACGGCCACCGTCCTGGCTCAGTTCCTTGCGTGAGCAATCCCGCCCGCACATCGACCTCCGGGAGGAAGGCCTGTCCTCCACCACGGTGGGCCGTCTCGTGGACGCGACCTGCGCTCCCTGACGACACCGCCCTCCATACCGGCCGCGCCCGCGTCCCGCGTGAGGGTCTCCCCGGCGGCGGCCCGTTCCCGTTCCACCACCATGCCCGCCGTCGCGGCTCCCGGGCAGCCGGCCCCGGCAGAAGCCGCGATCCCTGCCCACCGGCAGCAGGCCGGACCGAGCAAGGGCGCGGGGCGTACGCGGTGACGGCGTCGGCTCCCACACCCGGACGGCGGGGCGGCCGGGTGCGCGCGGACCGGGTATGGGCGGCCTGGTCGCTGTCGGGCCGGGACCGGATCGCTGCCCGGGGGCCGGCGCGCTGCTCGCGGCCGCGTGGCGGGCGGGCCACCTCGGGGTGGTGCAGGCGGACTTCGTCCTGACGGTGCTGGGCGGCACGGCCGCCGTGGCCACCTCGTACCGGGGCGCCGTGTACCGGCCGGGGCCTGCCCGGTCTCCGGCGGGGCCGTTGGTGCGGCCTTCGGAGGAGGTACAGCGGCACGCGGCCCGCGAGGCGGGTGCCGAGCCCGGCGCCTGACCGGGGGAGAACTGCGAGGAAGGGGGAGGCGGATGGTGATGACGGGCAGGCAGCGCCGGGCCGGTGGCAGTGCGCTGGCGGGGACGGTGCTGGCCGCGACGGGCTGGTGGGCGCAGTGGTCCGGGTACGAGGTCGTGGGCGTGGCCTTGACTGTGCTGGCCGGGGGCGTGGTGCTGGGCGGTGCGTGGCGCTCGGGCGCCCTGCACCTTCCGCAGGCCGCCGAGCCGGCGCCGGACACCCCCACGCCGCCGTCCTCGGCGCGGGCCAAGGCGAACCAGGAGCGGTCGATGCGGCTGCTGAAGGCGATCGACGAAGCCGCCGACGACGGGCTCGGGCAGGGCGGGGAGCTGTCGGAGGTCGAGCGGATCGTCCTCTACGGCGTCGCCGAACTCCCCGGCCGGGAGTACCCGCCGCCCGGCCACGGCTATCCGCGTACCTGACCCGGACGCCGGGCCGTTCCAGAATTTGGAAGGGCCCCTGGAAAGCCGCTGCGCCCCGTCCGGACCTTGGTGGTCGCGGGTGCCATCGCCGTGGCCCTGCGAGCCCGTGCGGCTGCATTCACGCCGAGTGCAACGCGGTGAGGAGTGTTGGCTGGACGCGACATTCTGCAGGTGGCCGCGTCACTTGTTTGTCAGTGAGCTTCTTCGAGTTGGCCACCGATCGGGTGATGGGCCGTGAAGCGAAACGAGCGAGGCCCCCGGGCTGTTGATCGAGATGTCTGACGTCTCAATTACGTTGCTCGGGGGGACTCGTTGGTCGTCCATCCTGCCGCAATCGACCTGTCGCATGCGCTCGTGGAGTGGGTCGCCATGCTGGTTGTCACTCGTGAGGGCGACCGGCGCTGCAAGCTCCGTCCGTCCCAGCGGGCGATGGTGGCACTGGTGTACCTGCGCGAGCACACCACTTTGGCGAAGATCGCCGCCGGGTTCGGGATCAGCGAGTCCACCGCCCATGCCTATATCAGCGCGGTCGTCGACCTGCTCGCCGCGCGTGCGCCGGGTCTGCTGAGGACGCTGCGCGAGCATGATCCCGACTTCGTCCTGCTCGACGGAACCCTCGCCGAGTGCGACCGGGTCGGCGACGGCAGGGCCGACTACTCCCACAAGCACCGGCCACGGCGTGAACGTGCAGGTCGTCACCGATCCCGGCGGCCGGCTGCTGTGGCTCTCGCCCGCCCTGCCGGGCCGCACTCACGACCTGACCGCCGCCCGCACCCACCGGATCATCCGGATCTGCGAGCGCCAGGGCGTTCCCATTCTGGCCGATCTCGCCTACCAAGGTGGCGGGCCGTGGCTGGCGACCGGCATCAAACGCAGGCCCCTGCAGGAACTCACTCCCACTGAGAAGACCCTCAACCGGGCGCTGGCCGCAGCACGAGCGCCCGTTGAACGCGGTGTCGCGATCCTGAAGTCCTGGCGGATCTTCCGCAGGTCCCGGTGCAGCCCCAACCGCATGACGTCAATCGTCAAGGCCGTCCTCACGTTGGAGCGGCAGCGCTGAAGAAGCTCAGTGAGCGCTTCGGCTGGCGATAACCGCCGCATGAAGCGCTCACGCGGAACCGAAGCCCTGGGGTCAGTCCTGATCTTGGGTGTACTGGGCCGCGTACCAACTGGAGTCGATGGCGGGGTTGCGCAGCGCCCCCCAAAATCGGTCGTCAGGTATCGGTGGCAGTGGCTGATTGCCCAGGTCCGCATGCAGATCCGCACGCCAGTCGAGAGTGAAGTGACTCCGGGTCTCCGCGCTCTCGCACACGGATCTGTAGGGGGACCCCCAGAGCCCGAGGGCTATCTTCTCGGCGGCCCACCTGCGAGTGACGTCTCGGCCGGTGTCGGCCTGTGCGAGCACCGCGCGGAGTCGCAAGGCGAGCGGGCCGGTTTGGTCCGGCCGCGGTAGGGCCACACCACGCTCCCACGCGTCCAGGGCTGTCTTGACCTCCGGGTAGTTGTTCAGCCCCGTTTCGACCGCCAGTCTGCGCAGCTGCTTCCGCGCGGCCTCAACCACCTGCTCATACGGCAGGACTGCGATCAGTGCACCGAGTTCCTCATGTCCGTCCAGGTGGCTCACGTGGAGGAGGTCGGTGGGACTGTGGGACAGGTCCAGCTCTGGCAGCTGCTCATCCGGTGCGGGAAGGGGCTCGTCGGCACTGCACTGCGGCCTGGCAGGCAGAGGCGCCTCCCAGAACAGCCGGCCGTTGAAGGTGACGACACCAGCCTCCTGGCCGCGCTCAAGCGTGTCGGCCAGTTTGGCCAGATACCCACCCAGCGAGTCGGCCTGCCCAAATCTGGTGCCGGTCTCGTCGAAGAACCGTCCGATCGCACCGAAGGAGTCCCGCTCAGTACGGCAATCCATCAGAAGACCGTCCGACGTCACGTCGTAAGAACCGAACTTCACGTAGTCGTGAAGCCAGTAGCCCTCGGTCTCCCCGTCGAGGCCCTGGTGGATGCCGCGCATGAAGCCGGTGTCCCCAAGGATTCCGCTCACTCCGAGCAGCCGGTCGCCCGTACTGAACCGGAAAGCCTCAGGTCCCTCCAGCGCACCGTTGTGCCGTTGGAGTGAAGCGACCAGGTCCGGAGGAAAGGTGACCCCCAGTTCCTGTTGCGCTGCTGCGATCTCCTCGTCTCCTGCGGGCGGCCGAAGCGTGGCAAAAGTGCGGGGCGCGTGCTCGCGCAGCCACGCGTCGATGCGAGTCCATGAGTCCTGGACCAGGTCTGATGTCATAGGGCCGACCTTAGAGCCAGCGGCTGACAACAGCTTGATCGTCGCTCACCGGCCTTGCCGCCGGGTTGGCGTTCAGGCCGGCAAGCTCGAGTGGACCCTTGTCCCGGCTCACCAAGCTGCTGGCACCGGACGCTGCAGCCGCCCACTCGACACTGAAGCGCTCAGTCGCATTCACCCGATCGGTGGCCAACTCGAAGAAGCTCAGTGACTCCAAGAACCCCGAAGGCCCCGCCTTCCGCACCACCACCACCACCACCGGCGCCGTCACCGTCTTCGTGGGCGCCGCCGCCGGGGGGCATATCGGGCGCTGATGGAGCGGTCACGGAGGAACCGGAGGTGTTTCCCGAGAAAACCTGCCCACCGGGGGCAACCACACAGCCTGCCCGGGTGTCGTACATCCCTGGCGCGTACATGTGAATTGCTTTGGAGGGCAAGTGAGAACGAAGAAGACGGCGAAGGTTGCTGCCACTGTTGCGGCTGGGGTCGCGTTGGTGATGACGACCCCTGGTGCCTCCCAGGCGGCGGACAGCGGCCCCTTGTACATCAAGAACGCACACAGCAACAAGTGCCTGGAGATCGAGAACTCCAGCAAGGTCAACGGGGCCAATGCCCAGCAGTGGAGTTGTGTGGGGCAGTCGGGCGCCAAGTGGAAGTTCCGCTCCCTCGGCAACGGCGAGTACCTGATCATCAACGTGAACAGCGGGAAGTGCCTGGAGGTCGAGAACGGATGGCGGCACCTGGGCGCCCCGATCCAGCAGTGGACCTGCAACGCGAGCCTCGGCCATCAAAAGTGGACGATCATCCAGGACATCGGATCCGGCGGGGACTTCTGGCTCGGGAATGTGGGCACCGGCTACATAGCCGAGGTCGAGAACTCCTGGACGCACGACGGCGCCCCCGTACAGCAGTGGTCGACGAACTTGGACTCCAGCACAGCGCGGGGACAGCTGTGGTACACGATGAACGCCTGACCTGAGGTCTCCCGTCGCAGTCGGCGCAGTGATCCTGCGCTGTGCGGCCATGGAGCGGTGATACACCGCCTTGAAGTGTTGCCGCCCCGGCCTGCTCTGGGGCGGCACACCACCTGGTACGACAACACGGTCCCGCCCGATCAAGCGGCCGTCACCTCCTACGCCCCCGCCAAGACTCCGTATGCCCGCCTTCCACTCCTCGCCGGCCCCGGTGTCCTGGCTCAGACGCCGGCCGCACAGTAGGTCGCGGATAGCCGGAAGGAGCCGCGCCACCGCAGTGAGCATCGCCGTGCGCTTCGGCTCCGCGGCCCGCTCCGGCAGTGGCGCCTTCGACCCCAGCGCCGCCATCCGGTTCGGGCCGGTGGTTTCGGGAACCGGGCGCTCCGCTGCCTGGGCGGGCGTCAGGATGAGCGGATGACTGAGGAATGGGCCGGGCGGCGGGTGTACGGGGCGGAGCCGGAGCAGGGGGGCCGGTGGAGGGGCGGGCGTACGTCGAGCTGGTGGGCGGCCCGTTGGACGGGTTGCTCCTGGACGTGACGGGGTGGGCGCCGCAAGAGGTGGTGGACGGCGCCCTGCTGATGTCGGATCACGGGGCGTTCGGCCCGGGTGGCCGGTCCGACTACGAGCCGGCCGGCCCGGACACCGGCCCCGTGGGCGCTGCGAATCTGCGGATTGTTGTCACTGACGGGAGCGGTTCGTTGTCACGGACGGCGGAGAGGCGTTTGTACTGGTGGCGGGCCTGCCAGAGGCGGGTTGGTGTCAGGTTGCTGCGGTTTTTCCAGTGACAGGTAATGACGTTCTTGCTGGACAGGCTGCTGCAGATTCCCATGCTCCCTATCGGGCCCAGTCGATGCCGAGTGCGGCGAGAGCTGCGAGCTGGGCCGGGTCGAGTCGGTCGCGGCGTTGTTTCTGGTTGGCGATCCAGATGCCGGTGCGGTGCTGACTGCCGTCGGGGAGCTGCTCGACGTGGGCCCGCCCCGGCATGGCGCCGCCCTCGCGTTCCAGGTACTGGGCGAGGGCCTGAACGCCCGTCTGGAACGCTGCGGTGCCCCGCCTGACATGGTGGCCCCACGCGTCTTCGCGGGCGTTGTACGGGGCCGTGAGGAGGGTTTCACGCCCAGCTCGGCGAGCCGCTCGCGCTGTTTGCCGTCCAGCAGGTCCCAGTCCCGGCGTTGGGTGGTGAGCCAGCCTCCGACGTCCTCGCCGTGCAGGGTGACCCCGGGCACGATGTCGCCGAGCCGGGCGCCGCCCGCGAGGAGCTGGGTGAGGTAGGCGTGGTGGCGTTGCCAGTCCACCGTCCACCCGTTCTCGCGTGGGTTCCAGTCCGGATCGACGGCCGCGAGTTCCTCCGCCCGCCGGCGGGCGCGGTCGGCGTCCTTCCCGAGTCCGCCGGAGCGCCGGATGTTCGTGAGCCACTGCCCGAGCGCCCGGTCCAGGGCGGTCGCGTGCCGCGGGGCGGCAGGGGTCCCGTGGAGTTCGTAGTACGCCCGCGCGGCGGCGAGGTTCTCGGCGAAGCCGGCGTCGGCGGTGTCCCAGACGATCCCCAGCTCCTCCAGCTCGGCCGCGTGCTTCCCGGTCATCTGCCCGGCCCGGTACGCGCGGCGCTGGTCGGAGAGCCAGCGTCCGAGCGGGTACGCGCCCTCGGTGTGTTCGTAGGGGACGTCCAGGTGCTCCTCGCGCTGCCGGTAGCGGTAGGCGGCCTCGGCGCCCCGACGCCAGTCCTGCCGCTCGGTGTTGATGACGGTGTAGCTGATCCACTTCGCGATATGGACAGGGTCGCGGGGGGCCGCGAACCGGAGCAGCAGCCGGCCTTCCTCTTCACCCTCGGCGGGCTCCGGACCGACCGGAAGCGACGGGTCGACGACGCGTTTCTGGTTCTCCTGTGGAATGGCGAGCATTTCCACAGCCTTTTCATCGTGTGCCCGAAGGCCTTCCAATACCCGGATCAGCGGGCGGTACGAGTTCGAGGAAAGCATGTCTTCCGGCTTCTCATTCTCGGCCAAGAACACCGGAACGATCAGCGTCGCCATCTTGCCCTGACCGGGTTGCTGGCGCAGGGCCCGGCCGATCGCCTGGACGATGTCCACGGCCGATCTCTTCGGGTCGATCAGGGCCACCGAGTCGGTCGCCCGGATGTCGACGCCCTCACCGAGGACCCGGCAGTTCGACAGCACGGCGCGCCCGGCCCGGCGCCCGAAGTCGGAGAGCACGGACTGCCGGTGGGCGCCCTCGTGTTCCCCGCACAGCCACCCCGCCCACACCCGCTCGGGGTGCCGCTCCGGGTCCACGGCGTGGAGCCGGGCCGCGACCCGGGGCAGCCCGGCCGCGAAAGCCTCCGCCTCGACCGTGCGGTGGTGGAAGGTGATCGTGGTCCGGAGTCCGTGGGCGGCCATGGTCTCCAGCAACGCGGTCTGCGTCGCCGCGAGCCGCTGACCGCGCAGCCGCTCTTCGTACCGCTCCTCGCTCACGAGCCGGGCCGGGGTCACGACGGGGTCGGTCAGCTCGGCGACGACGATCTGATACTTCGCCAGCAACCCCCGGGAGATCGCCGATGCCAGCGACAGCTCGTAGACGACGGGCCCGAACACCTTCTCGTCGTCCATCGAGCAGGCCAGCTCACGTGGCAGCCGGTTCCACGCCCGCCGCGTCCGACCTGACGTCTCCTCGTCCACGACGGCCACCTGCGCCTCGTACAGCTCCTGCTCCGCCCGCGAACGCGGCGGCCGTTCCTTCCAGATCCGGGGCGTCGCGGTCATGTAGAGCCGGCGCATCGCCGCGATGACCTCCTGGTGGTGGATGTCCGCCCACGCCTTCCCCGCCGACCCCGACGTCCGGTGCGCCTCGTCGACGACCACCAGGTCGAAGACGTCCATCGGCAGCCCGTACGCGCCCTCGTGGGCTTCGGCCAGGACCGGCAGGGAGGCGTAGGTGGCGTAAACGGTGACAGGACCCCGCCCGTGCCACAGCCCGAGCTGCGGCGCCGACGTTGTCGCTCGCACACCCAGGGCCCACAGGGCGGGGTCGTCCTCCAGCGAGCACACCGCGACCGCGGGCCTGGTATGGCCGGCGCTCCGCCATTCCCGGGCCGCCTGCGTCTGATGATGTGCGCGTGTTTGTCAGTGGATTCTCGGCGTCGAGGTGTCAGCGGCTGGTCTGGGCGTTGTACCTGGTCAGGGATGAGTGGGCAGCGCTTCTGTCACTGACAGGTCTTGCCGATTCTGTACTGACGGTTTTGACGTAGTGCCTGGTCAGATCAGTGCACATTGGCAGGCACGAAGACGGTGGACCTGCCGGCCGCCAGCCTGGGTTTGTTGTTCAACGACGGTGTGCGTGAGGTCCAGGTCTTCGAGCGCTGAACTCCCGCCCCACCCTGCCCTGCCCGGCGCTAACGGCGTCGCCTGGATCCTCACCGACGCGCTCGCGGCCGGGGTCGGCGTGGACCAGGCCGTCGCTAGGGTCGCCGCGACTACGGCGTCCGATCCCGCCCCAGCCCCGGCTGCCGATCCGGCGCCCCGCTCCGGGGCTGGCCGGCGCCCTGGTCCCCGCTCCCGCTCCCGGCATCGCACCCGTTCCTGCTGTCGCCCTCGGCGCTGCGCCTGCCGCGCCGCCGGTGCGGGAAGCCGCCGGCCTGTGGGCGCCGTCCGCGCGCGTGGGCGCGAAGTGTTCCGTCCCTCCTTCTCGCTGGTGCCGGCAGGGGGCAGGGGAGCGTCGGTGAGCGGTGCGACCCGGATTTTGGGCAGGCAGTCCTGCGTATCGTGGGGCCGTCAGAGATGGTTCGCTCCATGGTGCCGGCCGTTGTCAGATGGTCACTCCGGACGCCCGCACGTGCGCGATGTCTCCATTCTCGTAGTCGAGTTCGATCCTCACCACGTCCATGAGCCGGTGACCGTCCTTGTCCGTGAACGGCACGGGGTGCGGTTGTGGGTCTGTGCACGCGTCGGCGCCCGTGCAATCCCGGGAAAGCTCGGTGTCCGGATATGAGGACCGCAGCCACGCCTCGGTGGCTTCCCGGGGCGCACGGAAGTCCAATCGGTATTCGGTGCTCATCCACGTGCCCGCAGTGCACTGGCGGTCGTGTGTTCCGTCGGGCAGGCGGGCGGCCCGGAGGGCGTGGGAGGCTTCGTCGCAGGGCACGCCCAGGGTGCCGGTGACACCTGAGACCAGCTGGTACGCGTACCAGCCGCCTGTTGCCAACACGGTGGCCGCGGCTGCCGCGAGGGCGGCCCCGAGCCATTTTGCGTTGCGTCGACGTCGTCTGGACATAGATGAACCCCCTGGTCATGGATGCTTGAACATGTTCAATGACGTAGCTCGGTGATCTTCGGTTCCCTTTGGCTGCGTGCGATCTCTCGGTTTCGTGACAGTGGGGTGAGAGACAGCGATGGTTGTGCGTTGGTGCTGGTCGGGGTCTGTTTTCGGGGCAGGTGCGATCTCTCGGGTTCGGGACAGTGGTTTGAGAGACAGTGAGTCTCGGTGTGTTGATGCTGGTCAGTGACTGTTTTGTGGTGTGGTGTCGCTGTCTTTCATGTGAGAGATCGATGGGGGATCGCTGTCCTGGGCGTTTATCGCAGCTGGGGTGATGCTGTCTCAGTTTCGTGAGTTCTTGTCCATGGGCCGGGCCGGAGCCGGTGTGATGGGTGGGTGGATGAGGGAGCGCAGCCACCAGGCTTGGAAGGCTCGGGCGCCGTGTTGCCGGCTGTGTCGGTTCGGGCGTTGCGGGGACCGGCGGTACGCCGGTTGCTGGCTCTGCGCCGGGAAGGGGAGTTGACCACCCAACACGTGAGGGCTATGGCGGCGACGTTGGGTGTGCGGGAGCGTGCCGTGTGGCGGTGGCTGGCCGCCGTCGAGGAGGACGACTCCGCGGCCGGGGCTCTGGGGGAGCGGACCCGGTACTGCGGGAGGTTCATGGTCACCTCGGAGGTCCGGGCTCTGCTGGGGCTGTGGAGGGGCAACGTGGCGGCCGTGCATCGTGAGTTGACTGCTCGTGCGGCCCGGGGCGAGGGTGAACTGCCGCCGTCGATTCCGACGTTGCATCGTGCGATCCGGCGGGATCTGACGGCGGGGGAGCGGGCGGGGCTGGCCGGTGGTGAGGGCGAGGCGCGGAAGCATGATGTGTTTCTGGCCCGGCCGCGGGGTTGGCGGAATCAGGTGTGGGAGACCGATCACGTTCAGGCCCCGGTCCTGGTCGATGTCGAGGGCGATCCCGGCGGCCTTGGATCACCTGGTT
Source organism: Streptomyces sp. NPDC059989 (assembly GCF_042736975.1). Taxonomy (NCBI): domain Bacteria; kingdom Bacillati; phylum Actinomycetota; class Actinomycetes; order Kitasatosporales; family Streptomycetaceae; genus Streptomyces; species Streptomyces sp. NPDC059989. The sequence continues at coordinate 14,036 of NZ_JBHWUO010000083.1, forward strand.
CGTGGACTGCGCGACGAACGTGATCATGGGTGTGGCGCTCACGCCGGGGTATCCGTCGCGGGAGTCGGTGCTGGCCGCGCTGCGGGCGGCGGTGTTACGCGGGGAGCCTTTCGGGCCGCAGGGCGGGCTCCCGGAGAAGGTACGTGTGGACCGGGGGAAGGACTTCCTGTCGAACACGGTCGCCGCCACCGTGCCCTTGAGATGGGGGTATAGGCGGGCAGGTCCTCCACCTCCACCACCAGCGCGCCAAACGCCGGAGGGCCTGAACCGTGCCGTGGAGTCGATGTTCCTGGCGGCACTGCCCGGGTACCTCCGTCAGCCGCGCCCTGGCAGGCGCCGGACGAGACCGAAGGGCGAGGTCCTCCTCGGGTTCGAGGACTTCACCACGCGCCTGTTGGACTGGGTGGAGTGGTGGAACGCCTCCCACCATCCGAAGCCGCTGGGCGGCCGGTCCCCGCTGGAGGTGTGGCAGGCCGACCCGACGCCGGTACGGGAGGTCAGCCCGGAGGAGTTGTGGACGTTCACGCTGGAAGACGACGGCCGTGTCCGGGTGATTTCTACCCGCGGGGTGCGGTTCCGCAGACGGGACTACATAGGCCCGTGGATGAGCGGCTTGGCGGGTACGGGGGTCAGGGTGCGGTTCATGCCGCACCACGATCACCGCATCGAGGTCTTCGACGCTACGAACGGCCGCTACCTGGGCCCCGCGACCGTCGCTGACGAGGCAAGTCCGGAGCAGATCACCGCGGTCCGCACGGCGCGGGCCGCGCGCAGCCGTCGTCTGAGTAAAGATCTCGGGGCCGCGCAGCGTGAGCGCTACGCGGCGGTCACCCGGCCGGGGAAGCCGGAGCGGCTCGGCACTGTGTCCGCGGTGGAGGCCGGCGCGGAGCTTGCGGAAGCCGACTGGGCGGGCCTGTCGAGACTTGCGCTGCCGGACCTGATCCCACCGTCCGCTCCGCCGGCCGAATGGCGCACACCTCCCGGCCTCGCCGCCCGCACCCGCCACGCCACGCCTTCGGTACGGCCAGCGCTGATGAGCGGGTCGTCCCCACTGCTGCCGCCGATGCCGAAACCGCTGAGGGAGGAACGTGGTGACCGCCCCCACCTACCAGTACGTCGATCTCCCGGACGCGTCCATCGTGACCACTCGGGCGCTGCTCACCGCGCGGGAGAACATCGCCGACACGGTCGCTGCGCGGGCGATGATGTGCATCCACGGCAACGCGGGCTTCGGCAAGACCCTCGCGGTCAACACCTGCCTCCACGAGTTGGAGGACACCCGCGGTGAGGAAGTCTGCCGGGTCACCTTCCGCGCCCGGCCGACCGCCCGTGCGGTCCGCTACGAGCTCTTCGAGACGCTGCGCCTGCCCGGCGAGCCGCCCCGCCATCCCAGCGAGTTCGACCGCCTGCTGAAGACCGCCCTGACCGAGCGGCCCCGCACATTCCTTGTCGACGAGGCCCAGTGGCTCAACGGGGAGGCGTTCGAGTACTTCCGCTACCTGTGGGACGAGCCCGCCACCCAGATCGCGATCGTCTTCGTCGGCGGGGCAGGCGCCCATACCGTGCTGCGCCGCGAGCCGATGCTCTCCTCTCGGATCTTCATCTGGCAGCAGTTCACCCGCCTCACCCCTGAAGAAGTCCTCGACGTCATTCCGCTCTTCCACCCGATCTGGGAAGACTGTGACCCGGCCGACATCTCCTTCGCAGATGAACAGGCTGCCCACGGCAACTTCCGTGCCTGGGCCCAGCTCACCGCCCACACCCGCACCGCCCTGGAACGCACCGGCCGCCCACGCCCGGACCGCGACCTGCTGCGCTGGGCCTTCAGCCGCCTCGCATGACCACACCCGCCACACCCCGCCTGGCTGTTGTCCTGGACGCCGGGGACGACGCCACCTTCACCCACACCGCCCTGGCCGCCCACGCCCCGCACGCCGGCCGCATCACCCTTCACCCCACGCCCGGAACGACCAGCGACACCGCCCTGGCCGGTGACCTCCTCCTCGCCCTGGGCAAGCCGACCCATCTCCCCGGCCGCTTCCTCACGGCCGTCCGCCACTGTGGGAGGCCGCCGCCGCGTGGACGACCGGCCTGGCCGTCACCCGTCTGACGGTTCTGCGCGCCCATCTCTTCGACGAGCGCCGCCTGCAGCGCCTCCTCGAACTCCAGCGGCAGACCGATGTCCACCTCACCCTCGTTGTGCACCGCCCCCGGCTCACGGCCGCTCTCAGCCGTGCCCGCCACCCGGTACACGACCGTCGACACCCTCACCCAAGCCCGCGCTCTCTACCAGGGCGACGACGCACCGGACCGGCCACTGAATCCGGTCTCGCCGGCCGTCGGGCGCTGGATTACCCTCAACGCCCTGGACCGCCTCGTCTCCTACGACAGTCCCCGCCCTTGCACCACCACCTGCACTCCCCGGCCGATCGTCTACCAGCAGCGCCCAGGACCCGTCCCCCCGACTCCGGCCCAGGTCGTCCAGGTCACCGATCGCTTGCACACGGCGACATCCCACCCGGCCCGAGCAGCCGCTCTCGCGGCGGCCGTCGCCCTGCGGGCCTCGTTCCAGCAACTGGCCACCGCGCGCCCGGACGGCTTCGACCCCACCGACGGCACCCTCACCCTGCACGATCAGGCCCGCTACACCGACGGCTGCGCGATCTATCCCGTACCCGCCTGGGCCCGCTGCTTCCTCCATGCCGCAGCCCGCTTCGCCCACCTGACTGATGTCCCCTGGCTTCTGGCCGCTCCAGCCGACCGCCCCGCCCTCCTGCGCCTGGCCGAGAGCATCAAGATCCGCCCACCCCAGCCCCCTCCTGCTCCGGCCCGGCGAACCGAGCAGGGTGCAGTCGTCTGGGCTTGGCGCGAGCAACGCGAGGCACTGCGCTACGAACCCCTGAGATCGTCCGCACCACCGGCTACGCGAGTCCGAACTCGATGAAGTCGACCTCCCCGAACTTCACCTGCAGCGCGTCCGCTCGCCGACCCGCCGCCCGGAAGTAGACGTGACCCAGGGCCCGGCCCAGGATCACTTTGTGCTGACTGTCCGGGGCGCCGGCCTCCCAGGCGCGGAACAGCTCCCGGGCAACCTCACCCGGCACCGGCACCGTCAAAAGCCGCTGCCGCGCGTCATCCGAGCTGCCTGGACCGGCCTCGAACCCGAACCGCGCCCGGGTGTGCACCACCAGTCCCTGCCGCTCCACGGCGGCCCGGCGGCGCGCCCGCACCAGCGGCTGCCACCGCTCTCGTACCCGTGTCTCGATCACCGCCGCGTGCCGGACGGAGGGCTTGGCCCGTGCAGAGGCTTTTCGAGCGGTCCATCGCTGGACCGTCCGCTGGGACACGCCCAACTCCCGCGCCACTACCTGCTTGGAGCCCCTTGCCCACCTGAGCAGCGCGGCGAGCTGCTGCTCGGGAGTGTCTGGTACCGGCCGCGTGTACAGCAGCTTCTCCAGTTCCGACCCGATCACCTTGACCCTCCGTCCGCAGGACCAGCCGCTACAGCAGGACTCTCACGAACCAAGTGGCCGGGCGCTCGGAATACCGATCCTTCCGTCACCAGGTACTGAGATGCGCTACAGCGTCTGGTCGGGCGCCAGGCCAGCTCGGCCGCGACGAGGTTGCACCTTGACCACCGCCCGGCCTTCGCGCCAGCGGAGTGACAGCCAGGGGCTGGCATCTGCGGCTCAGGGTGACTTGCGGGGGGTGGAGGGGTGATGGAGAGAGCGCCGATTTACCTGAACCAAGGCGAGGGATAGGCCTGGTGCACGACCATGGAGAACGGGGGTGCCGCCAGCAAGGCTGCGCCTGGATCGGTGGCGGGAGACCTGAGTGCGGTTAGAAGTGCACATGGAATCGCGGGCGGGGGAACTGCGTTCGTTGCAGGGTTGGCTTCGTTTGGATCCAGCTGTTCGTGGGACGGCCGTGACCGACCTGAGGGGAAGCACTCCCCGTCCGGGAGAGATGGGCGCCACGCTCGATGTGCTGCAGTTGGTAACGGGAAACGGGTGGAGTGCAGCGTCGTTTGTACTGGCTCTGGTGGCGTGGCGGCAGACTCGGCCGCAGCGACCGCGGATAGAGATCCACCGAGGTGACAGGATCATCGTCCTGACCGATTGCTCACCCGAGGAGGTCGAACGAGCGACCCGAGCACTGGATGCTGCTTCAGACGAGGGCCAGGGCGCGTGAGTGTTCTGCCCGACCCCGGGGCCTCACGTGCGGTACTGCTGGGCACGAGCCGCTACGACCACCTCGAGCAGTTGCCCGCTGTCTCGAACAACCTGACCGCCCTCGCGGCCCTTCTGAGTGGTCCGCTGTCCCTGCGCTTGCCCGCCGCGCACGTGACCGTCGTCGAGAATCCCCACGATCCAACTGCCGTGATCGCCCCACTGCGTCAAGCAGCCGCCGAGGCCACAGACACACTGATTGTCTATTACGCTGGCCACGGCCTCGTTGACCCCCACGATGCCCTCACTCTGGCTTTGCCACACACACGGCCTGACTGGGTCGAGACCAGCCTCAACTACGACTGGTTGCGGCAAGTCCTTCTGGACTCCGGAGCACAGAGGTTCGTCGTCCTTCTGGACTGCTGCTATGCCGGCCGCGCACTTGGCAGGATGAGCGCATCCCAGAACCTGGCCGACCAGGCAGCGGTGGAAGGCACCTTCCTCCTCGCTGCCTCTGCCGAGACCAGCCCCGCTAAGGCACCGGTCGGTGACACCTACACAGCCTTCACCGGCGCCCTTCTCGACACGCTGCGCCACGGTATCTCCGGAGGGCCGCCACTGCTCGACCTGGAGACTGTCTATCGCCACCTGCGCGTGACCCTGGAGGCACGAGCACTACCTGTTCCACAGGCCAGGAACCGCAACAGTGGCGCCCAGGTGGCTCTGGGACGTAATCATGCGGATCTTCCCGACACACCAGTTGCGGTCGGCCGCGAGACAGATCACCGTCCGTGGCCTGACCCAACTTCGATCAGCACTGTCACCGGCTTCCTCACGCGCCTCGGGGCCGTGCGGGAAGTCAGCGGACTGACCCAGGAGGAGGCTAGCCGCCGCTCAGCCGGACAAATCTCCGTCGGCACTATCAGCAGACTGGTCAACCGCGACGTGCTTCCAACCACCTGGAACACAACAGCCGCCTACCTGGCCGCTTGTGGTGTTCCCAATGACCAAATTCAGCAATGGCACAGAACCTGGCTGACACTCCGCCGCAACGCAGCCGCACCAAGACAAGCGCACAGCGACGTGCGCGCTCCTGCGAGCGCTGAACCCGGCAGTGCGTGGCGACGGCTTACCGCCTTATGGCGCGATCGCGGTCACTGACCGGTGCCAGCCGGGGAAGTGGCTCCAGACGGACGAGGTTGAGGGGGCGTATTTGTATTCTCGGCATCACTCCCGACTAGTGTGTTCCAGCCGGCGATGGCCAGCAGAACGGCTACTACGATCACGCCGGTAGACGGCTTCTTCCATCTGCTAGACACAGACGAGGGTTGTACATAGTGCCGGGCCCGGTAGTAACCCTTGCGCTGCTGTGCCACAGTCCCACTCCCCCCAGCGGCAGACTGACGGACTACCCAGTCTGGCAGCAGCGCCCCGGCCGCACTGCCGAATGGCTAACCCTGTCCGGATGAGGTGATGAGGTCGTTGGGGCGTAGGGCCCTATCGGACACTGTGAGGTCTAGGGTTCCCGTGACGACGGTGTCATGGTTGGTAGAGGTTGCGGCCCAGGTGGCGGTGATGAGGGGGCCAGCTGGCGCGGAGGCGAGGATGATGACGCCGCGGGCGTCGGCATGCCCTTGGGGGCGTATGTCTCCGAGTTTGTAGGTGATAGTGGCGGAGCCGCCGTTCACGATGTTGGGCAGGGACGGGTCGGGAGCATACAAAGACCTGGCTCCTGGGAAGTCGCTCAGATTGGGGCTGATGATCATGCCCATGTTGGCTGTCACGGCTTGTTGGAACGTGGACTTGCGCCGGGCCGATCCGAATGGCGACGGACGGGTTGGCAGGCCGGTGACGGATTCGTTGCTTGCGTACGAGACGGTTCGGTAGGCGTCGACTTCGCCAGGGATGTGCAGACGGAGCTCGACGTCTTTCAGGTTCAGGTTCGTTCGGTTGGTCAGGCGCACCCTCAGAGGTGCCAGACGGGCCTGGGCTGCACGGCGGACGGCTGTCGTCAGTTGCTCCGAACACTGGGCGATGTACTGCTGTACCTGCGCCCGATAGTCATGCTCCGAACGTGGGTCTGTCTCCTCGAGGTGCCTTTAGACGAGCGCCGTCAATTCGCCGATGGTCAGGCGCGGTGCCGGGAGGTGGGCTACATCGGAGGGCTGCAGCTTCGTGCCCGCCTCGGAAGACGGGGGCGGCGCCGGCGTGGGATGAAGGGTCGCCTCGCATTGCCGCTGCTCTTCTTTGAGCCAGGCTTCCTGCGAGGCGGGGCTGCTGTCGACGGGTTGCAGCGGAGTGCCGCCAATAGCGGTCAGCTTCAGCCGCACGATCTGGAGTGGTGGCGTCTGCGGCCTTCCCTCCGGCGGGGTTGCGCGTTCATCCTGCGCTGCGGCGAGCAGAGCGTCCCACTCCCGCCTTGCCGTCTTCAGCCACGCCAGGTTGATCCTGTTGTCGCTGAGCAGCGATGGCTCGCCCGCCCATGCCGACCAGGCTGCGACGACGGCCAGCATTACCTCGCCGTCCTGTGGCACGACGAACCTCCTTGAGGGTCCGTGATGAGGGGGAGCCCAATCGCTAGCACGCTGCCCCCTGAAGAGCGCTGTACCGGCCACACCAGACTGCCGGACGACGTTCTCCAGACTGTTTAGCGAGCTGGAACGGCCGGCCACTTTGCGCGTCTGCTCGGCGCGTTCACGCAGATCTCTCAGCCGGAACCACAGCGCCTGACACCGCGGGCCCACGGTCCGCCCTGCTGACTGGTCCATCCTCGCCCCTGTCCATGTGCCGACTGCCCGCCCCTCCCGGGGCTAAGGCGACGGATGTCCATGCCTTCGTGGCCGTGACCTGCAGGGTAGCCATGCAAGTGCCCGCCCTGCCCGCAACTTGGGACAGCTGGAGGTCTCCGGCTGAAGAGTGGTTACCAACGCCGACCCCGGCGACACCAGCCGAGACGTACCGCCATGGAGGACCCAATGAAGCCCAGCCGCCGTCAGGACACATCCGCCAAGACTGCTCATGTGCGCGGTCTAGCTGACCGCTCCCTGCGACGTGCAGTCGTCCAGCAGGCCGCCCTGTCTCTCGTAGCCGCCACTGGACCAGCCCTTGTCAGCATCCTGCATGGTGGACACGTACCCACTGATCTGTTCCCCCCATGACGGTCGACCCAGTCGATCCCCACTTCCAGCCACGGGCCGGACAGGGAGTGTGCAGTTTCGCTGGTCCGCGAGTCGGCGGTCAGTGAATCTGCACAGTCGTCATGTTCCTGACCTGGTGTTATGCAGGTTGGTTGAGCGGGATTGTGGCTGGGTGGCTCACTGATTCTGCGCAGAGTCGGGGTGCGGGAACCGTCTGACCTGCGGGTTTCCTAGCTTGGGGCCTGGCTGCGCAGGTTGGTTGGGTACTGCGCAGTTTCAGCGACCGCCGACAACACATGCCGGCAGTGGGTTTGGTGACAGTGTCGGATTCCGGAGTCTAGCCCGGGTATAGATTGAAGCAGCATGTTTGGAGTGGTGGGTGAAGTGGTCAGACGTGGCAGCCCCCGTTGCGCGCAGTTTTCAGGGACCGTAAGCACAGGCTTGGAAGCAAAGTGCAGGGCACGGCTTGGGCTGATGATGTCCGCGGAGCGGGCTGGTCCTGGAGCTGGAAGGGCCTTGCGGTGGTGTGCCGGTGAGTAGGGGCCGAGCGTGGTGAGGGACGGGAGGGGTCCCAGCCGATGATGATCAAGGACGTGTATCCTGCTTGACGTCTTACGCTCGTTCAATTGGGGGGTTATTAATGAAGCGTGCCTTTAGTGCACTTTTGGTTTTCTGTTCGGTGTTGGCCTTGAGTTCCGCGACTGGGGGAGTAGCTCAGGCCGCCTATGGAGATGCCTGCTATCAGGTCCATGTTGCTGATTATGGTTGGCAGCCTTGGCAGTGTGGCTCGCGCCCGGCTGGGTCGACAGGCGAGAACAAGGCGATTGAAGCCGTCAGGATACAGATCAAGAACGGTGGAACTTTCTGCGCCGCTGCACACATCCGTAATGTTGGCTGGCAGCCGGAGGGTGGTCTCTGGTGTGTGGGAAGTGGCCAGACGGTCGAAGTTGGAACCGTGGGTCGAGGCCTTCCTTTGGAAGCAGTGATGGTGCAGGTTTCATCCAAGGAGTTGGCTGGCCAGGCCCACGTCCAGAACGTTGGCTGGATGGATGCCGTATATGGTTCTAGGATCATCATCGGTACCACTGGTCGGGGCTTGAACCTGGAAGCCATGACGCTCACACTCAGGGGATAGAAGGTCGGGGGCATTCCCCGATAGGGGCAGCCCCTCAGAGGTAAGAAGCGAGACCGGACCTTTCCGGCGGGAAGCGAAGCGCCCCGCCGGAAAGGCGGTTCCGGGGGAGCGAAGCGGACCCGGAACCAGTCCGAAGCGAAGCAGAGACCATGCCCGCCCTGGACGCTTCGCAGTCCAGGAGCATGGAGCGCAGGGGAAGGCCTCACCGACCGTGCTATGCACGGTCGGTGACCCAAGGTCAGCCCTGCAGCGCAGCGGAACCACAGCCCTGGGGGAGAAGCATGGCGCTCGGTGTTGTCGTACTCTTCGCGATCTTCGGTCTCATCGTTCTGGCCGTGTGCGTCGCCATCGCGTTCTTCAGGCCGAAGGAAGAGCGGAGCGGCTGCCTTCTCGTGTCAGGCGGTCTCTTCCTGGCGTGCGCGCTCACACTGGCCGTGTTCCTCGTTGAGGCGAACGGAACATGACCGCGATACCTCGGGGGGAGACCCCTCTCGAACTGGCCCGCCACCACGACATGACCGTCAGAATGCCGGACTGGCCCACACGGGAAGACCCCCTGCTGCCAGCCGCCCGCGAAGCGGGCTCGTCCTGAAGGCGAAGCCGGAAGGACCAAGGGTGGGAGCGAAGCGGACACCCGGAACGGGCCGCAGGCCCGGACCCCGTGAAACGGGGTCACCTCCCAAGCGAAGCGAGGGAGTACCCCGGCCCGCGAAGCGGGCCCAGCTCCGGATGGAGCGCAGCGGAACCGGAGCTAGTCCGAAGCGAAGCGCAGGACTCCGGCCCGAAGGGCCGGCCATGGTCCGCGAAGCGGACCCCGCCGAGCGCAGCGTAGGCGCTGTCTCTTATACAAATCAGACGCTGCCGACGATTCC
>NZ_JBHWUO010000084.1:0-23082 GCF_042736975.1 Streptomyces sp. NPDC059989
GGTACGGGGGCGGAGCCCCCGCCGGGTCCGGGGCGGAGCCCCGGGACGGGGGGCTGGGGGCGGAGCCCCCAGTTTCGGGAAGGGGCGGGGTGGGGGAAAGCTCCGCAGGGATCCGCGTCACGACGTCACCTTCCAGGAGGCTGGTTGGGCTGCGGGGTCGGGCTGGATGCCGCTGCCGACTGCGACGGCGTAGCCGAAGGCGAAGGGGGCTGCGTACCCGGCGGGACGGCCGACGGCGGCGGGGTCGGCGGAGCAGGCGGCTCGGCCGGGGACGCGGCGCCGGTGATCTTGCCGTCCGGGCCGATGAAGACCGGGCTGCCGCCCGGGACCAGGCCCAGCTCCTGCGCCCGCCGCTGCAGCGCGTCCGGCGCCGAGTACGCGTCCACGTCCCGCTGGAGCGCCTGCTGCTCGTCCGTGAGCGCGGTGGTCTCCTTCTTCAGCCTGGTCAGCTGGAAGGACCCCTCGTTCAGTGCCGAGTTCAGCAGCAGCAGGCTGATCAGGCCCCCGCCGAGCAGCGCCACGACCAGCAGGACGAACGGCATCCGCGCCGCCTGCCCGCCGGAGCGGCCGGGACGGCCCGGGCGGCCGGGGCGGGCCGGCCCGCCGAGCGCCCGGCCGACGCGGGCGGCCCGGCCGCGCGTCAGCGTGGCGAACCTCCCCGCCCTGCCGCCGCCCCCGGCCGTCACAGCCGCGCCTCCCGGATGCGTTCGACCCCGCGGAACCTCGCCGGGGCGGCCCGCCGGTTCTCGGCGATCTCCTCCTCGGTCGGCAGTTCCGCGCCGCGCGTGAGCAGCTTCAGCTTCGGCTGGTACTTCTCCGGCACCACCGGCAGCCCGGGCGGGGCCGTGGACGTCGCGCCCGCCGCGAAGACCTGCTTCACGAGGCGGTCCTCCAGCGAGTGGTACGAGAGCACCGCGATCCGGCCGCCGACCGCGATCCGGTCCACCGCCGCCGGAATGGCCTTCTCCAGCCCCGACAGCTCGCCGTTGACCTCGATGCGCAGCGCCTGGAAGGTCCGCTTGGCCGGGTTGCCGCCGGTCCGCTTGGCGGCCTGCGGCAGGGAGTCGCGGATCAGTTCGACCAGCCGGGCGCTGTTGGTGAAGGGCTCCTTCTCCCGCTCCCGGACGATCGCGGACACGATCCGCTTGGCCTGCTTCTCCTCGCCGTACTGGCGCAGGATCCGTACGAGCTCGCCCGGCGCGTAGGTGTTGAGCACCTCGGCGGCGCTGATGCCCGTCGTCTGGTCCATGCGCATGTCCAGCGGCGCGTCCTGCGCGTACGCGAACCCGCGGTCGGCCTCGTCGAGCTGCATGGAGGAGACGCCCAGGTCGAAGAGGATGCCCTGGACGGTCGGGATGCGCAGGCCGTCCAGGACCTCGGCCAGGTCGGCGTAGATCGCGTGGACGAGGGTGGCCCGGTCGCCGAAGGGCGCGAGCCGCTCCCCGGAGAGCCGCAGGGCCTCCTTGTCGCGGTCGAGGCCGATCAGGTGGACCTCGGGGAACCGGGTCAGCAGGGCCTCGCTGTGGCCGCCGAGGCCGAGGGTGCAGTCGACGACGACGGCCCCGGGCCCCTCCAGCGCCGGGGCCAACAGGTCCAGGCACCGCTGGAGCATCACCGGGACATGTCGGGACTCGCTAGTCAAAGCGCCCTCTCAGATAACGGCGCGACAGGCGTACGTACGCGCCGCGCACGCGGAGTCTTCGGGGCCGGGCGGCCGGTGAGGGCCGGGCTCCGGCCGGTTCGCGCCACTTTAGTGCAACGGTCGCCGCGGTCAACGAACCGCCTCGCGCGCCGTGCGCGTCGCCGTGCACACCCCCGAAACCGAACCCGCAAATGCCTCGAATCACCCTGTTGGCCGCCTCCCCCTCACTCCTGTGGGTTAGCTCACAACAAGGCTTGTTGACCTTCTTTGTCCACCCTCACTCAGTGCCCATACGGCCTGTGACCATTAACGTCGTATGCATGACGACTTCCGCATCCCTGCCGACCGAGTCCGCGCCCGAGGCATCGGGCGGCGGTTCCGTCACCGACCGACTGGTCGCGGCGAACCGCGCCTACGCGGCGGAATTCGCCGATCCGGGCATGGACGCCCGCCCCGTCCTGCACGTGGCGGTCGTGGCCTGCATGGACGCCCGCCTCGACCTGCACGCAGCCCTCGGCCTCGAGCTCGGCGACTGTCACACGATCCGCAACGCGGGCGGCGTGGTCACCGACGACACCATCCGCTCCCTCACCATCAGCCAGCGGGCCCTCGGCACGCGCACGGTGATACTCATCCACCACACCGGCTGTGGCCTCGAAAGCCTGACCGAGGACTTCCGGCACGAGCTGGAGGACGAGGTCGGCCAGCGCCCGGCCTGGGCCGTGGAGGCCTTCCGGGACGTGGACCAGGACGTTCGCCAGTCCATGCAGAGGGTCCGCACCAACCCGTTCCTGCCCCACAAGGACGATGTGCGAGGCTTCGTCTTCGATGTGCACACCGGCCTCCTGCGGGAGATCGATCCCAGCTCTTGAGTGACACAAGGCCGTAACGCCGTCAACAATGCGGGGAGGCACCCCCCGGGACCCCCCGGGGCCGGTGTCCGTGTTTGGGGTGGGCCGGTTCATGCGCCGAGGGCGTCGGCCCTGGGAATGGGCCGAGGAGAACCAGGTGACCACGTATGACGACCGAGCGAGCCTCGCGGATCTGACGAGCACGGCGGAGCGGGTGCGCCAGTCGGTCGAGAGCGTGATCGAGGGCAAGCCCGAGGTCGTCCGCCTCGCGCTGACCGTGCTGCTCGCCGAGGGGCACCTGCTGATCGAGGACGTGCCCGGCGTCGGCAAGACCATGCTGGCCAAGACGCTCGCCAAGTCCATCGACTGCTCGGTGCAGCGCATCCAGTTCACGCCCGACCTGCTGCCCTCCGACATCACCGGCGTCAGCATCTACGACCAGCAGCGCCGCGAGTTCGAGTTCAAGCCGGGCGCGATCTTCGCGCAGATCGTCATCGGCGACGAGATCAACCGCGCCTCGCCGAAGACCCAGTCCGCGCTGCTGGAGTCGATGGAGGAGCGCCAGGTCACCATCGACGGCACCACCTACACGCTGCCGAGCCCCTTCATGGTCGTCGCCACCCAGAACCCGGTGGAGATGGAGGGCACGTACCCGCTGCCCGAGGCCCAGCGCGACCGCTTCATGGCCCGCGTCTCCGTCGGCTACCCCAGCCCCGAGGCCGAGCTCCAGATGCTCGACGTGCACGGCGGGCTCTCCCCGCTCGACGACCTGACGGCCGTCGCGCACGCCCACGAGATCGTCAAGCTCATCGAGGCCGTCCGCGAGGTGTACGTCGCCGAGCCCGTCCGGCGCTACGTCGTCGACCTGGTCTCCGCCACCCGCCACCACCCGGACCTGCGCCTGGGCGCCTCGCCCCGCGCCACCCTGCACCTGCTGCGCGCCGTGAAGGCCTCCGCCGCGCTCGCCGGCCGGGAGTACGTCCTGCCCGACGACGTCCAGGCGCTGGCCGCCCCGGTCCTCGCGCACCGGCTGCTCCCCACCGCCCAGGCCCAGCTGAACCGGCGCACCGCCGAGCAGGTCGTCGGCGAGATCCTCCAGCGCACCCCCGTCCCGGCGGCGCACGCCCGTGGCGAGATGCCGCCCGGCGCCGGCATCCGGGGCTTCTGATGAGCGCCGGTGCCCCGCGCGGCGCCGGCCGCCCGGACGGCGGGCTGCGCGCTTCGCTGTCCGGCCTGACCACCCGCGGCCGCTCCTTCCTGGCCGCCGGGATCGCCGCCGCCGGATGCGCGTACGTGCTGGGCCAGGGCGAACTGCTCCGGGTCGGCCTGCTGCTCGCCGCCCTGCCTCTGATCTGCGTCTACGCCCTGCACCGCACCCGCTACCGGGTCTCCGGCAGCCGCCGGCTGACCCCGGGGCGGGTGCCCGCGGGCGCCGAGGCCCGGGTGCAGCTGCGCATGGACAACGTCTCCCGGCTGCCCACGGGCCTGCTGATGCTCCAGGACCGGGTGCCGTACGTGCTCGGGCCCCGGCCGCGGTTCGTCCTGGACCGGGTCGAGCCCGGCGGCCGCCGCGAGGTGTCCTACCGGGTCCGCTCGGACCTGCGCGGCCGCTATCCGCTCGGCCCGCTCCAGCTGCGGCTGACCGACCCCTTCGGGCTGGTCGAGCTCACCCGCTCCTTCAGCACCTACGACACCCTCACCGTCATCCCGCGCACCGAACCGCTGCCCCCGGTCCACCTGGGCGGCGAATCCTCCGGCTACGGCGACGGGAGCCGCCGCTCGCTGGCCCTGGCCGGCGACGACGACGTGATCCCGCGCACCTACCGGCGCGGCGACGACCTGCGCCGGGTGCACTGGCGCTCCACCGCCCGCTACGGCGAGCTGATGGTGCGCCGCGAGGAGCAGCCGCAGCGCAGCCGGGCCACCGTCCTGCTGGACACCCGGCGCATCGCCTTCGAGGGCGCGGGCCCCGACTCGGCCTTCGAGTGGGCCGTCTCCGGGGCCGCATCGGCCCTGGTGCACCTGCTGGAGCAGGGCTTCTCGGTGCGGCTGCTCACGGACACCGGCAACTCGGTGCCCGGCGAGGGCGGCGGCGGCTTCTCCTCCGGCGGGCACGAGTCCGCCGAGGCCGCCGGGCTGATGATGGACACCCTCGCGGTGGTCGGGCACTCGGACGGCGCGGGCCTCTCCCGAGCCTACGACGCGGTGCGCGGCGGCGGTGCGGGCGGTTTCGGCGGAGCCGGCGCCGAGGGGCTCCTCATCGCCTTCTTCGGAGACCTGGACGACGTACAAACGGAAATGGCGGCCAAGATGCGCCAGCGTGCCGGGGGTGCGGTGGCCTTCGTACTGGACTCCGCGACCTGGGCCGGGCAGCCCGCGCAGAACCACGCCCTGCCCCCGCTGGAGCAGCGGCTCCGCAGGCTGCGCGACGCGGGCTGGACGGCACTGGCCGCCCCGCCCGGGGTGGCCTTCGGCGAACTGTGGCGCCACGCCGGCACCGCGCGCCTGAGCACGGGAACCTCCGGGGGGCGGGCATGAGCGGGCGGGCGAAACTGACGGTCTTCGCGGCACTGGCGACCCTGCTCACCTCGTGGTCCCTGGTCCCGCTGGTCGAATCGGCGGGCTGGCTGCTCCAGGCGGCCCTGCTGCTGGCCGTGCAGAGCGCGGTGGGGGCCGGGGCCCGGCGGGTGCCGCTGGCACGGTCGCTGACCGTGGCCGCGCAGCTGCTGGTGTCGCTGGTGCTGCTCGCGTTCCTCTTCGGCGGCAAGGCCGATTCCGGCGGGACCGGGCCGATGGCCTACCTGGTGACGGACTTCGGCGCGCTGTTCCAGCGCGGTGTGCAGGACGTGGGCGAGTTCGCGATCCCGGCCCCGCTGACGGACGGCATCCGGCTGCTGCTGGTGTGCGGCGTGCTGGTGATCGGGCTGTTGGTGGACCTGCTGGCGGTGACCGTACGGACGGCCGCCGCGGCCGGGCTGCCGCTGCTCGCGCTGTACTCGGTGGCCGCGGGCCTGTCGGGCGGCGGGGAGGCCTCCTGGGTCTCCTTCCTGCTGGCGGGCGCCGGATACCTGATGATGCTGCTGGCCGAGGGCCGGGACCGGCTGGCCCAGTGGGGCCGGGTCTTCGGCGGCGCCCCGCGCGAGCGGGTGTCGGCTGCCTCCGGCCTGGGCAGCGGCCCGGGCCGTCAGGCGACGGCCCCGGTGCGGACCGGCCGGCGGATCGGCGCGGTGGCCCTGGGGCTGGCGCTGGCGGTGCCGGCGGCGCTGCCCGCGCTCGGCGGCGGGCTGCTGGGCGCGCAGGGCGAGGCCGAGGGCGGCGGCAGCGGGGTCGGCGGGACGATCTCGGCGATCAACCCGCTGGTCTCCCTCCAGAGCAACCTGAACGCGCAGGACAACCGGGTGGTGCTGAAGTACCGGACGGACAACCCGCAGCAGGGTGAGCAGTACCTGCGGATCCTGGCCCTGGACGAGTTCAACGGGGTCAAGTGGGAGGCCTCCGGGCGGGCCCTGACCGATGTGCCGGAGCGGCTGCCGAATCCGCCCGGGCTCACCGAGCAGATCCGGGCGGGCGCCCTCGAAGTGCGCACCAGCATCTCGGCGGCGGACAGCTACACGCAGCGCTATCTGCCGATGCCGTACCCGGCGACGCAGGTGGACATCGGCGGGAAGTGGCGGTTCGAGCCGGCCGGCCGGACCCTGGTCGGGGACCAGCTGGCCAAGGACAAGTTCCAGAACGTCCAGGGCGCGATGTACACGGTGCGCAGCCTGCTGCTGCGTCCGACGGCGCAGCAGCTGCAGAAGGCTCCCGCGCCGGACCAGGAGATCCGGGCCGAGTACACGAAGCTGCCGGACAACCTGCCGCCGGTGGTCGCCGACACGGCCCGCCGGGTGACGCAGGGCGCGAAGGACGACTACACGCGGGCGGTGAAGCTGCAGGACTTCTTCGCGGTGAGCGGCGGCTTCCGCTACAACACGAAGACGGCCTCCGGTACGGGTCCGCAGGCGGTCGCCCGCTTCCTGGCCGACAAGGAGGGCTTCTGCGTCCACTTCGCCTTCTCGATGGCGGCGATGTCCCGTTCGCTGGGCATCCCGGCGCGGGTGGCCGTGGGCTTCACCCCGGGTGAGAAGCAGGCCGACGGCAGCGTGAACGTGTCCATGCGGGACGCGCACGCGTGGCCGGAGCTGTACTTCGAGGGTGCGGGCTGGACGCGGTTCGAGCCGACGCCCCGGTCGGGCATCAACGTGCCGGACTACTCCCGTCCGCAGACGCCGCTGCCCCAGCCGTCGGCGCCTTCGGCGCTGCCGTCGCAGGTGGCTCCGGTGCCGTCGGCCGCGCCGTCGAAGACGGACGACTGCCCGCCGGAGCTGAAGAAGCTCGGCGGGTGCGGGGCGGCTGCGCCCGCGCAGGGCCCGACGGGCGACGACGGCCCGTCGGCGACGACGATCCTGGGCTGGGCGGCGGTCGTGGTGGCGGTCCTGTCCCTCCCCCTCCTCCCCCTCCTGTGGCGGAGCCGGGTCCGGGCGCGCCGGCTGGGCGGCGGGGAGGTGGCGGCTGCCTGGCGGGAGCTGGGCGACGCCGCCTGGGACGTGGGCGTACCGCCGGACGAGGCGCTGTCGCCGCGTCGGGCGGCGGGCCGGATCGTGGAGCTGGGCCGCCTGGAGCCGGAGGCCGCGGCTGCGGTCCACCGGGTCGCGGGTGCGGTGGAACGGGCCCTGTACGCACCGCCGGGCTCGGCGGCCGCGTACCCCGGCCTCGCGGACGACGTCCTGCGCGCCCGCACGGGCCTCCTTGCGGCGACGACCCGCCCCGCCCGCCTCCGAGCCCTGCTCCTCCCCCGCTCGGCGGCCCGGGTGGCCTGGGCGATCTCGGCCCGCTGGTCGACCCTGACCTCGACGGCGTCCACCCGCCTGACGGCTCTCCGCCTCCGCCTCCCCCTCCGGAGCCGCGGCTGACATCCAGCCTCGCCGGCGTTTGAGGCGCGGGGTCCGGGGCGGAGCCCCGGCAACGGCGGGGAGGCCAGACGCACGAACGCGGCGAGGCCGGACGCACGAACGCGGCGAGGCTCGATCCCCCCGAGCCCCGCCGCGTAGGCGTACCGCATCACGGAGGAGGCACCCGGTCCGCTCCGCAGCCCCGTGTCCGCGGTGCGGACCGGGTCTCCTGTCCGCTGCCCCCAGTCTGTCGTTCGCGCAGGTGGGAGCCATCCGCACGCGTACTCATATCCGCACCTAGGTACGGATACTCAGTCGCCGCGGCAGGCCCCACCAGTTGTACGGCCTGCCGGCCCCGCGCGGAACCGCCGACCGGGGGTCACCGCCGACCGGGGCGCCACCGCGTCAGCGGTTCCCGCTGACCCGCCCCCGCAGCAGCAGCGACAGCGCCGAGTGCACGTCGTCCAGGGACCGCTCGCTCTGGAAGGACTGCCAGTCCAGCGCCGCCACCAGCACCATGCCCACCAGCGCCGCGGCCGTCAGCTGCACGTCGATCTCCGGGCTCAGCTCCCCCCGCTCGACGCCTTCCCGCAGCACCGTCTCCACGACGGCCACCGCCTCCTGCCGGACGACCATCAGCGTGGACTGCCAGGCACGGTTGGTCCGCCACAGCTCGGCGACGTAGAGCTGGGTGAAGGCCGGGTACCGGTCGATGAAGACGAGCCCGGCCCGGATCATGGCGTCGAGCGCCTCGACCCGGCTGCCGCCGCGCGCCTCCGTCTCCTCCGCGGCGGTCCGCAGCGAGACGGTCAGCAGGCCGACCCCGTGCCGCAGCAGCTCCTCGAAGAGGTCGTTCTTGCTCGCGAAGTTGTAGTAGACGGTGCCCTTCGCGACGCCCGCCCGCTCGGCGATCTCCTCGACCGTGGTCGCGGAGAAGCCCTGCTCGGCGATGAGCGTGACGGCTGCTTCGTAGAGCTTCTGGCGGGTGGCCTGGCGTCGACCGCCGCCGGTGCCCGTACCGGTGCTGCTGCTTTCCATGGCGCTGATTCTCACAGGTCAACGGCTCCCTACAGGCTCAGTTCCGGGTGCAGCTTGTCCATGGTCCACACCTGCTTGCCGCGGGCGGCGAGCGCGGTGAGGGCCAGGGCGCCGACGGTGAAGGCCGTGAGGACCGCGCAGCCCTGCCAGACGGGGGCGAGGTCGCCGCCGGTGATGAGGCGGCGCAGGCTCTCGACGACGTACGACATCGGCAGGTAGGGGTGGATCCAGTTGAAGAAGGCCGGGCTGGTCTGTACGGGGTAGGTGCCGCCCGCCGAGGTCAGCTGGAGCATCAGCACGGCGAGGACCAGGATCCGCCCGGCCGCGCCGAACTTGGCGTTCAGCCACTGGACGATCGCCGCGAAGCAGCCGGTGACCAGCATGAGGAAGCCGATGGTGAGGGCCGGGCGGGCCATCTCCAGGCCCAGGCCCCAGTGCAGTACGGACATCAGCGCCACCACCTGCGCAACGCCGATGCCCGCCACGGGCAGCCAGCCGGCGAAGGCGATCCGCCAGGGCGAGGCCCCCGCGGCCAGTGCCCGCCGGTTCATCGGCGCGATGAGCATGTAGGCGACCATCGCGCCGACCCAGAGGGAGAGCGGGATGAAGTAGGGAGCGAAGCCGGTGCCGTAGTTGGGCGCCTTGTGCAGGGACTGGTTGGCGAGCCGGACGGGGTCGGCCATGGCCTGCGTACGGGTGTCGCGCTGCTGCTGGTCGTAGTCCGGGATCTTGCCGGCGCCCTCGTGCAGGCCGCCGGCGAGTTCCCCGGTGCCGTCGACGAGCTTGTACATGCCGCTGTCGAGGGTGTGCGCGCCGTCGCCGAGCTTGCCGACGCCGGCGTTGATGGCGCCGGAGCCGCCGGTGGCGGTGCCGATGCCCGCGTGCAGCTGGACCAGGCCGTCGGCGACCTTGCGGGCGCCGGTGTTGAGGGCGTTGACCTTGGCGACGGCCGCGTCGAGGTCGCCGGCGAGGCCGGGGGCCTTGTCGACGAGCTCGCGGGCCTTGTTCTCCAGGTCGGTCAGCTGGGTGCGGAGCTTGGTGACGTCGCCGTTGGTGTTGCCGACGAGGGTGTTGACGTCCCCGGAGAGGAGGGCGGCCTCGGCGGCGTCGTCCTTGACCTTCTTCAGATCGGGGCAGGAGGCCAGGTGCGGCTCCGCGCCCGGGGTGACGCAGTGCTTGGTGTAGTACGCGTCCGCGCCGGTGGAGGCCCGCTTGGCGGCGGAGGCGGCGGCCGGGGCCTTCTCGGCGAACTTGTCGAGGTGCTTGTTGACCACCATGGCGGTGTCGGCGACCAGCTTGGCGGTGTCCGCCAGGTTCTTGGGGTCCTTGACGAAGGGGCGGGCCTTGGCGGCGGCGCCGTTGACCTTGTCGGCGAGCGCCTGGGTGCCGTCCGCGACCTGCTTCGAACCGGTCTCCAGCTGCCCGGCGGCGGTGTTGAGCTTCTTCAGGCCCCCGGTGAGCTCGCCGGTCTTCTCCTTGGCCGTGTCGAGGCCGTCGGCGAGGTCCTTCGCGCCCTGCTGGGCCTTGCCCGCGCCGTCCTTGAGCTGGTCGGCGCCGTCGGCGGCCTCGGCGGTCTTGTCGTGCAGGTCGGAGAAGTTGACGAAGATCTTGTCGAGGAAGTTGCGGGAGGCGTTGGTGGACGCCGCGGCGCGGACCTCGGAGAAGACGGTGCGCGAGATCGAGCCGACGATGTAGTTGTTGGCGTCGTTGGTGCGGACCTGGAGGGCTCCGGTGGTGGGGTCCTCACCGGAGCTGGAGGCGATCTTCGCGCTGAAGTCGGCGGGCATGGTGAGGGACAGGTAGTACGTCCCCTTCTCCAGCCCCTTGGCCGCCTCCTCGGCGCTGACCTCGCGCCAGTCGAAGCTCTTGCTGTTGTGGAGCTTCTTGGTGATCTCGCCGCCGGCGTCGATGCGCTTGCCGTCGACGGTCGTGCCCTTGTCGGCGTTGACGAGCGCTACGGGCACCTTGTCGAGGCGCTTGTACGGGTCCCAGAAGGAGCAGAGGTACAGGGCTCCGTAGAGCAGCGGAATCAGGAGCAGCGCGATGAGGGCGGCCGCGGGCAGCTTCCCCCGCCCGAACCGCTTCAGCTCAAGCGCGGCGAGCTTCGGCGAGCGCATCGTCCGCCCCCTTCGTGTCGTCGTTCACGTCTTCGGTGTCTGCGGCTGCGGGGTCCGCGTCTTCGGTGTCTTCGGCGTCTTCGTCATCGCTGTCCGCGTCATCGGCCTCGGCCTCGGCTTCCGCGTCCTGGGCCTGCGTGGTGGCCGCCGTGGCCGGCGCGGCCCCGGTGTCCGCCGTGTCCGCGGCGCCGGTCCTCAGCACCATGGCGTCGGCCGGCGCCCCGGTGCACACGGCGACGACGGTGGTGCCGGCGGCGGCGAGGGAGCGGAGCAGGTCCCAGGCCTCGGCGCGTTCGGCTTCCGAGAGCTTGAGGTCGAGGTCGTCGAGGGCCAGCAGCCGCGGGGAGCCCAGCAGGGCGATGGCCACGGACAGTCGTACGGACTCCAGGCGTTCCAGGTCCCGTACGGAGGTGCGCGGGCCCTTGGGCAGGGTGGCGAGGTCCAGTCCCGCGGCGGCCAGGGCGGCGTCGATCCGGTCCGAGGCGGCGGTGCGGCGCTCGGCCCGGGGGCGCAGCAGGGCGCGGACGGGGCCTTCGTAGCGCCGCTGGAGCAGGGCTCCCTCGCGCAGCTGTTCGGCGACGGTGAGGGCCTGGTCGAGGTCGTTGACCCCGGAGACCGGGCCGAGGGCGGCGATCCGGCGGACCGCGGACATGTGCTTCGGCAGCCGGTGGCCGCCGATCTCGGCGTGGCCCTCGGTGGGCTTCATCCGGCCGGTGAGGGCCAGGAGCAGGCAGGTGCGGCCGCTGCCGGAGGGGCCTTCGACCGCGATGAGCGAGCCGGGCGCCGCATCGATGCCGACTCCCCGGAAGGCCCAGCCGCGCGGGCCCTTGAGTCCGAAGTCCTCGGCTTTGACGGCCGCGCCGTGCGGGCTGTCCACGCCGTCCCCCTTCTTTTGAACTGACCAGTCAGTCTAAAAACTAGCATCTCCCCGGACACCAGGTGGGCAGGAGGGGGCAGTTGTCCCGCCCGATACAGCAAAAGTGCAGGTCAGCGCGATTGTCAGTGGGGGCCGTCACGATGGTTGGAGCGCATCGAAGGCGTCAAGTGCACGAACGCAACGACAGGAGGTTCGTCATGGCCACACCGTCCCCGTCCCCTGTCCACCCCGTCCCGCGGAGGTCGGCGGCTCCGCCGGCCGCGCTCGACCTGCTCGCCAAGGCCCACGACGGCCTGGCCGAGGCCGCCCGGCTGACCCGGCCCAACGAGCGGTACGCCACCGCCCACCTCGCCGCCCTGCGCACCGCCGCGGCCGTGCTCGCCGCGCGCGGGCGGCCCGAGCCGGTGCATCCGAGGCGGCGGCCCCGGATCCGCAGCGCGTGGGAGGTACTGCCGGAGATAGCGCCCGAGCTGACCGAGTGGAGCGCGCTCTTCGCCTCCGGCGCGGCCCGGCGGGCCAGGGCCGAGGCGGGGATACCGGACGCGGCCAGCGTGCGGGACGCGGACGATCTGGTGCGCGCGGTCTCGATGTTCCTGCGCCTGGTGGAGCGGATGCTCGCCATCCGGCCGGCCCAGCCGACCCTCGCCCAGGCCGGGGTTCCGACTGCGGGGCAGGCCGTGCCCCAGCCACGGCCGGAGCGCCCGGAGGCGGGATGAGCTGACCGGCGGCGGAAGGCAATAGGGTAGGGCGGAGTGGGGCCCGCATCGCTCCCCCTTCCCTACCGCGCCGAGGAGCCAACAGTCGTGTCGGACACTTCCCGCCCCCGTGCCTCCCTCCGCACCGCCGTGGTGTGGGAGGTCCTCAAGGAGGCGCTCGACCGCCGGGTGAAGGCGACCGGGCGGGATGTGCTGGACGTGCTCGACACGGGTGGCGGTACCGGCAAGTTCGCCGTGCCGGTGGCCCGCCTGGGCCACCGGGTCACCGTGGTCGACCCCAGCCCGAACGCACTGTTCGGCCTGGAGCGCCGGGTGGCCGAGGCCGGTGTCGCCGACCTCGTCCGCGGGGTCCAGGGCGATGCCCAGGGCCTGCTGGACGTCGTCGAGCGCGACGCGTACGACGTGGTGCTGTGCCACGGCGTGCTGGAGTACGTGGACGACCCGGCCGAGGGCGTCACCAACGCCGTCGCGGCCCTGCGCCCCGGCGGCACGCTCAGCCTGCTCGCCGCCGGCCTCGGCGGGGCCGTGCTCGCCCGCGCGCTGGCCGGGCACTTCACCGAGGCCCGTACGGCCCTGACCGACCCGGCCGGCCGCTGGGGCTCCGGCGACCCGGTGCCGCGCCGCTTCACCGCCGAGCAGCTCTCCGAACTGGTCGGCGGGGCCGGCCTGGCGGTCGGCGCGGTCCACGGCGTACGGATCTTCGCCGACCTCGTTCCGGGGGTCCTGGTGGACACCGAACCGGGCGCGGTGGAGGCGTTGCTGCGCCTGGAGGAAGCCGCCGCGGAGCTGCCCGCCTTCCACGCGGTCGCCACGCAGTTGCACGTGCTCGGCGAGAAGCGGGCCTGATCTGCGATCTTCCTCGCACGGAGTCGGCCACACACCCTCCGATCCGACGGCCGGGCCCGTATGATCGGGGCAGAGACCGGCATGGTGGACGGGCCAGTGGGGAATAAGCGCCTCAGTGACCGTTCCCGCGGCGGTACGGTTCTGCGCAGTGGTTTTGCTTTTTGGAACGTGGCGTAGAGGGCGGGTATCACGGGGGCGATTCCCCGCCTATCCTGAAGGGGACCCCTGGTCGCTACCCCCCGCGACCGACGGATGAGGAGGACTCCCGTGCCGCTCTCGGAGCACGAGCAGCGAATGCTCGAGCAGATGGAGCGAGCGCTGTACGCCGAAGATCCCAAGTTCGCGACAGCGCTTGAGGGAAGCGGACTGCGTACGTACACCCGGCGACGGGTCTACCAGGCAGTCGCAGGCATTGTGGTGGGTATCGCGCTCCTCATGACCGGTGTGATCATTCCGAACGTGCTCTGGATCAGCGTGGTGGGTTTCCTCGTCATGCTCGGTTGCACGGTCCTCGTGGTCACCGGTTGGCGCAAAGCCCCCAAGCCTGGAGAGCAGCCCGCCTCCGGAAGTGCAGGTGGTTCGGCCCGTGGCCAGAACCGGCAGCGTCGGTCGATGATGACCCGCATCGAGGAACGGTGGCAGCGCCGCCGTGACGACCAGGGGCAGTAGCAGCCCCGGACATCGTGAGTGAGGGGACGGCCGCTTCAGCGCGGCCGTCCCCTCACTGCTCCGCGTACGGCATGATGATCCAATGAGTGTGCTCCCTCTGGTCTTCACCAGTGGCTGGGCCAGTGGGATCAACGCTTACGCCGTGGTCCTCCTGCTCGGCATCTTCGGCCGGACCGGCCTGACCGACGAGGTCCCCGCGTCGCTGCAGCGCACCGACGTGCTGATCGTCGCGGCAGTGCTGTTCCTCTGCGAGGCCGTCGCCGACAAGGTCCCGTACGTGGACTCGATATGGGACACCGTCCACACCGTGATCCGCCCGGTGTCCGGTGCGGTGATCGGCGCGCTGCTGGCCGGGCAGAGCGGTTCGCTCTCCGACATCACCGCCGGTGCGGTCGGCGGCTCCACCGCCCTGGCCAGCCATTTCGTCAAGGCCGGCACCCGGATGGCGATCAACACCTCGCCCGAGCCGTTCACCAACGTGGGGATGAGCATCGCCGAGGACCTCGGCGTGGGCGCGATCATAACCTTCGCGATGTTCAACCCCGAGGCCGCCGCGATCATCGCGGCCGTCCTGCTGGCCGCCGGGCTGGCCCTGCTGATCTTCCTCTGGACCCGGATCCGCCGCTTCCTGCGCCGCCGGGCCCAGCGCCGCGAGGAGAAGCGGCTGGCCTCCGAGGCCCGTGCGCACACCACCGCGCCACCGCCCTGACGGCACGGGGTACCTCCCTCGATAGGCTCAGCCGCATGGCACGAATTGCGGTGATCGGCGCCGGGATGGGCGCGATGGCGACGGCGGCCCGGCTGGCCGTGGCAGGGCACCAGGTGACGGTGTACGAGCGCGGGGCGACGTACGGGGGTGCGGTCGGCCGGTACGAGCGCGACGGCTTCGCCTTCGACACCGGGCCGGGGCTGCTGCACCTGCCCGCCGTCTACCGCGACCTGTTCGTGAAGACCGGCAAGCGGTCGCTGGAGGACTGCGTCGACATGGTCCAGGTGGACCCGGCCGTCCGGCACGTCCTCCCCCACCACGGCATCGACGTCACCCTCCCCGGCGCCTCGCACGGCGGTGTCGCCGCCGCCCTCGACACCGCCTTCGGCGCGGGTGCCGGCGAGCGCTGGAACGGCATGCTGGGCCGGGCCCGGGAGGCCTGGGACGCCACCCGCCGCCCGCTCCTGGAGGAGCCGCTGCCGGACGGCCGGGGCGGCCGGCAGGCGCTGGCCGCCGACCCCTATCCCGCCCTGCGCAAGAGCGGCCTGCTGCGGCGCCGGACGCCGACCCTAGCCGAGGTGGCCGACCGGGAGCTGGGCGGCGGCCTGGGAGAGCTGCTGATCGGCCTGGTGCGCTCGTACGGGGTCGACCCGGGCGGTGCCCCCGGCTCGGCCGCCGTGCTCCCGTACATGGAGCAGACCTTCGGCAGCTGGTACGTGCGCGGCGGGATGCGGGCGCTGGCCACCGCCGTGTACGAGCGCTGCCGGGAGCGGAGGGTGGAGTTCGTCTTCGGCGCGGAGGTCCGGGAGGTCCGCACCTCCGAGGGCCGGGCCTGCGGTCTGCTGCTGGCCGACGGCACCGAGGTGGCCGCCGATCACGTCGTCTGCGGGATCGACCCGCGGCGGCTGCCGGCCGCTTCCCTGCCCTGGCCGCCGGACGCGGTCCCCGCCCGCGGGGCGGGCGTGCCCAGCCGGGTCATGCTCTTCCTCGCCCTGCGCGGGGCCCGCCCGGACGGGACCGCCCACCGCACGCTCGTGCACTCCCCGGCCCGGGACGTCACCGTGCTGCGCCCGGACGACCCCGCCACCCGGCCCGACCCGGAGCACGAGGCGGTGACGGTGAGCGCGGTGTGCGGTCCGCAGGACGCCCCGGGCCCCGAGGAGCTGCTGGAGCTCGCCGGAAGGGCCGTACCGGGGCTGCGGGAGCGGCTGCTGTGGCAGGCGGTCCGCACCCCGGCCGACGTCGAGGCGGCGACGGGCGCGCTCGGCGGCTCGGTGCCCCCGCCCGCCCTCGCGGGCGCCGGGGGCCGGCTGCTCCACCCCGCCAACACCACTGCCGTGCCCGGCCTGTACCTGGCCGGTGGCTGGGCGCACCCCGGCGGCGGGCTGCCGCACGCCGGGATGACCGGGGCCCTGGTGTCCGGACTGATCGTGGAGGGCGCGCAGTTCCGCGGCTCGCAGTGACCTGACGCCCCAACGGCCGAGCCGAAGGGGACGGGCTAGTAGCGGTACTGCTCGTACTCGCCCTGCTGCGGGTACGGGTACTGCGGCGGGGCGTCGGTCTGCTCCTCCGCCGGGTAGGGCCGCCCGTACTCGTCGGTGGACCGCTGCTGCGGGACCCAGACCCCGCCCGGCGGGGTGTCCATGGAGTACTGCTCCTGCGGCTGCCCCGTCGTCCCGTAACCGGTGTACGGGGTGTAGTCGTAGGGCTGGGGCGGGATGGAGCCGCCGGTGCCGATGTACGGGTCGGAGTAGGCGGCGTAGACCTGCTGCTGCTCGCCCGTCGGATAGCCGGCGGAGTAGTCGTACCCGCCCGTGCCCGCCTGGTATGACGGGTCGTAATACGCGGCGTACTGGTGGGAGTCCTGCTCGGCCGTGGTGAACGGCGAGGCGAAGGCGGCCGTCTGGCCGGCGTCGGGGGCCTGCTGGGGCGCGAAGCTCTGGATCCCGTAGGACCCGGTGTCCTCGGGCACCGGCTCGGGGCGGTAGACCTCCTCGGCCGCCGCTCCGTCCGCGTCCCGCGACCCGTACGCGGACTCGTACGCGGAGTCGGACTCCGACTCGTACTCGAGCGCGGTGACTTCGAGCGCCGGTTCCGGGCGCGGACCGCCCGACCGGCGGCGCCCGGACTGCCGTACGGGCTCGCCGCCGCGGCGCAGCGCCCAGCCGGCCACGAAGCCCTTGCGGAAGGAGAGCGTCACCAGGGTCTGGCCCAGGGCGAACGCGAGCGCGCCGGCGCCGATGACCGGCACCGACGGCAGGACCACCCCGGCGACCACGCCGAGGAAGCCGGTGAAGGCGAGCAGGCGCCAGCGGAGCCGGGCCTTGTACTGCATCAGGACCTCGGCAAGCAACCACAGCGCGACGAAGCCGAACGCGATGTAGAGGACCGTCATACCCATGCATGGCCCCTCTCGGTACGGCCGACCGCCCAGGGAACGGGGGCCCGCCGGTCAGGCCCGCTGGTGCAGGCCCAGGTTCTCGTAGATCTCGAGAGTCGCCGTGGAATTGTTCAGCGTGATGAAGTGCAGCCCCGGGACACCCTCGGACAGCAGCCGCGCGCAGAACTCCGTGGCGAACTCGATGCCAATGGAGCGTACAGCGGCCGGGTCGTCCTTGACGGCGAGCATGCGCTCTTTCACGTCCGCGGGGAAGACTGCGTTGCTGAGTTGGGGCAGCCGGTCGAGCTGCTTGGTGCTCACAACGGGCATGACCTCAGGGATGATCGGGGTCTCGCAGCCCGCCTTTTCGACGCTGTCGCGCAGCCGCAGATAATTTTCCGGGTGGAAGAACATCTGGGTGATCGCATAGTCGGCGCCCGCGCGGCACTTGTCCACGAAGTGCCGGATGTCCGTGTCCCATTCCGTCGAACGCGGGTGCATCTCGGGGAAGGCGGCGACGCCCACGCAGAAGTCGCCGGACTCCTTGACGAGGCGGACCAGGTCGGCGGCGTAGTGCACGCCCTCCGGGTGCGGCACCCACTCGCCCATGGGATCGCCCGGCGGGTCTCCGCGCACGACGAGCATGTTCCGGATGCCGGCGTCGGCGAACTGGCCGATGACGTTGCGCAGCTCGGCGACCGAGTGGTCCACGGCGGTCAGGTGTGCGACGGGGGTCAGCGTGGTGTCCGCGGCGATCTGCTGGGTGGCGCGGACGGTGCCGCCCCGGGTGGAGCCGCCGGCTCCGTACGTGACGGAGACGAAGCTCGGGGACACCGCTTCGATCCGGCGGAGCGCGTTCCAGAGGTTGCGCTCGCCCTTCTCCGTCTTCGGGGCCCAGAACTCGAAGGAGTACGAGCGCCCGGACGCGAGGAGGTCGCGGACCGTGTGTGCGCGGTCCGTCCAGGTGGAAGAGGTGCCATGGGCCATACGGGCAGGTTAGACGGGGCCAGGCGGGCATCGAAGCGGTGTCCATCTTTTGGACACGTTTTTGGACAAACGCGGCTCGACCGCTCCGTGGTCCTTGTGGTTCTTCTAGCCGAGGCGGGCGCGGACGCGCTTGGCCAGGTCGGCCGCGGCGGCTCCCGGGTCGGCGGCCTCGGTGAGGGCGCGGACGACGACCACGCGGGTGGCTCCGGCGTCCAGGACCTCGTCCAGGTTCGTGGCGTCGATGCCGCCGATCGCGAACCAGGGCCGGTCCTGCTCCAGGGAGGCCGTGTACCGGACCAGTCCGAGGCCGGGGGCGAAGCGGCCGGGCTTGGTGGGGGTCGGCCAGCAGGGGCCGGTGCAGAAGTAGTCCACGCCGGGCTCGGCGACGGCCGCGTCGACCTCGGCCTCGGCGTGGCAGGAGCGGCCGATGAGCACCTGCTCGCCCAGGATGGCGCGGGCGGCCGGGACCGGGATGTCGCCCTGGCCGAGGTGGAGCACGTCGGAGCCGATGGCGTGGGCGACGTCGGCCCGGTCGTTCACGGCGAGGAGCTTGCCGTGGCGGCGTGCGGCCTCGGCGAACACCTGGAGGTGTTCGAGCTCTTCGCCGGCCTCCATGCCCTTGTCGCGGAGCTGGACGATGTCCACGCCGCCGGCCAGGACGGCGTCCAGGAATTCGGGGAGGTCGCCCTGCTTCTTGCGGGCGTCCGTGCACAGGTAGAGCCGGGCGTCGGACAGCTGCTGCATGGGTGTACCCCCCGTGGTGGAAGCGGTGTACGGGCCCGGGGGCCCGTACACCGCGGTGGAGCGGATGCGGATCAGGTCAGAGGGCGAGCGCCTGGGCGCGGCGCTTGACCTCCGTGCCGCGATTCTCGCTCAGCGCCTGGGCGGGGGTGCCGGGCAGGGTCGGGTCCGGGGTGAACATCCACTCCAGGATCTCCGCGTCGGAGAAGCCGTCGTCGCGGAGCACGGTCAGCAGGCCGACCAGGCCCTTGACGACCTTGTCTCCGTCGAGGAAGGGCGCGGGTACCTGGAGGGAGCGGTTCTCGCCGCGGCGCACGGCGAGCAGCTGACCTTCCTTGACCATCTGGCGGACCCGGGTCACCTCGACGTCGAGCATCTCCGCGATGTCGGGGAGGTACAGCCAGGAGGGGACAAGGGCATCGATCTTTGCGTCAATCTCGGTCACGGGCACAAGCCTGCCATCTCGGCTCCGCCGCCGGTACTCGGAGCGCCCCGTCCGGGTCCCGCCCCGGGGACACGGGGCTCCGCCCCGGACCCCGCTCCTCAAACGCCGGAGGGGCTGGATTTCGCTCCGGCCGGAGCCAAACGCAGCCTCGCCGGCGTTTGAGGCGTGGGTCCGGGCGGAGCCCGGGGAACGGTGGAAGGGCGGGTAGGGGACCGTTCCGCGCAGCGGCGGCCCGGCCCGCTAAAGGGTGGCGGACTTCAGCGCGACCCCGGGGTCGGAGACCTTGGCCGGATCCACCGACTCCCCCGTCTCGATCAGCCGCCGCCCCTGCGCCACGTCGCGCGGGCGGCCCACCGCCAGGACGGCGACCAGGGCGCCGCCGCGCAGCCAGCACACCGACCAGGCGCGCTCGGCCGGGTCCCCGCGCCAGAGCATCGTGTCGGCCCCGCCGTGGTGGCCGGCGTACTGCACGAAGCGCCCGAACTGCTCCGACCAGAAGTACGGCACCGGGTCGTAGACCTTGGCCGGCTCGCCGGCCAGGATGTTCGCGGCGACCGTGCGCGGCCCCTGGAGCGCGTTGTCCCAGTGGTGCACGAGCAGCCGCTTCCCGTACCGCCCGGACGGGAAGGAGGCGCAGTCGCCGACGGCGTACACGCCGGGCAGCGAGGTGCGCAGGTACTCGTCGGCGAGGACCGCGCCGTCGGGGCCCAGCTCCACGCCGGTCCCGGCCATCCATCCGGTGGCGGGGCGGGCGCCGATGCCGACCACCACCGCGCCGGCCGGCAGGGCCCGCCCGTCGGCCAGCAGGACCCGGCCCTCCTCGATCCCGGCGACCTTCGCGCCGGTGATCAGCTCGGCGCCGGCCTCCGCGTACCAGCCCGCCATGGGCTCGGCGACCTCCGCTGGCATCGCCCCGGCCAGGACCCGGTCCGCGGCCTCGACCACGGTGACCTCGCAGCCCGACTCCCGGGCCGCGGTGGCGAACTCCGCGCCGATCCAGCCCGCCCCGACGACCACCGTCGACGGCGCCTGCGCCAGGACCGGGCGCAGCCGCGCCGCGTCGTCCAGGGTGCGCAGGAGGTGGACGCCCGGGACGCCGGCGGTGCCGGGCAGGGTCATCGGCTCGGCGCCGGTCGCCAGCACGAGGATCCCGTACGGGACCGGGCCCGCCTCGGTGTCCAGCTCGCGGTCGGCGGCCCGCAGTCCGGTGACCTCCGTGCCGAGCCTGAGCTCGATGCCGAGCCCTTCGAAGTCCACGTCGAAGGCGGAGTCCTCGGCCTTGCCGAGCAGCACCGCCTTGGACAGCGGGGGCCGGTCGTAGGGCTGGTGGGGTTCGGCTCCCAGCAGGGTCAGCGGGCCGGTGAAGCCCTGCTCCCGCAGCGCGACCGCGGTCTGCACCCCGGCCATTCCGGCGCCGACGATCACGACGCCGTTCTCGGTCTGTTCCATCTGCATGATCATCCGGACACCCTAATCACCTGACGGGCCGTCAGGAAGAGGTGCCCCTTACCCGCCGTCCGCGGCAGGGATAGTCTGGCCACCGTACCTATCGCGGGAGTCCGGGCGCACCGGGCTGAGAGGGAGGCTGGCCGGCCTCCGACCGTACGAACCTGATCCGGGTCATGCCGGCGAAGGGAGGGGCTGGACGCCCATGCACTCATCTCGGAACGGATCCGGTCGAAACGGATCCGACGTCCTCGTCATCGGGGGCGGCATCATCGGCCTGGTCACGGCCTGGCGGGCGGCGCGGCGCGGCCTGCGCACCGTGCTCGCCGACCCGGCGCCCGGCGGCGGAGCCGCCCAGGTCGCGGCCGGCATGCTGGCCCCCGTCACCGAACTGCACTACGGCGAGGAAGCCCTGCTGGGCCTGGGTCTCGCCTCCGCCGAGCGCTACCCGGAGTTCGCCGCCGAACTCGCCGACGCCGCCGGCGGCATGGACATCGGCTACCGC
Organism: Streptomyces sp. NPDC059989; assembly: GCF_042736975.1. NCBI lineage: Bacteria > Bacillati > Actinomycetota > Actinomycetes > Kitasatosporales > Streptomycetaceae > Streptomyces > Streptomyces sp. NPDC059989. Next base: position 20,901 of record NZ_JBHWUO010000084.1, read on the forward strand.
GCCTGCGGCACCCTCGCCGTCGCCCTCGACGCCGACGACCGGCTCCACCTGCGCGAGCTGCACGCCCTCCAGCGCCGCTGCGGCCTGGAGTCCGAGTGGCTCACCGGCCGCGAGTGCCGCCGCCTGGAGCCGATGCTGGCCCCGGGCGTCCGTGGCGGCCTGCGCGTGGACGGCGACCACCAGGTCGACCCGCGCCGGCTCGCGGCCGCCCTGCTGGCCGCCTGCGAGGGGGCCGGGGTGGCCCTCCACCGGGCGGCCGCGGAACGGCTGCTCGTCACCGCCGACCGGGCGGCCGGGGCCGTCCTCGACGACGGTACGGAGCTGCGCGCGGACCAGGTGGTCCTGGCGGCGGGCTCGCTCAGCGGCCGGCTGACGGGCGTACCGCCCGAGGTCGTGGCCCCCGTACGGCCGGTCAAGGGCCAGGTCCTGCGCCTGTCCGTACCGGCGGCGTACGCGCCGTTCCTGTCGCGGACGGTACGGGCGGTCGTGCGCGGCAGCCACGTCTACCTCGTGCCGCGCGAGAACGGCGAGCTCGTCATCGGCGCCACCAGCGAGGAACTCGGCTGGGACACCACGGTCACCGCGGGCGGGGTCTACGAACTCCTCCGCGACGCCCACGAGCTGGTGCCCGGCATCACCGAACTCCCCCTCACCGAAACCCGGGCGGGACTGCGGCCCGGCTCCCCCGACAACGCCCCGCTGCTGGGCCCGACCGACCTGCCGGGCCTGCACCTGGCCACCGGGCACTACCGCAACGGGGTGCTGCTGACCCCGCTCACCGGCGACGTGATGGCGGAGCTGCTGACCACCGGCGAACTGCCGGACATCGCACGCCCCTTCACCCCGCGCCGCTTCTCCACCGCACGACAGGAGTCGTACGCATGACCTTCCCCGTCTCCGTATCCGTCTCCGTCAACGGCGAGCCGCGCGAGGTCGCGGCCGGCACCACGCTCGACGCGGTGGTCGCCATCCTGACCACGGCCCCCTCCGGCGTGGCCGCGGCACTCAACGAGACCGTGGTCCCGCGCGGGCAGTGGCCCGCCACGCCGGTGGGCGAGGGCGACCGGATCGAGATCCTCACCGCGGTCCAGGGAGGCTGAGGGGCATGGCAGACGACCTCTTCACCCTCGGCGACCGCACCTTCTCCTCCCGCCTGATCATGGGTACGGGCGGGGCCCCGAGCCTGGACACCCTGGAACGGGCCCTCGTCACCTCCGGCACCGAACTCACCACGGTGGCGATGCGCCGCCTGGACCCCACGGTCCAGGGCTCCGTCCTGTCCGTCCTGTCGAAGCTGGACATCGCGGTCCTGCCGAACACCGCGGGCTGCTTCACCGCGGGCGAGGCGGTACTCACGGCCCGGCTGGCCCGGGAGGCCCTGGGCACCGACTGGATCAAGCTGGAGGTCGTCGCGGACGAGCGGACCCTCCTGCCCGACGGCGTCGAGCTGCTGGACGCCGCCGAGATCCTGGTCGACGAGGGCTTCACGGTGCTCCCGTACACGAACGACGACCCGGTGCTCGCGCGCAAGCTGGAGGACGTGGGCTGCGCGGCGATCATGCCGCTGGGCTCCCCCATCGGCTCGGGCATGGGCATCCGCAACCCGCACAACTTCGAGCTGATCGTGGAGCGGGCGGGGGTCCCGGTGATCCTGGACGCGGGGGCGGGCACGGCCTCCGACGCCGCCCTGGCGATGGAACTGGGCTGCGCGGCGGTGATGCTGGCCTCGGCGGTGACCCGCGCCCAGGAGCCGGTCCTGATGGCGGCGGCCATGCGCGACGCCGTCACGGCGGGCCGCCTAGCCTTCCGCGCGGGCCGCATCCCGCAACGCCGCTTCGCCCACGCCTCCTCCCCCGGCGAGGGCCGCGCCACCCTGGACCCGGAACGCCCGGCGTTCTGAGGGAGGGTGGGGGTAGGGGGCTTGCCGCGGGGCGTAGGCGTACGCGGCTTGCGGCTTGCGGCTCGGGCCCGCTATCTCCCCCTCGACCCCCCGGGCCCGGTCGGCGGCTGCCCACCCGCCCCCGTCCGCGGGTCCGGGGACCGGGGAGCCGTAGCCCCCTGGCCCGGATCAGAGAGGGTTTGGGGGCTTCCCGTCAGTCCCATCGTCCTTCCGGTTCGTGCCGGCCTGTCAAGGGCGCTCCCTACGGTCGCGTCACTACGTGATCGCCTTCGGCGACCCTTG
>NZ_JBHWUO010000085.1:0-22551 GCF_042736975.1 Streptomyces sp. NPDC059989
GAATTGCGCTCCGCGCAACCCAGCCCGCCCGGGCTGCGTTGTGGCCCGCACATCAAGGCTGACGCCGGCAAAATCCAGCCCCGCCGGCGTTTGAGGCGTGGGGGTCCCCCCGGACGGAGTCTGGGGGAGGGTCTGGGGCGGAGCCCCAGGGGCCCGGGCGCAGCCCGGGGACGCTTGCGCGGCGGCGCCGGGCCCGGGGGCAGGGATTACCCGGGCCGGGAGGCCATGGGCCGGTCGCCACGGACGGTAGCCTTGGCCCGTGCCCCGTCTCTCTGAAGTCATCGCCGCGCTGGACGCTCTCTGGCCCCCCTCGCGGGCCGAGCAGTGGGATGCCGTCGGCACCGTCTGCGGCGACCCCGACGCCGAGGTCTCCCGCGTCCTGTTCGCCGTGGACCCCGTCCAGGAGATCGCCGACGAGGCGGTGAAGCTGGGCGCCGACCTGATCGTCACCCACCACCCCCTCTACCTCCGCGGCACCACCACCGTCGAGGCCGGCACCTTCAAGGGCCGCGTCGTGCACACGCTGATCAAGAACGACATCGCGCTGCACGTGGCCCACACCAACGCCGACACCGCCGACCCCGGAGTCTCCGACGCCCTCGCCGGCGCCCTGGACCTGCGGATCACCGGCCCGCTCGTGCCCGACCCGACCGACCCGGAGGGCCGCCGCGGCCTCGGCCGGATCTGCGAGCTGGACCGCCCCGAGACCCTCCGCGAGTTCGCCGGCCGCGCCGCCGCCCGGCTGCCGCAGACCGCGCAGGGCATCCGCGTGGCGGGCGACCCGGACTCGGTCATCCGTACCGTCGCCGTCAGCGGCGGCTCGGGCGACAGCCTCTTCGACCAGGTCAGGGCCGCCGGCGTGGACGCCTTCCTGACCGCCGACCTGCGCCACCACCCGGTCTCCGAGGCCCGCGAGCAGAGCCCGCTGGCCCTCGTCGACGCCGCGCACTGGGCCACCGAGTGGCCCTGGTGCGAGCAGGCCGCCGCGCAGCTCGACGCGATCTCCGAGCGCCACGGCTGGGGTCTGCGGACCCACGTCTCGCGCACGGTCACCGACCCGTGGACGGCCCACGCGCCGTCCGTCACACCCCCTTCTACCTCTGGAGCCCCCAACTGAACGCCGAGCCCGCCGACCAGATCCGACTTCTCGACGTCCAGGCACTGGACGTCCGGCTGTCTCAGCTCGCCCACAAGCGCAAGTCGCTGCCCGAGCACGCCGAGGTCGACTCCCTCACCAAGGACCTGACGCAGCAGCGCGACCTGCTCGTGGCGGCCCAGACCCAGGCGAGCGACGCCGCCCGCGAGCAGACCAAGGCGGAGCAGGACGTGGACCAGGTGCGCCAGCGCGCCACCCGCGACCAGCAGCGGCTCGACTCCGGCGTCGGCATCTCGGCCCGGGATCTGGCGAACCTGCAGAGCGAGGTCGTCTCCCTCGCCAAGCGGCAGGGCGACCTGGAGGACGTGGTCCTGGAGGTCATGGAGCGCCTGGAGGCCGCGCAGGAGCGCGTCACCGAGATCACCGACCGGGTCGCCGCCCTGGAGGGCAAGCTGACCGACGCCACCGCGCGCCGCGACGCCGCCACCGGCGAGCTCGACGCCGAGGCCACCAAGGTCACCAAGGACCGCGAGGTCATCGTCGCGTCGATGCCGGCCGACCTGATGGCGCTGTACGAGAAGATCCGCGTCAAGCAGGGCGGGGTCGGCGCCGCGCGCCTCTACCAGCGCCGCTGCGAGGGCTGCCGTCTGGAGCTCGACATGGCCGAGGTCAACGAGATCAAGGCCGCGGCCCGCAACCAGGTCGTCCGTCACGAGAACTGCGGCCGCATCCTGGTCCGTACGGCGGACTCGGGCATCTGATGCCGGGGCGTGTCGGGTTCGTCGTGGAGGCGGACGGCGGTTCCCGGGGCAACCCGGGGCCCGCCGGCTACGGCGCGGTCGTCCTCGACCCGGCGACCGGCGAGACGCTGGCCGAGCGCGCCGAGTACATCGGCGTCGCGACGAACAACGTCGCGGAGTACAAGGGCCTGATCGCCGGTCTCAAGGCCGCCCGGGAGCTGGACCCGGACGCGCGGGTCCGGGTCCGGATGGACTCCAAGCTGGTCGTCGAGCAGATGTCGGGCCGCTGGAAGATCAAGCACCCCGACATGAAGCCGCTCGCCGCCGAGGCGGCCGCGATCCTGCCGCGCGCGCAGGTGACGTACGAGTGGATCCCGCGCGAGCAGAACAAGCACGCGGACCGGCTGGCCAACGAGGCGATGGACGCGGGCAAGCGCGGCCGGCAGTGGGAGCCCTCGGACTCCACGGCCGCCCTGGACACCTCGGCGGCCCGCGCCCTGGCCGCCCCGTCGCAGGGCCCCCCGGGGGACGCGGCGAAGGGGGCCGCGGCGGTCCGGGCCGCCCTCGCGGCCGGCGCGGGCGCGCGGAGCGGCGCGACCGGCGCGGCCGGCGCCTCCGCCGAAACGGGCGACACAGGCGGGCCGTTCGGCGCGGCGGAAGCCCGCGCGGGCGCTTCTTCCCGTACGTCGGCCCCTGCATCGGCGGTCGCGGAGGCAGGGGCCGACACCCTGTTCGCGGAGCCCGAGCCCACCGCATCGGGATCCGCCCCCTCCCCGGCGCCGTCCCCGGCCCAGGCCGCCCCCGCCCCGGCGGCCACGCCCCCCGCGGGCGGCCAGGGTTGGGGCCCCGACATGGGGACCCCCGCCACCTTCGTGCTGCTGCGGCACGGCGAAACCGCCCTCACCCCGCAGAAGCGCTTCTCCGGCAGCGGCGGCTCCGACCCCGAGCTGTCCCCGGCCGGCCGCCGGCAGGCGTCCGCGGTCGCCGAGGCACTGGCCGCCCGCGGCACGATCCAGACGGTCATCAGCTCCCCGCTGCGCCGCTGCCGCGAGACCGCCCAGGCCGTCGCCGACCGCCTCGGCCTCACGGTCACGGTCGAAGAGGGCCTGCGCGAGGTGGACTTCGGCGCGTGGGAGGGCCTGACCTTCGCCGAGGTGCGGGAGAAGTTCCCGGACGACCTCCAGGCGTGGCTGGACTCCCCGAAGGCGGCCCCCACGGGCGGCGGCGAGAGCTTCATGGCCGCGACCCGCCGGATCTCGGCCACCCGCGACCGGCTGCTGGCCGCCCACGCCGGCCGCACGGTCCTGCTGGTCAGCCACGTGACCCCGGTCAAGATCCTGGTCCGCCTCGCCCTGGGCGCCCCGCCGGAGGCGCTGTTCCGCATGGAACTCTCCGCGGCCTCCCTCTCGGCGGTGGCCTACTACGCGGACGGCAACGCCTCGGTCCGCCTGCTGAACGACACCGCGCACCTGCGGTAGCCGGTGCCGGGAACGGAACGGACTGGACCCCCGACGCGGCGTCGGGGGTCCAGTCCGTTCCGTTCCGTTCGGTTCCGGATCAGGCCGTCAGTCGATGACGCGGCGTATCTCCGTCGGCCAGGCCCACAGCGCGAGGACGCCCGAGGGCACCACGAGGGCCAGGCCGATCGTGGCCCACGTCCAGGCGTTCGCGATCGTCTCCAGCGCGTCGGTGACCTCGGATCCGCACCCGAACCTCCCGCAGTCACCGGTCGGAACCTCGGTGCGCGCGACCACGATCAGTGCGATGACGGACATCAGCGCGCCGATCCCGGCGAGGGCGAGCCACCCGGTGACGTAGGGGGCGGCCTGCGCGTACGGGGCCCGGCGCTGCACGTAGGCGAGCTCGGTCCGGATCATCGGCTGCCCGCTCGCGGTGCGCGGACCCGGCACGCCGGCCACGTTCGCGGGGGCCGGGGCGGGGGCCTGGACTGGGGCGGGGACCGGCTCGGAGGCCGGCTTCTCAGGGGTGGTCACGGGCATTCCCATCTCGTCTTCACAGGAGCGCCCACCGCGCCGATACCGCCGGTGGGCCTCGATGATCGTATGGGTGACCCGGCGTCAGAATGAAGGGCCGTCTCACCGTTCGGCGGGCATCGGTGCGGGTCGGCGGATGGTCAGGCGGTGGGCTTCCTGGTCACGTACTGGAGTTTGATCGCCTTGGCTTCTTCCGGGGTGCCGTTCCCGCCGGAGCCCTTCATGAAGGCTCCCGTGTCGGTCTTCGACTTGCCGGATCCGAGCCGGTCGGCGGCGCAGATCGCAGTGCCGAGGTAGTCGCCGTCCTTGTCGAGGACGTCGTAGACCACGAAGTAGTCGGCGTCGTCGGTGCCGTTGTTGGTGATCTGGCAGGTGATCTTGTAGGCGCTCTGGCTGCCGAACTCGCCCAGTCCCTGGTTGAGGATCTTCACGTCGCGTTCGGCGACGCCTCCGGGTATGGCGCCGTTTTCCCGTACCTCCCCGTCCGGTCTGACGGTGCGGTTGCTGCTCTGCGGGGCGGGGAGCGGGGCTGCGGTCACGGTCTCCGTGGCGGTCACGGTCACGGTGGGCGCCGGAGCGGCTTCGGTGGAGGCAGGGCTGACATTCAGCGCGTAGACGAGGGCGGCGGACGCCGCCGTGAGGCTGACGAAGGCCACAGCGGTCGCGGCGATGGCCGCGCGCTTCCACGCGCGGGGCACCATCACGGCGGGAGGTGCCACCGGCATGGGTGGAAGAGAGGCGGTCTCGCCCGCTTCGAGGCTGTCGGGTTGGTCGGACACGAGGCGGGTCTCCTTTGGGCTGCCCCCGCGTATACGGCGCGGGCCGCCGGTAGTTACCTGGGGTAAGGGCCGGTGGATGTTAGCGAGGTATGGGCGTCACCAGAAGGTCCGTCTCAAGCCGTGGGAGGGGTCCTCGGGCACGGCAAAGCCCCCGCCGACCGTCCGCGTGACAGCAGAAAGGCCCGTGGCCCCTCCGAAGAGGGGCCACGGGCCTGAATCCGAGGCCCTGGCCTTGGCGAATGCCGGGCCAGGGACCTGGTGGCAGAACGAGCCGGCCTGTACGCCGGGTTCTGTCGCCCGGTGACCTCGCGGTCGCCGGGGAGACGGCCATCCATCTAGGACCGGCGTTGCCGCCGGCCTCGTGCGGTCTACCCGCGAACTCGGGCGAGCAGCCCTCGATCGTCCGCGCAGACCCGTCCGAAGACGGATCCTCTTGACCTTGCTCCAGGTGGGGTTTACCTAGCCGCCTGAGTCACCTCAGGCGCTGGTGGTCTCTTACACCACCGTTTCACCCTTACCGGGGGCCAAGGCCCCCGGCGGTCTGTTTTCTGTGGCACTGTCCCGCGGGTTACCCCGGGTGGGCGTTACCCACCACCCTGCCCTGTGGAGCCCGGACGTTCCTCGGCGGGATCCGGGGATCCCGACGCGACCGTCCGGCCGACTCGTCTGCCGTGCTGGCCATGTTACCCGGGGCGACGGCCTCGCTTGACCTTGACGCAGCGGCAGGGTTTCTACTGAGGTCATGCGGATCGGAGAGATCGCCGCGCTCGTCGGGGTCACCACCCGGGCGATCCGGCACTACCACCATGTCGGGCTGCTCCCGGAACCGGAGCGGCGACCCAACGGATACCGGGCCTACAGCGTCCGCGACGCCGTGCTGCTGGCGCGCGTACGCCGGCTCACCGAGCTCGGGCTCAGCCTCGACGAGGTGCGCGACGTCCTCGCGGACGACGCCGGGCGCGAACTGGCCGACGTACTCGAAGAGCTCGACGCCGACCTCGCCCGGCAGGAGGCCGAGCTGGCCGAGCGCCGGCGGCGGCTCGCCGTGCTGCTGGCCGCCCCGCCCGGGGAGGCCGAACCGCTCTCGCCCGCGCTCGCCGCGCTGCTCGCCAAGGCGCCGGCCACCGATTCGCCGACCGCGGCCAAGGACCGCGAGCACCTGATGCTGCTCGACGCCTCGGGCCCCGCCGGCGAGGAGTTCTACGCGGCCCTCGGGCCGCTGGCCGGCGATCCCGCGGTGCTCGCCCTCTACGAGCGGCTGGACGCGCTCGCCGACGCCGCCGCGGACGACCCGCGCATCGCGGCCCTGGCGGCGGACATGGTCGCGGCCGTCCCCGACGAGGTGTTCGCCGCGATCCCGAAACGGGGCGGCCCGGTCGTGGCCGGGTTCAAGGACGCGCTGCTCGCCGATTTCGCGCCCGCCCAGGCGGAAGTCGTACGCCGGGTCATGGAGGCCTTCATGGAGAGGGGCACGGGATGAGCGTCGTGACGACGGGCGGGGTGCGGGCGGCGCGGATGGCCGCCGCGGCCGTCATACCGGCGGAACTGGTGCTGGTCTGCTGCCTGGTCGCCGGAGTGCGGCTCCCCGCGTGGGCGACGGCGGCGTCCGAGGTGCTGGTGCTCGCCGTGCTCCTGCTGGAGGCCCGGGTGCTGCGCGCGCTGTACGCCGCCGCCCGGGCCCGGGGTGCGGAGCCCCGGGCGGCCTGGTGGGAGGCGGTGCACACCGTCGTCCCGGTCCAGGTGCGGCGGCTGCTGCGGCACGAGCTGCGCGCGACGGCCTCCCTCGGGTGGTGGGCACTGCGCCGGAAGCACGGGGTCCGGGCCGGGGACCTGGCCGCCGGATACACCGGACCGCAGACCGCCATGATGTACGGGATGGTCTTCGTGTCGGTGGTCGAGACGGTCGCCCTGGCCTTCCTCATCCCCTGGCCGGCCGTCCACCGCGTGGTGCTCGTCCTCGACGTGTACGGCATCGTGATCATGCTCGCCCTGCACGCCGCCTGCGTGACGCGGCCGCACGTGGTCGGCCCGGACGGCTCCCTGCGGATCCGCTACGGGGCCCTCTTCGACCTCGTCGTCCCGCCGGACGCGGTGGCCTCGGTCCGCGTCGACCGCCGCTACCCAGAGGGCCGGCTGGTCACCGTCTCCGAGGACGGGGTGCTCGACCTGATCGTGGGCAGCCAGACCACGGTGACCCTGGAGCTGGCCCGCCCGCTCCCCTTCACCCGCCCGCTCGGGGCCCGGGGAGAGGCACGGACCGTCCGCTTCCACGCCGACGACCCGGCGGCGCTCGTTGCCGCGGTGCGGGCGGCGCCCGGCGACGTCCAGGCCGGCGACGCCCCGGCGGGGCGCGCCTGACCGGGCGCGCCTGACCGGGCGCGCCTGACCGGGCGCGCCTCACCGGCGGGTCACTACGGCACGCTGAAGAGGATCTTGTCCACGTTGAGGCCCGCTTCCGGGTCGGCCCGATCCAGCGTGGCGCGGACGCTCGCACCGAGCACGAGACTCGCGCTCGCCGACGTGATCCGGCCCATCACGGGGGGCTCCGCCAGATAGGCCAGACCTCCTGACACCGGCGCGGGCGCGTCCACGTCGGTGTTGATGACGGCGGCGTCGAAGGTCTCGCCCTTCCGCTTCATGAGCAGGGCCGCCTCCACGATGTCCACGGATTCCCTGTCCGCCGTGCCTCCCTTTCCGTCGGCCATCCTGCCCGGCAGGCCGTCCAGGGCCGCGAGCACCCAGGCCGGCGGGGCCTGGCCCGCACAGGCCGCCGCGCACAGCTCACCGCTGTACCGGTCGACCAGGCGCCGCATCGGAGCCGTGCAGTGCGCGTACGGGGCCGCGATCGAGGCGTGCACGGGAGACGGGGGGACGGCGCCGTTGCGGAAGGTCGTGTACTCCGCCCGCTTGAACAGGCGGGTGGCCTCGTGGAGGAAGGCCGCGTGGTTCTGCAGGCCCGGTTCGAGCTTGCGGATCAGCTCGGCGTACGACATGTGGTCCGGCCAGTCGATGCCGAGCTGCCGGGCGATCAGGCGCAGTCCCGGGACCGGGTCGGGCGTCCTCTTCCGCTGGGTCCGCAGGATGCCCGTACCGCTGTCCAGCATGATCTGCGCCGCGGCCATCCCGGTCATGAGGGAGAGCTGCTCGTTCCAGCCGTCCACGCCGAGCGGCGCCCGGTAGGCCAGCCGGAACTCTCCGCCCTCGAAGTCGACCTCCTGGTCCGGCAGGACGAGCGAGACGGCGCCGCGTTCGGCCTCGACGTCCTCGCGCAGCCTGCCGATGTCGCGCAGCAGGAGGACGGACTCCTCGGCCGTACCCGCGTCGATGTCCTGCTGGACGCCCGCGTAGTTCAGCTTGGCCAGGCTGCGGACCAGGGCGCGGCTCACGTTCGAGTCGGTCACCGTGCCGTGGGCGTCCAGGTCGTGCTGCCACAGCAGGGCGGGGACGGTCTGGTTCGGCAGCAGGCTGGCCGCGCCCTCGGAGAGCACGGGCGGGTGCAGGGGGACCTTGACGTCGGGGAAGTACAGCGTCTCGACCCGTTTGTTGGCCTCGGCGTCCAGCAGGCCGCCCGGCGTGACGAAGGCGGCCATGTCGGCGATGGCGTAGTGGACGCGGAACCCGCCGCCCGGCCGCCGTTCCAGGTACATGGCCTGGTCGAGGTCCCTCGAGTCCGGCGGGTCGATCGTGAAGAACGGCAGGTGGGTGGCGTCCTTGTGGGACAGCGAGGGTGCCTGGGCGGCCGCCGCGGCGGCCTCCAGCACGGGTGCGGGGAAGTCCGCGTCGACCTGCATCTGCTTCCGGAGCTTCTGCAGGGCGGTGCGCAGTGCGGCCTTGGCCGCGTCTGACATGTGCATCGGGCGACGGGGCATGACCCGAGCGTAGGTCGGCGGGCACGGAACGGCGCGGTGGGCGGGGCCGGGCGGGGCGCCGCCGGGCGGGGCGCGGCCGGGGCGAGGTGGAAGGGCTCCGCGCGGGAGGGCCTACGCTGGCATGTCGGGGCCGCACCCCCGCGCTGTGCTCGTACCGAAGGAGAACCACCGTGCTCGTGCTGCTGCCGCCGTCCGAAGGAAAGGCCGCCGGCGGCTCCGGCGCACCCCTGGAGCCGGAGACGCTGTCGCTGCCCGGCCTGGCCGCGGCCCGCGCGGCGGTCCTGGACGAGCTGGTCGAGCTGTGCGCGGCGGACGAGCTCAAGGCGCGCGAGGTGCTCGGCCTGAGCGAGGGGCTGCGGGGCGAGGTCGCGAAGAACGTGGAGCTGCGCTCGGCGGTGGCCCGGCCGGCGGGGGAGATCTACACCGGCGTGCTGTACGACGCCCTGGGCCTCGCCGACCTGACGCCGGCGGCGCGCACGGCGGCCGAGGACGCGCTGCTGGTCTTCTCGGGGCTGTGGGGTGCGGTCCGGATCACCGACCGGATCCCCTCGTACCGCTGCTCGATGGGCGTGAAGCTGCCGGGGCTGGGGGCGCTGGGGGCGTACTGGCGGGAGCCGATGGCCTCGGTCCTGCCCGAGGCGGCGGGGGAGGGGCTGGTCCTGGACCTGCGGTCGTCGGCGTACGCGTCGGCGTGGAAGCCGAAGGGGGAGGTGGCGGGGCGGACGGCCACCGTGCGGGTGTTGCACGCGCAGGTGGTGGACGGGGTGGAGAAGCGGTCGGTGGTGAGCCACTTCAACAAGGCGACCAAGGGGCGGCTGGTCCGGGACCTGCTGCTCGCGGGGGCGGCACCCGCGTCCCCGGCGGCGCTGGTGACGGCCCTGCGGGACCTGGGGTACGTGGTGGAGGCGGAGGCTCCCGCGAAGCCGGGCAAGTCGTGGTCCCTCGACGTGGTGGTCACCCAGATCCACTGACCGGCCGGTCCGGCTACCCCTGCGTCTGCGGCGCCGCTGCGGGGGCTCTGCCCCCGAGCCCCCGCGCCTCAATCGCCGGCGGGGCTGGGTTTGGCTGCGCCTGTGCGTCTGCGGCGCCGCTGCGGGGGCGCTGCCCCCGGACCCCCGCGCCTCACACGCCGGCGAGGCTGGATGTGCCCCGCGCCTCAATCGCCGGCGGGCTGGATTTGGCCTGATGCCGCCAGCTTGGTGCGGCAGCGTCAGCCCCCCCAGCAGCTGGGCCGGAGACAAACGAGGACGGGGCCACATCCAGCCTCGCCGTCGTTTGAGGCGCGGGGTTCGGGGCGGAGCCCCGGTTTGTAAGCGGTACTTGTCCGACCAGGCGGGCGAAATCAAGCCCCGCCGGCGATTGAGGCGCGGGGTCTGGGGCGGAGCCCCAGGGGCCCGGGCGTAGCTCGGGGGCGGAGCCCCGGCGGCCTAGCGGCCCAAGGGCCAGGCGACCGCCGCCGGGGTCTGGGGCGAGGTGCCCGCGTACTGCGCGCACGCGTCCGTCAGGGTTTCCAGGAGGGTGAGGGGGTCCGGGAGGGGGTGTTCCATGCCACGGAGCCAGGTCACCGACTGGTCACCGGGGAGGGCCGCCGGGGGGACCAGGACGTAGCTGCCGCGGCAGTGCCAGCGGAGCCCCGGGTGCTCGTCCATCGTCTCGGGATGGCAGTCCAGTTCGCACGGCCACCACTCGTCCTCGTCCTCCGGGGTGCCGCGCGTCGCGGTGAAGAAGAGCATGCGGGCCTGTTCGCCCGTGCCGCCCGACTCGGCGACCGGGCCCACCTCGATGCCGGCCTCCAGCAGGCGGGCGAGGGCGGCGGTGCCGGCCTCCAGCGGGACGTCGAGTACGTCGTGGACCATGCCGGTCGCGGTGATGAAGTTGGCCTGGGGCTGGTTGCGCGCCCAGCGTTCGACCTGCGCGCGGTCGGTGGTCGACTGGGTCTGCCAGGCGAAGGAGAGCGGGTGCCGTGCGGGCGTCGGACAGCCGATCCGGTCGCACGAACACCGGTAGCCGGCGGGATGGGCGGCGGGGGCGAGCGGCAGACCGGCGCCGGCGACGGCCAGGAGGAGCGCCTCGCGATCGCGTCCGGGGTCCTCGGCGGTGGGTTTCTGCCGCCGGCGCAGCCACTGGGAAATCCTGCTCTGCTCGCCGCGTTTGACGCGGCCGGACTCGGACCCCATCTATCCCCTCACCTCACCGTTGCCCCGGCGGACCTTCACATGGTCCCACCATCCTGCGCCCCGGGTGACCGCTCTCCGCGACCGGGGGGTTCGGGATGGGCAACCGGAAATCACCAGATAAGCATGAAATTCGGGCAATTGACCTCGGGCGGCCTTCGACGCGGCTAGTCCGCGGTGACGTTTGCCACCCCGCCCGGCCCCCCGCCCGGCCCCCGACCCGCCGCCCCGCCCGCCATCCCGCCCAGTACCCGGTCCACCAGCGCATCCGCATAACCGTGCGTCAGCGGAGCCGTCCGCAGCAGCCAGCGGTGCGTCAGCGGACCGAGCAGCATCTCCACCGCCAGCCGCAGATCCGCGTCCGGCGCGAGCTGCCCTGCCTCCCTCGCCGTGCGCAACCGCGCCTCGTACAGGGCGAGCTGGGGCTCCAGCAGCTGCTCGTTGAAGCGGGCCCCCAGCTCGGGGTCGGTCGCCCCGGCCACCGTCAGGGCGCGCAGGGGGGCCTCGTACTTCGCGTCGTTCAGCTCGTCCACCGTCGCCCGCAGTACGTGCTTCAGGTCGGCCGCGAGATCCCCCGTGTCCGGGAAGCCGGTCCACTCGGCCGCCGCCTCCGGGTCCCCGGCGAGCGCGAGCGAGGCGTCGAGGAGGACGGCGGCCTTCGACGGCCACCAGCGGTAGATGGTCTGCTTGCCGACCCCGGCGCGCGCCGCGATGGCCTCGATCGTCAGCTTGTTGTAGCCGACCTCTCCGACGAGGGCGAGCGAGGCGTCGAGGATGGCCCGCCGGGAGCGGTCGCTGCGGCGGGTGGCGTCAGGGGTCTTGGGCATGGCGCCAAACTACCAACCGAGACGTCTCGTCTTCGTCTGGTCCCGTAAACCACCCAATCAGTTCACTGCGTTGTCCTGCTTCAGGAGAGACGATTCTCTCCACTACTCGTCGTGAGTCGTGTAAGTCGTGAGGAGCCTTCTTTGCGCAGAGACGCCACACCCCGGCGCTACCTGATGTGCCCACCCGCACACTTCAAGGTCACGTACTCCATCAATCCGTGGATGGACCCCACGAAACCGGTGGACCTGCCCCTCGCACTCGCCCAGTGGGAGGACCTGAGGGACCGCTACCGCTCCCTCGGACACACCGTCGAGACCCTCGTACCGGACCCCGCGCTGCCCGACATGGTCTTCGCGGCCAACGGGGCCCTGGTCGTCGACGGCCGGGTGCTCGGTGCCCGGTTCGCCTATCCCGAGCGGGCCCCCGAGGCGGAGATCCACCTCGACTGGTTCCGCGGTCACGGCTACCAGGACGTCCACGAGCCGTCCCACGTCAACGAGGGCGAGGGGGACTTCGCCGTCACCGCCAGCTACATCCTGGCCGGCCGGGGCTTCCGCTCCAGCCCGCTCTCGCACGACGAGGCCCAGGAGTTCTTCGGCCGCCCGGTCATCGGACTGGACCTGGTGGACCCGCGGTACTACCACCTGGACACGGCGCTCAGCGTCCTCGACGGCGACGAGGTCATGTACTACCCCGGCGCCTTCTCGCCGGGCAGTCAGGCCGTCCTCCGGCGGCTCTTCCCGGACGCGCTGCTCGCCGACGGGCAGGACGCGGCCGCGCTGGGCCTGAACGCGGTCTCGGACGGCCGGCACGTGCTGCTGCCGCAGGCGGCGACCGGGCTGCTGGCGCCGCTGCGCGACCGGGGGTTCGAGCCGGTGCCGATGGATCTGGGGGAGCTGCTCAAGGGCGGCGGCAGCGTGAAGTGCTGCACGCAGGAGCTGCGGCCCTAGCGGCCCTGGCGGTCATCGGTCGCTAGCGGTCCTCGGCCGGCGCCGCCGGCGGCCAGTCCTGGCCCCAGGCGGCGTCCCGCGCCGCCTTGTAGAGGTCACCGTGGCGCTTGGTCACGGTGGCCCGGGTCAGGCCCTCGTCCTCGGGACCGCACAGGTCGAGCAGGACGAGGCCCTTCCGGATCTGCGGCTTCCGCGTGATCCGGGAGGGGGCCGGGCGGGTCGGGAAGCGGGTCGCGGCGACGTAGCTGAACTTCTCGTCCTCGTACGGGAGGGAGCCGCCCTTGACCTTGCGGTGCAGGGAGGAACGGCTGACGCGCGCCGAGAAGTGGCACCAGTCCTGGCCGACCTCGATCGGGCAGGTCCCGTCGTGCGGGCAGGGCGCGGCCACCCGCAGCCCGGCCGCGATCAGCTGGTCGCGGGCCTCGCGGATGCGGAGGTAGCCCTCCGGGGTGCCGGGTTCGATCAGCACCACGGCCTGGCCGGCGCGGGCGGCCTCGGCGACGACGGCGGTGCGGGCCTCGGGCTTCAGCTCTCCGAGCACGTACGAGACGGTCACCAGGTCGGCGTCGGGGAGGGACAGCCCCGAGCCGATGACGGCCCGCCGCCAGTCCGCCGCGCGGAGCACGGGGGAGGCGGAGGCCGCCGCCAGCTCCTTGCCGAGGGCCAGTGCGGGCTCCGCCCAGTCCAGGACCGTGGTCGCGCGGGGGCCGTCCCAGGTGGAGTCCACCGCCCAGGTCGCGGCGCCGGTGCCGCCGCCGACGTCCACGTGCGAGCCGGGGGCCCAGTCGGGGGCGGCCTCCGCGAGCCCGTCGAGGGCGGCCCGGACGGCCTCGAAGGTGGCGGGCATCCGGTACGCCGCGTACGCCGCCACGTCGGAGCGGTCGCGGAGGACGGGGGCGTCGGTGGGGGTCTGCCCCCGGTAGCTGGCGATGAGCCGCTCGACGGCGGCGGAGGCCTGCTTCGGGGGGAGCCCGTCGAGCAGCCTGGCGAGGGCGCTGCGGAGGGTCTCGGCGGTGGAGGCGTAGGCGGAGGCGTTCACCAGCGAAGTTTACGGCGCCGACGGGCCCCGCCGGGCGGCCGCCCCCTCGGGGCTCCGCCCCGTGCCCCGCGCCTCAAGCGCCGGCGGGGCTGGATGTGCCCCCGCTTTGAACGTCGGCGGGGCTGGATTTGGCTCAGGCCGCCCGCAGGGAAATTTCAGCCTCGCCGGCGTTTGAGGCGCGGGGGTTCGGGGGCGGAGCCCCCGCAGCGGCGCCGCAGGGGCGTGACGGGACGGCTAGGCGGGGGTTTCGCGGGGGTGCCAGGGGCGGCACATGCCGAGGAAGCAGCCCACCGACAGGAGGGCGCACGCCACCTGCACCACGGCCATCGGCACGGCCGTGTCCTCCCCCGCGATCCCGACCAGCGGGGACGCGATCGCGCCGACCAGGAAGGAGGACGTGCCCAGCAGCGCGGAGGCCGAGCCCGCCGCGTGCGGGGTGCGCATCAGGGCCTGGGCGTTGGTGTTCGGCAGGACCAGGCCCATCGCCGACATCAGGACGAAGAGGGCAGCCGCGATCGGGGCCAGGCCGACCTCCCCGAACACCCCCGTCGACATCAGCAGCAGCGACACCGAGGCGAGCACGATGATGCCGAGTCCGACGGCCAGCGCCTTGTCCAGGCTGACCCGGCCCACCAGCAGCTTGCCGTTGATCTGGCCGACGGCGATCAGGCCGACCGAGTTGACCCCGAAGAGCAGGCTGAAGGCCTGGGGCGAAGCACCGTAGATCTCCTGCACCACGAACGGGGACGCGGAGATGTAGGAGAAGAGCACGGCGAAGGCGAAGCCGCCGGCCAGCATGTAGCCGGTGAAGACGCGGTCGCCCAGCAGGCCCTGCATGGTGCGGAGCGCGGAACCGACGCCGCCGGTGTGCCGGCGCTCGGGCGGCAGGGTCTCGCCGAGGCCGCGCCAGACCATCAGGGTGAGCACGGTGCCGACGGCGGTGAGGATCACGAAGACCCCCCGCCAGTCGGAGAAGCGCAGCACCTGGCCGCCGATGAGCGGGGCGATGATCGGGGCCGTCCCGGATATGAGCATCAGGGTGGAGAAGAACTTCGCCATCTCGACGCCGTCGTACAGGTCGCGTACGACGGCCCGTGCGATGACGATCGCGGCCGCCCCGGCCAGGCCCTGGGCCAGGCGGAAGGCGATCAGCAGCTCGGCGGTCGGGGCGAGGGCGCAGACCGCGGTGGCGAGGACGTACACGATCATGCCGACGAGCAGCGGCCGGCGCCGGCCCCACTTGTCGCTCATCGGGCCGATGACCAGCTGGCCCAGCGCCATGCCGGCGAGGCAGGCGGTGAGGGTGAGCTGGACGGTCGCGGCCGGGCTGCGCAGGGCGGTGGTGACCTCCGGCAGGGCCGGGAGGTACATGTCCATGGACAGCGGGGGCAGGGCGGTGAGCCCGCCGAGTATGAAGGTGACGAGCAGGCCGGTGCGGCGTGCCGCCGTCAGGGGGGCGGCGGTGCCGGCGGGGGCGGAGGGCGGTGCGGGCGACGGCCCGGTCGCCTCGGATGCCTCGTCGGGCTCGGCTGAGGGGGCCGTCGCGGGGGCTCTCTCCGACATGCGGAACTCCAGTCCTCTGATCTGCTCTGTGCACCCCTGACCGGACCATGCTCTCAGCTATCGGAACGTCCCGGGGCCGGAGCCCGGTGTGACGTACCCTGCGGCCCCATGAACGCAAGTGCCAAGAAGATCGCAGTGGTGACCGGAGCCGGCTCCGGGATCGGCCGTTCCGTGGCCCTGACCCTGGCCGCGGCGGGCTGGGCCGTGGCCGTCGCGGGCCGCAGGACCGAACCGCTGGAGGAGACGGCCAGGGCGGCCGGGGACGACGCCGACGTGCTGTGCGTACCGACGGACGTGAGCGATCCGGACGACGTGACCGCTCTGTTCGAGGCGGTCCGCGCGCGCTACGGGCGCCTCGACCTGCTCTTCAACAACGCGGGCACCTTCGGCCCGGGCGGAGTCCCGCTGGAGGACATCGGCTACGAGGCCTGGCGCTCGGTCGTGGACGTCAACCTCACCGGCGCCTTCCTGTGCGCGCAGGCGGCGTTCCGGCAGATGAAGGCGCAGGACCCGCAGGGCGGCCGGATCATCAACAACGGCTCCATCTCCGCGCACGTGCCGCGGCCGAACTCCATCGCCTACACCGCGACCAAGCACGCGATGACGGGCATGACCAAGTCGCTGTCGCTCGACGGGCGCCCGTACCGGATCGCCTGCGGCCAGATCGACATCGGCAACGCGGCGACCGAGATGACCGAGCGGATGCAGACCGGCATCCTCCAGGCCAACGGGCAGCTGGCGGTCGAACCGGTGATGGACGCCGCCGACGTGGCGCGCACGGTGCTGCACATGGCGGAGCTCCCGCTGGAGGCCAACGTCCAGTTCGCGACGGTGATGGCGACCTCCATGCCGTACATCGGCCGCGGATAGCCACCCGGTCACCCGGTTGGGCGATCATGGCCGCATGACCGATACCAAGGATGCCGAAGTACTGCGCTACACCGCCTTCTCCCGGGACCCGGCGGGCGGGAACCCCGCCGGGGTCGTGCTCGACGCGGCCGGGCTCGACGACGCGGCGATGCTGGGGATCGCCGCCCGGCTGGGATACAGCGAGACCGCCTTCCTGACCGACCCGCCCCAGGGGCTGGGCGGGCAGGAGGGCCGGGCCTTCACCGTGCGCTACTTCAGCCCGAAGGCCGAGGTCCCCTTCTGCGGGCACGCCACCGTGGCCACCGCCGTGGCGCTGGCGGAGCGGATCGGGCCGGGCGACCTCGTCTTCGCCACCCGGGCGGGCACCATCCCGGTCTCCGTCACCTCCGAGGACGGGGTGCCGCGGGCCACGCTGACCAGCGTGGAGCCGCACACCGAGGAGATCGGCGCCGCCGACCTCGCCGAGGCGCTGGCCGCGCTGGACTGGCCCGAGGCGGACCTGGACCCGGCGTTCCCGCCGCGGATCGCGTACGCCGGAGCCCGGCACCTGGTGCTCGGCGCCGCCACCCGGGCCCGGCTCGCGGACCTGGCCTACGACTTCGCCCGCCTGGAGGCCCTGATGCGGCGCCTGGACCTCACCACGGTCCAGCTGGTGCACCGGACGGGCCCGGCGGAGTTCCACGTACGGGACCCCTTCCCGGTCGGCGGGGTCGTCGAGGACCCCGCCACCGGGGCTGCCGCGGCCGCCTTCGGCGCGTACGCGCGGGAGCTCGGGCTGGTTGCGGAGGAGGCCGTCCTCACGCTCCACCAGGGCGAGGACATGGGGCGCCCGGGGGTGCTCACGGTGGAGCTCCGCTCGGGTGACCCCCGGGTCAGGGTCGGCGGCGAGGGCGTCCGGCTCCCGTAACCGGGTGCGGCGCCGCTGCCGGGGGCTCCGCCCCCGGACCCCCGCGCCTCAAACGCCGGCGAGGCTTGATTTGCCCCCGGCAGCGGCGCCGCACCCGTCAGGCGACAGGGGCCTTGTCCGTCGGCCTGGGCTTCGTCTTTGCCGGGCGGCTCGTGTCCGCGAAGAACAGCACCAGCACGGGGACCAGGTAGAGCGCCCACACCGACAGCTGGAGGACCGTGGGGTCCGGCTGGAAGTTGAACACGCCCTTGAGCAGGGTCCCGTACCAGCTGTCCGGCGGGATCGCCGAGCTGATGTCGAAGGCCTTGTCGCCCAGGCCGCCCAGGAAGCGAGCCTCCTGGAGGTCGTGGACCCCGTACGCGAGCACGCCCGCGGCCACGACGACCAGCATGGCGCCGGTCCACTTGAAGAACTTCGCGAGGTTGATCTTCAGGGCGCCCCGGTAGAACAGCCAGCCCAGCACGATCGCCGTCGCGATGCCCAGCAGCACCCCGATGAGCGGCGCCGACGAGCCCTCGCCGCTGGCCCGTACCGACGCCCACACGAACAGGGCGGTCTCCAGGCCCTCGCGGCCCACCGCGAGGAAGGCGGTGGCGACGAGCGCGCCGGTGCCCATGGCGAGCGCCGAGTCGAGCTTGCCGTGCAGTTCGGCCTTCAGGTGCCGCGCGGTGCGCTTCATCCAGAAGACCATCCACGTCACCAGGCCCACCGAGATGATCGACAGGGTGCCGCCCAGCAGCTCCTGCGCCTCGAAGGTCAGCTCCTGCGTGCCGAATTCCAGCATGGCGCCGAAGGCGAGCGAGAGCGCGCACGCGATCCCGATGCCGAGCCAGACCGGGCGCAGTGCGTCCCGGCGCTCGGTCTTGACCAGGTACGCGACGAGGATGCAGACGACCAGGCTGGCCTCCAGCCCCTCGCGCAGGCCGATCAGATAGTTGCCGAACACGGCGTTTCCTCTCCGGCGGGGACTACGCGAACAGCGTCCGGCCCCACCAGTCGTCCTTGTCGCGGACGCCCGGCGGGACGGCGAAGACGGCCGAACCCACGTGCTGGATGTATTCGTTGAGGACGTCGGCCTTCGCCAGGCTGCGCTGGATGGGGACGAAGCCCTTGCGGACGTCGCGCTGGTAGGCGAGGAAGAACAGGCCCGCGTCGAGGCGGCCCAGGCCGTCCGTGCCGTCCGTGAAGGAGTAGCCGCGGCGCAGGATCGTCGCACCGTTGTTGGTGTCCGGGTGCGCGAGGCGGACGTGCGCCTCCGGCTTCATCGCCTTCAGGAACGGCTCGTCGCGCTCCTTGGACTTGCCGACGGGGGCGCCCTCGCCCTTGTCGCGGCCGAAGATGTCCTCCTGCTCGCCCAGGGGGGTGCGGTCCCAGATCTCGATGTTCATCCGGATCCGCCGGGCCACCAGGTAGGAGCCGCCGGTCAGCCACTCGCCGCCGTCGGCCGCGCCGACCCACACGTGCTTCTCCAGGGCCGCCTTGTCGGTGCCCGAGATGTTCCGGGTGCCGTCCTTGAAGCCCATCATGTTGCGCGGGGTCTGCTCTTCGGGCGTGGTCGACGAGGTCTTGCCGAAGCCCAGCTGCGACCAGCGCACCACGGTCTTGCCGAAGCCGATGCGGGCCAGCTGGCGGATCGCGTGGACGGCGACCTGCGGGTCGTCGGCGCAGGCCTGGACGCAGATGTCGCCGCCGGAGCGGGCCGGGTCCAGGTTGTCGCCGGGGAACAGCTCCAGGTCGACCAGCGCCTCGGGGCGCTTGCCCTCCAGGCCGAACCGGTCCTTGGCGAACAGGCCCGGACCGAAACCGATCGTCAGGGTGAGGCGGGAGGCCTTCAGGCCCAGCGCCTCGCCCGTGTCGTCCGGCGGGGCCTCCGGGAGACCGCCGAAACCGCCCTCGCCGACCGGGAGGCCGGCCGTCATGCGGCGGGCCGCCTCGGTCCACTCCTTGAGGAGCGCGATCAGCTCCTCGCGGCTCTTCGTCTTCACGTCGAAGGCCGCGAAGTGCAGACGGTCCTGCACGGCGCTCGCGATACCGGCCTGGTGCTCGCCGTGGAACGGCACGGCCGCCCCGGCGGCGGCCGCCGAGACCATGTCCGAGCCGCCGCCGAAAGCGGCCGCCGCCCCGCCGGCCGCGGCCGCGCCGAGCGCGAGCCCGGCCCCGCCCCAGCCAAGGACCGCGCGACGCGAGGGCGCGGTCGCGCCGGCCGCCACGGACTCGCCGGCCTCCTGCTGCTCGTACTGCTGCTGCTGCTGCGGCTGCTGCGCCGCCGACTCCGACTCGGACCCGGTCATGCTGATCTCCCGCCTCCTTCGACCCTGCTCGTTACTTCGTGACCGCGGCGGCGAGCTTCGAGAGCGGCTCACCGAGGGCGCTGACGGCGTCCGAGAGCTCCTTGCGCTCCGGCTCGGCGACCTTGTCGTACGAGGTGAACTCGTAGGAGGCCTTGTCCGTGCGGTACTTGTCCAGCAGCTCGTTCATCGCGGCGAACTGGGTGTCCAGCTGCTTGGCCAGCGCGGGGTCGTTCTTCGTGGCGATCGGCTTGAGCAGCTCGTACGCCTTCTGCGCGCCCTCGATGTTGGCCTTGAAGTCGACCAGGTCGGTGCGGGAGTACCGCTCCTCCTCACCCGTGACCTTGCCGGAGGCGACCTCGTCGAGGAGCTCCTTGGCGCCGTTGGCCATCGAGCTGGGGGTGATCTCCGCCGTGCCGACCTTCTTCTGCCAGTCGGCCAGGTCCGCCATCAGGGTGTCGGCGAGCTTCTTCTCGTCGTCGCCGATCTTGTTGTCGGCCCACAGGGCCTTCTCCAGGCGGTGCCAGCCGGTCCAGTCCTTCGCCGGGTCCTGGCCGGCCTCCAGGCCGTCCTCGCGGACGTCGACCTTCGGGTCGATGTCACCGAAGGACTCGGCGACGGGCTCGGTGCGCTCCCAGCCGATGCGGGAGACGGCGTACAGCTTCTTCGCGGCCTCGATGTCGCCGGCCTTGACCGCGTCGGCGAAGGCCTGCGCCTTGGGGAGGGTCTCCTCGGCCTGCGCGACCACGTAGGCGCGGTAGGCGGCGACCGCGGCGTCCGCCTCGGGGCTGCGCTTCTCCTCGGCGGCGCCCTTGCCGGTGGCCTTGACCTTCTGCTTGATGCCGTCGCCCTTCATGCCGGGCTTGCAGACGATCTCGTACTCGCCCGACTTGATCTCGGCGGTGATGGAGGCCTTGGTGCCGGGGCCGATGTTCTCGCGCTCGGTCACGATGCGGGCGTCCGGGAAGAGGACGTAGACCTCGGTGACCTTGGAGCCCTTGTTCTCGACGTCGATCTGCACCTTGCCGGCGGGGAACTCGCTCTTCGACACCTCGCAGGCGGTGTCGGAGGCCGCCACCTTGATCGCGCCGTCGCCGCCCGCGTCGCTCTTCTGGGAGCAGCCGGTGACGGCGGTCAGGGCCGCAGCCACGGAGGCGGCGGCGATGACGGTGAGGCGGGCGGGGCGCATAGGGGGCTCCTGGGCGTCGGGCGAGGGGCCCGTCCCAAGGGGGAGGGCCGGTGAGGCGGACCTAACTTAACCGAGGCTTACCTGACCCATACCCAGTCGTCCAGTGATTCAGCTCTCACCTTGTGGCGTCGGACACAGGGCCGTCACGGCACTCTCATGACAGCCCCATGGGCGGGTCAAGCCGAGGTCAAGCCGTAGTGACCGTTCCGTACGGGGACCACGAGCGGAGCCCCGGTGCGCGGGTGCGGGATGACCTCGACCGGCTGCCGGTAGACCCCGCTGAGCAGCGCGGCCTCGAACACCTCGGCCGGCGGGCCGTCCGCGGCGATTCGCCCGTCGTGCAGGACGGCGGCCCGGTCCGCGTAGGCGGCGGCCAGCCCCAGGTCGTGCAGGACGACGACCACCGCGTCCCCGGCCGCGGCCCGCTCCCGGCAGATCCGCAGCACGAGCTCCTGGTGGCGCAGGTCGAGGGCGGCGGTGGGCTCGTCGAGCAGGAGCAGCGGGGCCCGCTGGGCCAGTACGCGGGCCAGCGCGACCCGGGCGCGTTCGCCGCCGGAGAGGGCGGAGAAGGGGCGCGCGGCGAAGCCGGTGACCTCGGTGGCGGCCATCGCGGCGGCCACCACCTCGTCGTCGGCGTCGGCGAGGGGGGTGCCGGCCCAGGGGGCGCGGCCCATCCGTACGACGTCCTCCACCGGAAAGGGGAACGACAGTGCGGCCGTTTGGGGGAGTACGGAGCGGCGCAGCGCGAGGTCGGGCGCGCTCCAGCCGTCCAGTGCGCGGCCGTCGATCCGGATCTCCCCGGAGGCGGCCGGCAGGTCGGCGGCGAGGGCGGCGAGCAGCGTGGACTTGCCCGCGCCGTTCGGGCCCACCAGGGCCAGCACCTCGCCCGCCCGGACGGTGAGGTCGATGCCGGCGAGCACCTCGCGCTGTCCGAGCCGGACGTGCAGGCCGGTGATCTCGGCGAGGGCCGTGCCGGGGGCGGGGCGGGCGGGGACGGTCCGCCGGTTCCGGGAGAGCAGCCCGGTGAACCTGCCGGTCATGCCCAGCCTCCTTGCTTGCGGCGGGTGCGGCGCAGCAGCCAGAAGAAGAACGGGCTGCCGATCAGTGCGGTCAGGACGCCGAGCGGCAGTTCGGCGGGCTGGGCCAGGGTCCGGGCGGCGAGGTCGCCGGCCAGCAGGACGACGGCTCCGGCGAGGGCGCTGCCCGGGACCAGGAACCGGTGGCCGGGGCCGTTGGCCATGCGCAGCAGGTGCGGGACGAGCAGCCCGACGAAGGTGATGACGCCGGCCACCGCGACGGCGGCGGCGGTGAGCAGCGCGACGACCAGGATGAGGGCGACGCGCAGCCGCTCCACGTCGATGCCGAGGTGGCGGGCGGGGCGTTCGCCGAGGGAGAGGAGGTCGAGCCGGCGGGAGTAGAAGGGGGCGATGAGCAGACCGGCCAGCGCGCAGGGGAGGACGGCGAGCACCTTGGGCCAGGTGGCCTGGGCGAGGGAGCCGAGCTGCCAGAAGGTGATCTGGTTGACCTGGCCGCTGTCCGCGAAGAAGACGAAGAGGCCGATGAGGGCGCCGGCGAAGGCGTTCACGGCGATGCCGGTGAGGATGAGGGTGACGACCTCGGTCCTGCCGTTGTTGCGGGAGAGGAAGTACACGGAGGCGACCGTGAACAGGCCCGCCACGAACGCGCACACCGTGATGGTCCAGTTGCCGAAGAAGCTGAGGCCGAGGCCGATGGCGGCGACGGCGCCGACGGCGGCGCCGGCCGAGATGCCGATGACGCCGGGCTCGGCGAGGGGATTGCCGAAGACGCCCTGCATGAGGGCGCCCGCGCAGCCGAGGCTGGCGCCGACCAGCAGGGCGAGCGCGACGCGGGGGAGGCGGACGTTCCACAGGACGCTCTCCCCGACGCGGTCGAGCGGGGCGCCGCCCAGGCCCAGGCGGTGCTGGGCGGAGGCGAGTACGTCGGGGAGGGGGATGTCGTACGCCCCTGTGCCGGCGGAGACCAGGGCCAGGAGGAGCAGGGTGGCGACTAGGGCGGTGGTGAGGGCTGGGGCCTTGCGGCTGCGCCGCTTTCCGGGCGCTGCCCGGACCCGCGCCTCAAACGCCGGCGGGGCTGGATCTTGGCTGACGCCGTTCGCCGGGCGAGGCTGAGTTGCCCGCAGGGCAACCTCAGCCACGCCGGCGGTTGTGGGGCGGGGGGTTGGGGGGGGCCCCCGGTTGGGGGAAGGGGGGGGGGGGGGAGGCCCCCCCCCGGGCTCGGGGGTGG
>NZ_JBHWUO010000086.1:0-21528 GCF_042736975.1 Streptomyces sp. NPDC059989
CGGATGATCCGGGGCGGGCGGCTTCGTACGTACGGGATCGGGGGAAGGTCAGGCCCGGTGGACGTCCTTGTGCGCGTCCCGGCGGACGGCCTTGTTGGCCTCCCAGCCCGCCCAGGCGGAGGTGACCATCTCGCGGACGTCGTGGCGGGCCTTCCAGCCCAGCTCGCTGGTGATCTTTTCGGCCGAGGCCACGACCTTCGCCGGGTCGCCGGGGCGGCGCGGGCTGATCACGGGGGCGTAGGTGTGCCCGGTGCCCTTGTTCAGCAGGTCGACCATCTCGGCGACGGAGACGCCTTCGCCGCGGCCGATGTTGACGGTGAGGTCCTTGTAGTCCCCGGCCGCGGCCCACTCGGCGAGCTTGCGGGCCGCCGCCACGTGGGCCTCCGCGAGGTCCTCGACGTGGATGTAGTCCCGGATGCAGGTGCCGTCCGGGGTCGGGTAGTCGTCACCGAAGATCGTGGCGCCCTGGCCGGCGTCGTAGCGCTCGAAGACCATCGGGACCAGGTTGAAGACGCCGGTGTCGGCCAGCTCGGGGGCCGCGGCGCCCGCCACGTTGAAGTAGCGCAGGCAGGCGGTGGAGATGCCGTGCGCCTTGCCGGCGGCGCGGACCAGCCACTCGCCGGCCAGCTTGGTCTCGCCGTAGGGGCTCAGCGGCGCGCAGGGGGTGTCCTCGGTCACCAGGTCCACGTCGGGCATGCCGTAGACGGAGGCGGAGGAGGAGAAGAGGAAGTTGCGGATGCCCGCGGCGGCCACGGCCTGGAGCAGGACCGTGAGGCCCTGCACGTTCTCGTGGTAGTAGTACAGCGGCTTCTCGACGGACTCGCCGACCTGCTTCTTGCCCGCGAGGTGCACGACGCCGGTGATCTTGTGCTCGCGGATGGCCTCGTCCAGGGCCAGCCGGTCCAGGACCGAGCCGACCACCAGCGGGACGCCCTCCGGCACGCGGTCCTCGTTGCCCGTGGAGAGGTCGTCGAAGACGACGACCCGCTCCCCCGCGAGGAGCATCGCGCGGACGACGTGCGCGCCGATGTATCCGGCGCCACCGGTGATCAGAAAGGTCATGTGGAACTCCTTCGTCCTGTCCGTGGTTCTGCCGCTGAGGGTCGTCGCGACCCCTCAGCCCGACGCGTGGCCCGCCCTGGCCCGGTCGAGTCTGTTCCGTACGAGGTACAGCGCACCCGCGGCACCCGGCGCGAGGCGCAGCGCCAGCGAACCGGAGCCCGTACGGTACGGCTGCGTCAGCAGGACACCGTACCGGCTGCTCGGCAGCGCGCGGCGGCGCAGCAGGCCCCCCCGGGGGCGCAGGGAAGTGGACAGGGAGCTCCCGTCCGCGCATTCCACCACCACCCCGACGTGCCACGCCTGGAGCCTGCGCAGGCCGAGCCGGCGGCCGGTGGCGGCCAGGTCGGCGAGGCGGAAGGGCAGCACGGCCGTCCAGCCGCCGTCGTCGCTGTCGTCGTCCCGGCTCAGCGCCACCGGCTGGGCCAGGACGGGATCGCCGCCCGCGCGGGGCACGAAGCGCAGCTGCGCGGTGAGCGGGCCGGCCTCGGCGAGGCGTCCGTAGAGCTCGTGCAGGCGCAGCCGGACGGCGGCGTTGCCGGCCGGTTCGGCGTCTATGGTGACCGGCAGCGCGGCGATCGGCAGCTCGCGCAGCCCGTCAAGCTCGACCGGGAGCTCCTCGCTCCACACCGGCACCCCGTCGGCGCCGGTCGCGTACGGGGGCAGCAGGCGCGGCGGTTCGGCGGCGAAGCGGGTCAGCCGATCGACGTCGGCGGGCGGGGTGGCGGTGGCGCGCAGCACCCGTACGATCCAGCGGGCGTGCGGGGCGGCGGCCTCGAAGACGGCCTCGTCGAAGGTGTCGAGGTACTCGCGGGTCAGGGTCCACCAGGCGGCCTGGTAGTCGGGGTCCTTGCCGAGCTCGCGCAGGTACATGCGCAGGTCGTACTCCAGGAACTTCACCTGGCAGGCACGGCCCAGCTCGGGGGAGGCGGCGGCGAGGGTCCGCGAGGCGGTGCGGTGCGCCTCGACGCGGGCGCGCCAGTTCCCCACGTCCTTGCGGTCCAGGGAGATCGACACCTGGGCGGCGCCGCGGCGCACGTGCCAGACGTAGACGAGGTCGCCGATGACCGCGATGCGGGGGGCGGCGGCCAGGACCCGCGCGGTGAAGACGAAGTCCTCGTAGATGAACCGTCCGTCGGGAAAGCGGATCGCATGCTTGTCCAGGAAGGACCGGTCGTACAGCTTGTTGACGCAGAGCGTGTCGCGGACCAGTTCCGGCCGGTCCGCGGGCCGCTCGATCACCTCGCCCGGGGTGTAGAGCCCGGGCACCCACGGCACGTCGTGGTGCAGCGGCAGCTCGCGGCGCACGCACGCGCCGACGGTGACCGGCGCGCGGTGTTCCTCTGCGGCGCGCACCAGGGCCTCGGCCGCCCCCGGGGGCAGGACGTCGTCGCTGTCGAGGAAGAGGACGTACGGGGAGGACGCGGCCGCGATCCCGTCGTTGCGCGGGGTGCCGCACCCCCCGCTGTTCTCCGTGCGGTGCACGACCTTGAGGCGGGGGTGTACGGCGGCCAGCTCGTCCAGCACCTGTGCGGTGCCGTCGGAGGAGGCGTCGTTCACCGCGATGACCTCGGCGACGACCGGGCCCTGGGCGAGGGCCGACGTAACGGCTTCGCCCACGAGCCCGGCGTCGTTGTACGCGATCACCACGACGGAGACGGTAGGGGGGTTTGCGCTGCTCACCCCGTGGATCCTAGGCGACCCGGGTAAACATCACCTCAAGACCGCCCACCGGTCCAAAAAGGGCAGATCAGAACGGCCGGAACTCGTCGTACTCCTTCTGCGACGAGTCCCCGCGCTGGGCTTCCTTGTCCTTGCGGCGGGTGGTGGCCGGACGCGGGGCGTCCAGACGGTGGTCCTCGCCGCGGCGGCCCAGCATCTCGGCGCCGGCCATCACGGTCGGCTCCCAGTCGAAGACGACCGCGTTGTCGTCGGAGCCGATGGCGACGCCGTCACCGGCGCGGGCGCCGGCCTTCTTCAGCGCGTCCTCGACGCCGAGGCGGTTGAGCCGGTCGGCGAGGTAGCCCACGGCCTCGTCGTTGTTGAAGTCGGTCTGGCGGACCCAGCGCTCCGGCTTCTCGCCGCGCACCACGTACACGTCCTCGGCCTCGTCGTAGGCGACGGTGAAGCCGGCGTCGTCCACGGCCTTCGGACGGATGACGATGCGGGTCGCCTCCTGCTTCGGCTTGCGGGCGCGCGCCTTGGCGATGACCTCGGCGAGGAAGTACGAGAGCTCCTTGAGGCCCGTACGGGCGACCGCGGAGACCTCGAAGACCTTGTAGCCGCGGGCCTCCAGGTCGGGGCGGACCATGTCGGCGAGGTCCTGGCCGTCGGGGATGTCGACCTTGTTCAGGACGACGAGGCGCGGGCGCTTCTCCAGGCCGCCGCCGTAGAGCTTGAGCTCTTCCTCGATGACGTCGAGGTCGGCGACCGGGTCGCGGTCGGACTCCAGGGTGGCGGTGTCCAGCACGTGCACGAGGATCGAGCAGCGCTCGACGTGGCGCAGGAACTCCAGGCCGAGGCCCTTGCCCTGGCTGGCGCCCGGGATCAGGCCCGGGACGTCGGCGATCGTGTAGACGGTCGAGCCGGCGGTGACGACGCCCAGGTTCGGGACGAGGGTGGTGAAGGGGTAGTCCGCGATCTTCGGCTTGGCCGAGGAGAGCACCGAGATCAGCGAGGACTTGCCGGCGCTCGGGAAGCCGACCAGCGCGACGTCGGCGACGGTCTTGAGCTCCAGGACGACGTCGCCGGTGGTGCCGGGGACGCCGAGGAGCGCGAAGCCGGGCGCCTTGCGGCGCGCGGAGGACAGGGCCGCGTTGCCCAGGCCGCCGCGGCCGCCCTCGGCGGCGACGTAGGTGGTGCCCTGGCCGACGAGGTCGGCGAGGACGTTGCCCTCCTTGTCGAGGACGACGGTGCCGTCCGGCACGGGCAGGATCAGGTCCTGGCCGTCCTTGCCGGAGCGGTTGCCGCCCTCGCCGGGCTTGCCGTTGGTGGCCTTGCGGTGGGGGCTGTGGTGGTAGTCGAGCAGGGTGGTGATCGCCTGCTCCACCACCAGGATCACGTCGCCGCCACGGCCGCCGTTGCCGCCATCGGGGCCGCCGAGCGGCTTGAACTTCTCCCGGTGAACGGAGGCGCAGCCGTGGCCCCCGTTACCCGCGGCGACATGCAGCTCGACGCGGTCCACGAAGGTGGTCATGGTTGTTCCTCCAGATACAGCGGGAATAGTCCGGAAAATCCGGTGGCAGGCCTTGCTGCCCATTAAACGTGTCTATGTGACAACGCGCCGAGGGCGGACCTCTCTTCCCGGCTGACGCCGGGAAGAGCTGAGATCCGCCCTCGGGAAGTTACGTACGCTTGATCAGCAGAAGCTGGATCAGGCGGCCGGAACGATGTTGACGACCTTGCGGCCACGGTGCGTGCCGAACTGGACCGCACCGGCCTGCAGCGCGAACAGCGTGTCGTCGCCACCACGACCGACACCCGAGCCCGGGTGGAAGTGGGTGCCGCGCTGGCGGACGAGGATCTCGCCGGCGGAAACGACCTGACCGCCGAAGCGCTTCACGCCGAGCCGCTGGGCATTGGAGTCGCGCCCGTTCCGGGTGGACGATGCGCCCTTCTTGTGTGCCATGTCTCAGTCCCTCTTACTTCGCAGCCGCGGGGATACCGGTGACCTTGATCGCCGTGTACTGCTGGCGGTGACCCTGGCGACGGCGGTAGCCGGTCTTGTTCTTGTAGCGCAGGATGTCGATCTTGGCGCCCTTGTGGTGGTCCACGATCTCGGCCGTGACCTTGATCCCGGCCAGGACCCACGGGTCGCTGGTCACGGCGTCGCCGTCGACAACGAGCAGGGTCGAGAGCTCGACCGTGTCGCCAACCTTGGCAGTGGAAATCTTGTCAACCTCAACGATGTCACCAACAGCAACCTTGTGCTGGCGACCACCGCTGCGCACGATGGCGTACACGCGGATCTCTCTCTCGCTCGATTCGGGAACCCCTGAAGCCAGCCGGCCCCGCGGAAACCGCAGGCCGGCCTCCCCCGTACCGCGAGGCGGTGCGGGAGGTGAGGTGCTCAGTGGATGGCGGGTGCATAGACACGCCAGCGACCCAGGTTACGGGCCCCGGTCTGAGGGGTCAAACCGGGGCCCGTAGGCAAGCGAACCAGCGGGTTACGAAGCCGTCAGCGCCGTGCGGAACTCCGCGAGCAGCGCGTCCGAGAACCCTCCGGTACCGGGGGTGACCACGGTGACCATGTGGAAACCGGTCCCCAGCAGCTCCACCTCGTACGGCTCGTAACGGAGCTCACCCGCTCCGTACGGGTCGTCCCCCGGCGTCACCCGGAGCGACGACCAGGGGGCCGCCTCGTACAAGACGGCGAAGGGGCCTTCCCCGGTCCCGTCCGGCGCGTAGCCGTGTTCGTCCCACCACGTGAGCATCGCCTCGTCACGGGAGACCAGCACCTCGGCGCCCTCCTCGGGCAGCGCGGTGCCGGCCGGACCCCACGGGCGGAACCCGTCGCCCCCGGCAAGTGCCCACCGGAGGTCGGGCCGCGTTTCGGCCCAGCTCGTCAGGAACCGCTCGACCGCCGAAGCGGGCGATCCGTGGACCATGAAGACATGGTCGTCGCCTGTGATCACTTGGGGGGACTCCATCCGGAAGTGGGGCCGATGTATCTGACCCGGCTCCTCGGAATCATCACACCCTTCGGGATGGTCCAGATATGGGCACCTCGACCGCCTCGGAGCTTGGTGAACGCGCTCTTCTCGATCTGGAACTCGATCACGTACTCGGACTTCTCCTTGGTGAGGCCGAGCACGCTCTTGTAGTCGCCGGCCGCCAGGCTGCCGGGGCTTCGCGGAGTGAAGAAGGGACCCGCGCCGTTCTTCGAATCGCCTTCACGGATGTGGTAGGGGTTTCCGGCCCGAATGCCGTTGTAGCCCTTCTTGTCCGTGTAGTGGTAGACGGTGACCAGGCAGTTGTGGACGAGCAGCGGGATGTCGCCCGCGTTCACGTAGTAGTCGTGAATCCCGTCGACGGTCAGGTCGTGCGTCCGCTGCCGCTTTTCGAAGGCGCGGACCGCGACGACCGCCACGTCTCCGCTGTCCGGCGTGCTGAGCTGCATTCCCGGCTTGAGATCACCGGCTTCGACCCAGCGGTTCTCCGCCTGGACCCAGAAGGGGTGGGTGACCGTGGAAACGAGAGCAGCGGACCCGGCCGCGCCGGCCTTCCGCACCGTCAGGTCGACGAACTGCTTGTCGTCCTCCGTGACGATCGTTCCCACGACGGGGCGTGCGATCTCCGCGCCCGTCTCCGGGTCGGTGGACATCACCTTGTCACCGAGGGCGACGTCCTCGATGTTCTTTCGGGTTCCGTCTGCGAGGAGGACGGTCGTACCGGGGAGGAAGCTGTGCGCTTCGCACTCCTCGTCCTCCTTGTCCTTGTCCTTCTTTCTCTTTTTCTCCTTGTTCGCCTTCCTTACCTTCTCCAGCTTCTCCTCTGCCTTGCTCAGCTTGTCGCTGGACTTCACGAACTTGCTGATCGCGCTGTAGAGGTCGTCAAGCAGAGAGACCGCCTTGATCACGCGCTTGGCCTTGAAGAGGACCTTCAGCGCGCCACCGCCGAAATTCATCGCGATCTCGGCGGCGGCCTTGAGGCAAATACCCACCGCGGGGTTGGATGCGCAGTCCATCAGCGCATTCACCCCGATGATGTCCTTGACTTCCTCGATTATCGCCTCGGTCACCTTCGTGATCGTCTTCTTCGACGACTGGTGGTGGGTCCTGGCGGTCGTGACCTCTTCTTCGGCTTCGGTTTCCTCCTGGCCGTCGTCGCCGTCGTCGCCGCTGCCACCGTCGTCGCCACCGCCACCGCCGCCGCAGCCGATGACGAAGACGCTGCAACCGCCGCAGCTGTCACGGATCCCGTCGATGCACGGCGCGAGACCGCTCGGGTCCGACAGGGTGACCGGCGAGTTGCTCGCGTACGCGTACGCGTTCATCTGCTGGGGGTCGGTGAAGTCGACCATGGGGTCGGGCGAGATGAACTTGCCCAGCACCGCGTCGTACTGTCTGGCCCCCAGCTGCGTCAGGCCGGTGGAGGCGTCGATCGTTCCGCCCACGAAGCCGCGCTGGCCCGGCCAGGCGCCGGCATCGGGCTGCACACCTCGCGGATTGCCGTACGGGTCGGACCGGCGGGTGACCACGGCTCCGGTCGTCGCGTCGATCGCGAGCTCACCGGTCCCGTGGTGGTCCGAGGCCAGGAACGTGACCTTGTTGTCACTGGTACGGACCGCGACGGTCTGGTCGGCGTAGTTGTAGTAACGGGTCGCCTTCGCGGTCGTGGCACCGGGCGCGAGCGTGAGCTCCATGCCCGGAAGGAACACCGTCGTCCCGCTCGCGTCCTTGCGCTGGACGCGCTGGCCGGAGGCGTCGTAGAGGTAGGTGGTCTCCGCCGCCTCGTTCTTGCCGGGAGTGGTGAGGTCGTCCGGTGAGCTGAACTTCGCCAGGCCTCCGGTCGATCCCCAGGCGAGCGAGTGGGTCACCCCGCCGTCCGTCCGCGTGGCCATACGGCCCGCGGAGTCGTATCCGTACGAGGTCTGCCGGTCACCCGTGGGCGTCTTGGCGACGACCTTGGTCACCGCGTGCGGACCGGCCCCGTTCTCCCCGTAGGTGAAGGAGCGGGTGATGTTCTTGCTCGCGTTCAGACCGACGTCGTGGGAGACGTCCGAGGTCCGGTTGCCGAGGGCGTCCGTCGCGTAGGACGTCCAGTACGGCGACGGACCACCGAGCGGCTTCGTTCCCGGTGCGCCCGCGCAGGCAGACGGGGTCGACCCGATGACCGTGTTGTTCGTCCCGACCGTTCCGGAACCCCGGGAGGTCGTGGTGTCCGCGTGGGGAGTCCACGCTTCGGCCAGGCGCCGCTTGCTGTCGTACGCGAAGCACTGCACGTCGGTCGTGGCCGGCGTAGCGGTGTCCGCTATGGAGAGGATGTTGCCCGACTGGTCGTAGGAGTAGTCGGTCCGCTTGGCCGGCCCGGCCGTCGATCCCTCGATGTCGACCTGGTCCCGGGTGAGGCGCTTGGTGCCGAGCTCGTACTCCGAGGTCTGCCAGATCTTCTTGCCACCGGTGCTCAGCTGCAGCTGGAGCATCTGGGAGTCCGGCGACCAGACCGTGTTGGTGACGTAGGTGTTGATGCCCTTCATCGAGACGGGCCGCTGCATCTCGTCGTACTGGTAGGCCAGCACCTCGGCCGCGAGTCCGCCCACCGCGGGGAGACCGCTGCTCTGCGCCGAACCGTCGCGGTTGTACGCCTCCGTGTAGGTGTAGGTGCCCGCGAGGGCGCCCTGTGACTTGGGAACCGAATAGGCGGTCTTCGTCGGGCGGTAGAAATCGTCCACCGTCTGGACCACCGAGGCGAAGTACTCCGTGGCGTCGACGTAGCGGAGCGAGGCGTAGACCTGGCCGAGCATCCCGGCACGGTCGTAGCGCTGCTCGGTCACCTTCTTGCCCTGAGCCGGCGTGCCGTCGTAGGTGAACGTCGGCCTGCCCAGCCCGTCGTAGGCCCGGGAGACGATCTCCCCGGTCTTCTCGTGCGTGGTGGAGATCAGCCGGTCGGCTTCGTCGTAGGCCAGCTTGAGGGCCCCGGAGTCCGGGTCCACCGTCCGCGTCTTGCGGCCGCGCTGGTCGTAGGTGGCCGACCAGTTGTTGCCCTTGGAGTCCGTCACCTTGACGAGCTCGTCGCCCGAGCCGTACTCGTACTTGGTCGACGTGTACGGGGTACCCGGGCCCGTGAGCACCGGCACGTTGCCGTTGTACTGGCGAATCTCGGTGAGCCGACCCTGGGCATCGGTGATCGAGGTCGTGGCCAGACCACCCTGCGGGACGGTCACGTGCGACCGGTCCCCCTCGTGCTGGGTCGTGGTCCGCCACTGCTCGGCCCCGGCCACCGAGAAGATCGTCGCCACGGTGCGGCCGAGGTCGTCGTACTCGTAGCGGTTCTGCCCGGTGACGTCACCGTTGCGGACGACGAGCAGCTGGTCGGAAGGGGCTCCGGCCGCCGAGTACGTGTCGTACGAGGCCTTCAGCATGCCCCGGTTGTCGTAGAACGTGTCCGCGACCAGTCGGGTGCCTCCGGGGCCCTCGCTCTGCTTCTGCCGGGCTCGCAGCAGGCTGTCGTAGAGCATGTACTCCACGCCGTACGAGCCGTCGTTCTCGATCTTTTCGGTCTTGATGGCGAGCGGGCCGTCGGTGCGCACCAGGTAGGAGTGCTTGGAACTCGGTGTCTGGAGTGCCTTCACCCGGTCCGGGTGCCAGACCGACACCACGCGGCCCAGGCCGTCGAAGGCGATGTCGGACCGCTTGCCGTTGGCGTCGGTCTGACCGCTCGCCTGACCCCACGCCGGTTCGTAGTCCGTGATCATGGTGTGGTTGGCCGAGTTCACGGCCTTGAGGGACGTGGTGAGTCCGTTGACCTCCGTGTACGTGGTGGTGGACGTGCCGGCGGCGGGGGTCGTCGCGCTGGTCACCCGGCCGTAGCCGTCGTAGGCCTTGTCGGCCAGCCGCTGGTAGACCGCGGTGGTGCCGTCGTGCGAGGCGATGCGCTCGATTCCGGTGGGCAGGCCCCGGGTGGGCGCCGTTCCGAAGGCGAGGTTGTCGTAGAGCGTGCGGTCGTCGGAGATCACCTGGGTCTTGCGGTCCGTGGCGGCCCCGCACTGCGTGGCGACCTTCTCCGTCCGGCTGACCAGCTTGAGGAAGTTCCTGGCCGCGCTGTCCGCGTACCAGGTGCGCGTGCACGTGTCGTCCTTGGCGGCCGCGGCGACATCCGCCGCGGGAGCCGTGGCCGGCACGACCCAGCCCTTGTCGTCGACCTCGGTGGCACGACCCGTTCCGGAAGCGGTGTCGTAGGTGGTCTTCGCCCACGTCTCCCGCCAGGCGCCCGCGCCGAGCGCGGTGAACCCGCGGGTGACTTCCGGCTTGACCAGGGTCGCCCTGGTCACTCCCCAGGGCTTCGTCTGGGTGGCCGTCGCGTGCTTCCACGGCGTGTGGACCGCCTTGCTGGTGACGCTTCCGCCGCTGTAGGTGGCGGACTCCAGCTCGAAGCCGACGTAGTCCTCGTCATCGGTGTACTCGGCACCCGTGGAGTCGGTGATCTTCGCCGAGCGGGTGCCCCCGGCCGGCAGCCGGTCGCCGTTCAGGCCCTGGAAGTACGTGTGGTCGACCCGCGTCCGCTGCGAGTCGTCACCCCCGCTCGTGACGGTGACCTTGCCGTAGCCCTGCCAGTCTCCCCAGGTCAGGAACTTGTCCGGGGTGATGCCGTCGGGCTTGGAATGCCGCCAGCCCGCCGGGCCCTGATAGTCGTACCGGGTGACCATGTTCTCGCCGCCACCCGTGCGGTCGATCTCGATGATCTCGGCGACGACGTACTTGTGGAACCAGTCGTCAATGGGCTCCAGGGAACCGGGAGGTGCCCACTTCACCGGGTAGCAGCGCTTGGTCGACTCACCCGGCTTGGGCAGCGCGGTCGCCGAGCAGTCGGTCGGGGCGTAGTTGACGCCCAGCTGGGCTCCGGTCTCGCTGAGTACGGTGGCGAGACGGAAGCGGTGGAACGGCGCGATGTTGTCGCCGTCCTTGTCGACACGGTTCGCGAACTGCATGCCGAACAGTTCGACCGCGGGAACCTTGGCAGCGGTACCGATACGGCCCTCGTGGTCGATCTTCGACAGCCACAGGGCCTTCGAAGAGTCGCCGTTGTCCGTGAACAGGTGCGTGAACGACCAGGCGTCCACGTCCTGGTACTGGGTGGCGT
Organism: Streptomyces sp. NPDC059989; assembly: GCF_042736975.1. Lineage (NCBI taxonomy): Bacteria > Bacillati > Actinomycetota > Actinomycetes > Kitasatosporales > Streptomycetaceae > Streptomyces > Streptomyces sp. NPDC059989. The sequence continues at coordinate 10,861 of NZ_JBHWUO010000086.1, forward strand.
CCTTGCGCATCTGCGTGACGACCGATGTCAGGCGCTTGGTCGTGAAGAACGTCGTGGAGTACTGGTCGGCGCCGCACTTCGTGGCGGCCTTGCACTCGCGGTCGACCGGGGTGTCGGGCCACTGCGACGCGTTGGCCTTCGTGCGCTTGCTCTCCGCACAGTCGAACTCGGGAGTGGGCAGGCAGCGCTCGGCCACGTTGAAGAGGACCCGCGCCGGGGCGGCCTCCGTGTAAACGGCTCCGTCCCGCTGACCGTAGTCGATGCGCTTGAGGTAGCCCGCACGGACGTAGGCCGTGCCGTTGACGTCGGTCTTCCCGTTCAGCGCGTAGTGATTGGTCTCCTTCTCGTAGAAGTGCGACATCACATTGCCGTGGGGGTCCTTGACGTAGTCGAGGTTCCACCGCCATGCCTGGGCGCAGTGGGCGTTGGCGAACGTCGCGTTGTAGCAGGGCTCACCGGAATCGTCGCCGAAGACGGGGGCGGTCCAGACGGAGGCCGTCTCCTCCTTGCCCGCGGCCCAGCCGGGCAGACGGTTCAGACCGAAGTGGTACTCGGTCCCGTCCGCGGTCGTGATCTTCCAGTACTCGCCGTCGTTGTCACCGTTCGCGGCGCCCGACAGCTTCTCGACCTTCGAACCGTCCGAGTTGCTGAGCTTCCACTGGCCGGTGGTGTCGTCCTTGATGATCTGGGAGGCGTTGCCGCCCAGCATCACGGTGGCGTTGTCGTGCGCCCAGCACTGCTCGGCCGAACCCTCGTGGCCGTCATCGGAGCACGACTTGTACTGCCGCTCGATGTAACCGGGTTCGTAGCCGAAGCCCTCACCGATCCAGGAACCCTGGTTGTTGGTCGCGGACGTACGGCCGTCGATCGACTGGGACGTGTACGACAGGCCGACCGTCGGAGCCAGCTTGCCGGGCACCGGGACGGTGCGCAGCGGGTACGACCAGCTGAAGCCACCGGTCGACTGCGCCACGCTCCAGCTGGCCGACGGCGCGAGGCCGGTGGCACCGAAGTCGCCCTGGGACGACGAGGAGCCCGCGGTGAGCGCGACCAGCGGCTCACCGGAGACCGACATGGTGGACGCGCCCTCACGCTTCGGCACGGCCGTGACGTCGGCGCTGACCGTGCGTTCCTTCGCGTTGTTCACCGTACGGAGCGGCCTGGGCAGCTCGGGGCAGGCCGCGCTGCCCGGCTCGGCGACGGCGGCGCAGGCCGGCAGCTGGACGAGCCGCAGGCGGGAGCCGTAGCCACCGCCGTAGCCTTCGGCGAAGGCCGAGTAGTCCACGTTCAGCCGGACCTGCGCGGCCTGCTGACCCTGGTCGGCACGCTGTACACGGAGCAGCGCTCCGGCGCCGGCCTCGGCGGCCTGAGCGGCGTCGAGGACGTCGACCTTCACCTTGGCGGGCAGGGACTCGCCCCGCGCCTCGGCGGACAGGGCCGGTCCTGCGGCCTTCGGGGGCGCGGCTTCGGGGCCGGTGACCGTGAGGGGCAACCCGCCCGCCACAGCCTTCGTACGGGCATCAGACCCTCGAGCGGCCACGGCGACCTCGGCGCTTCCGCGCCCCGGCCACGTGGCCTTGGACAGTTCCCTGACCGCCGCCTTGCGGGCCGCGTCGTCGGGACGGCCCTTGGCCTTGCCGTTGCTTCCCTTGACCAGGTCGCGCGACGACTGGACCCCGGGGCGGCCCGCACCCCGGTCCGTGGGTTCGACAGCTCCCACGGTGGACACCGCGAGCGTCAGGCTCAGCCCGAGAACCACCGTTCTGAGACTTCTTCTTGACAAGTGCCGATTGAGCAATCGGCCACGTAGAGACATCAATGCACTCCATGGATCAGAGCGTGAGCGGGCATGTGAGAACCGGGTGGGTGCACACCCTTGGGGAGCGCACCCACCCGTGGGGTAGGACTGGAAGAGACCGGACTAGATCTCGGGAACGGCCGTCGGGTTGGCCATCTGAAGGAGCGCCACCGGGTCGACCGCACCGTTGTAGGCGCGCACCTCGTCGATGGAGCCCGCGAAGTACTCGGCGCTGCCGCGGATCGAGCGGCCCACCTGAAGGCCGCCGGTGGCGGCCCAGACGGTCTTGTCGACGCCGCGTGCCGAAGCGAGGTGGCCGTTGACGTACAGCTTGATCTCACTGGCGAACGCGTCGTAGACCACGGCCAGGTGCTGGCCGCCGCCGTCCGTGTCGGGCAGCGTCTGGTCGTCGCGGAACACCTTCATCGGCGCCGAGGCCGAGTCGGTGCCGGCCACGGCCAGTTCCCACTGCCGGGTCGAGGCCTGGTACCTGACCTGAATGCGGTTGGCCTCCTTGCCCGGGAGCGAGAAGACGGTCTGCGACTTGGTGGGGTCCAGGGAGAGCAGCCGGACCCGGGCGGCCAGCGTGAAGCTCGCCGCGCCGGTCACCGGTGCGCTCGCGGTGGAGGCGTGGCCGTTGGTGCCGTCCAGCTCGAGGTGGCCCTCTCCGACGAGCGGGGAGAGGGCGAGGACGTCCTCAGGATCGGGCCGGTAGATCGATGCGTTGCCCGCCAGGGTCAGGCCCGCGCCGCCGCCCGTCTCCGGGGAGACGGCACCGGTCGCCGCGTCGAGCTGCCAGTAGCCCTTGCGCTCGGGCTTGACCGTGATGATGTCGGAGACCTGGCCCGGGACGAGGACCCGGTCGAAGACGCGGATCTCGGCGAGGTCGCCCTCGAAGGCGTCCTCGTAGCCGGCCTTGTCGATGTGGCGGCCGATCTGGAGCGGGCCGTACGAGCGCCACGGGGAGCGGCGCTGGATCTCGCCCTTCAGCACGTTGCCGACGTACAGCTGCTGCTTGCCGCTCTGGCTGTCGTAGACGCCTGTCAGCAGCACCCACTCGTCCTTGACCGGGGTGACTCCGGTCGCCAGGGCCTTCCATTCGCCGAGCGTGTCCACGTCCTGGACCGGGGTGGAGAACTTCCAGGTCTTGGCCATCGCGTCGTAGCCGAGGACGAAACCGGGCTCGCCGGAGCCGTCCTGGCTGACCACCGTCAGGTCACGGCCGAGGTTGGACGGCTTGACCCAGGCGCTGACGCTGAAGCTCTTGGAGGTGTCCAGAACGGTGTTGCCCGCGTCCAGGTAGGCGTTGGCGGTGCCGTCGAAGCGGGCGGCCGCGTCGATCTTGCCGCCGGGGCCTTCGACGCCGAAGGTGACGCCACGGCCGAAGGCGGCGGGGTACTTGCCCTGTTCCTCCTTGGCCGCGGCGGTGTCCGGCGCGTCCGCGAGGTTCCACTGAGCGGTGACGGGGGCGCCCGCCGACACGTAGAAGGTGTGGCGCGCGACGGCGCCGGGGTGTCCGGCACGGTCCTTCGCGGTCACCTGGACCCAGTGCGGACCGGGGCGCGTGGGCGCCCAGTTCACCGAGGCCGGCCCGCCGGCGGTGGCGTTGGCCACCTCCTTGTCCGGCTCGCCGTCGAAGGCGTAGCTGTACTTGACCACGTCCGTGTCCGGTACCGCGTCGTTCGGGTTCGGGGAGAAGGTGAAAGAGCCCTGGACGCCGACGCCGTCGTGGTAGGTGCTGTCGGACGGGTACTGCGCGGAGAAGACGTTCGGCATGCCCGGGAACGTCTTGTCGATGATGAACTCGCAGGTGCCGCTCTCAGGGCTCCAGCCGTCGCCGTCGTACGTGGACGCACTCCACTGGATGACCCTGTTCTCCGGGAGCGTCGAGTTCACCGTGTGCTGGAAGCGCGTGGTCGTGGTCGGCGACATGTACGGCGTGTCGTACGTGTAGCTCTTGGGCGTGACCATCCCGGCCGTCCCGTCGGCATTCGTGCGGATCTCGGTCCAGGACACCTTGAAGCGGACCATGACCTGGTCGGTCTGGCCGTCGGCGTGGTCGGGGTCGTTGGCGATCACCGAAAGCGTCGGCGGTACGTCCGAGTAGGGGCGGGCGGTCCCGGTGGTGCACGCGCCTCCGGGGTTGGAGGTCATCGCCGAGGTCTGGATCTGGCCGGGCGGGCTGTTGTAGCTGATGCTCAGGTAGGCGTTGCCGCAGACCCGCTTCCAGCCGGGGTAGTCGCTCTCGTCCTGGGCCTTCAGGCCGAGGACCATCGAGTTCCAGCCCTCGTTCGCGGCGGTGCGGATGTTGTTGGTGAGCCCGCCGTTCGCGCCCGACTTGAAGTGCAGGTTGGCCTGGGATTCGCAGCTGGTGGGCTGGATCTTCTCGTTGACCGTCTCCAGGTGCGTCGACCAGTTGCCCGAGGTGTTGCGCCAGGTGTTGCCCGAATCCAAGTGGGCGTCCCTGCCGGCGACCCGGTAGAGCTGGATCGGCTCCGCCTTGGCGTCGGCCCAGTACACGTGCTGCACCCGGGCGCTGAAGGTGGCGCTCAGGATCTGCTTGCCCTTGTAGAAGGACAGCGGCATGTCGAACATGACGCGGCGCACGCCGATGCCCTGGCAGGTCAGGCGGTTGTAGTTGATCGGGCACAGGCCCACGCCCGCGCTACCCGAGTACTGCCACTCCTTGTTGTCCGGCATCCCCGACATGACCGCGGTCCAGCCGGAGCGGTCGGTCGTCCGCTGGATCGGGTCGATGACCACGGGGAAGACGGTCTCGCCGTCCTTCAGCAGCTTCTGGTCCGGGACCAGCGTCAGCTTGTCCTGGGACACGTCGATGCCGAGCGCCGCGGCCTTGCCGCCACCGCCGGGGCCCTCCAGAGCGGGCGCCGGCGCCTGGGGCGCCGTCTTGGCGGTGGGGGCGTCCGCGCGCGCCGCCGAGAGGGAATCGGCAACGGCCTTGGGGCCCTTGCTGCGGGCCGCGGTCTCCAGGACGCCGGCCGAGTCCCACATGGTGGGGGCGCCGGACTGGAAGACCGTGCCGCCGACCGCGCTGTCCTCGGCGGTGAGCGCTCCGGTCGCGTCCTTCTTGTACGTCAGGCCCTTGGTCTTGAGGCCCATGTCGAGGCGCTGGAGGCGGGGGTCGGCGGCGGCCTCCTTGGTCTTGACGACCAGCAGGTGGCCGAAGCCGTCCGACTCCGCCCTGACCTTGAGGTCGACGCCGGGCAGGGCGTCGGCGTAGGTGGCGGTGTCGCCGTCCACCACGGGGGCGGTCAGCTTGCCGTAGGGCCAGGTCAGCGACATCTCGCGGGGGCCGCGGCGCATGGTGACGAAGGGCTTGCCGGCCTCGCCGCCCGAGAAGGTCAGGGCGACCGTGGTCGCCTTGGGGGCGATGCTGCCGTCCGCGCGCTTGACCAGGGTCTTGTCCACGTCGACCCACTTGCCGCCCTGAACCGCGTGGACCGGCTCGGTGTACTCGCGTGCCGTGAACGTGCCGTCGGGCGCGGCGAGGATCTCGCGGCGCTCGGTGCGCATGCCGAGGACCTCGACCTGCTTGCCGCTCTGGCGGGCGGCGTTCAGGGCCTCCGCCTCCGTCTGGACCGGGGCTCCGACGGCCACCGGCACGGGGCCGCGGGTGTCCGGCCCGAGGGCCGATTCGAGGCCGATGCCGGTGGCGAGGACGGCGCCCGCGGTCACCGCCGCGAGCGTGGCGCGCCGGAGGATGGCCCGACTCAGTCCGGGTGTCTGGTTCGGCATCAGCGGACCACCGTTCCGAAGGTGGCGGCGTCGGCAGGGATGCCGCCTTCGCCTGGCTTGAAGGTCTGTGAGGGTGCCCCGGCCGTGGTGACGTTCCACGGGAAGAGGTGGACGGCGCGGCCGGCGGCCGGGCCGTACGGCAGGCCGACGTACAGGCCCGCGGAGCTGCCGGCGATGCTCATGCCGCCGTACTGGCGGGGCGCGGCGGTGGTCGGCAGTCCGTAGCCCGGCGCGAGGAGTTCGTCGCTGTCGCCCGGGGGACCGATCAGGGGCAGGATCTGCACCTGGCCGCGGTCGGCGAGGCCGTTGGGGCCCTCCTCGCCCGGAACGCCGACGGCCACACGGGTCGCGGTGGGCGTACTGACGTCGTTCGCCGCGGTGTTGGCGGCGGCGACGCGCTGGCCGAAGTGGTCGCCCGCCTCGGCCGCGCTCTGGACGTTCGCGACGTTCTGGTCGATCCAGGCCGTCTCCGTGAAGGCGCCGGCCGCGTCGAGCCGGAAGACCTGCACGGCGCCGGCGTCCACGTTCGTGCTCAGGTCCTCACCGGGGCTGCCGACCACCAGGAGGGACTCGGTGGTGCTGGTGGCGCCGGCGGCACGGTGCGGCACCGCCGCGAGGGACGTGGCGAAGCCGTCGCCCGTCTCGCAGGCGCCGAACACGTTCGGCGAGTCCTGGTTGATCACGCTCAGCGGCTTCGGCATGCCGGAGACCAGGGTGTGGCTGAATATCGTCACCGAGCCGGCGTCCGCGATGAGGCCCTGGGCCTCACCCGGAGAGCCGATGGCGAGATGGGTGGGGGTGGCCGCGAGGGTGGCGCCGAAGCGGTCGTACGGCTCCACGGCGTCCGGGACGGCTCCGGCCGTGGTGGCGTCCTGGTGCAGGAGTCCGGAGGTGAGGGTCGTCGTTCCCGAGAGGTAGATCGCGGCGCCGGCGTCGACCGCGGTGCCGACGTCCTCACCGGGGGAACCGATGACGAGGAACGGCACGCCCGTCGAGGCCTTTCCGGCCGCGAGGGAGTAGCCGAACCAGTCGTACGCCTCGGGTGAGAGGCCGGTCACGGGAGCGGTGCCCTGGACGTACTGGACCGTCGCCTTGCCGCTGCCGAGACCGGTCGGTGCGCCGTAGACCAGGACCACCCGGCCGGCGTCCACGAGCGTGCCGACGTCCTCGTTCGGGGAGCCGATGGCGAGGTCGCTGCAGCCGTCGAGGTCGGCGTCGTACACGGCCATGGAGTAGCCGAACAGGTCGCCCGCCTCGGAGCCCCCGGACTTGGCGCTCTGCTGGGTCAGCTCCAGGACCCCCTTGCCGCCGCCGTACACGATGTGCACGAGTCCGGCCTTGGAGACGCCGTCGGCGGTGGCCTCGGGGTCGGCGATCGCGGTGTCGCGGATGCCGTCGCCGTTGAAGTCCGATTCGGCGCCCGCGCAGCCGGTGGCAGCCGCCGCCGTGCCCACGAGGGGTGTCGGTGCCGCCGTCAGGGCGAGGGCGAGGGCGGTGGCCGTCAGGGCCAACATCCCTCTGGCGGCACGCCGCCGCCTGGCCGCGCCGATCGGCGCGGTGGTCGTTCTGCTCACGTGGTTGTTCCGATTCCTTCGATTCCGCAGGGCGCGAAAGCGGCCCAAAACGGGAAGAACGGAACGTGGGAAACGCGTGACACAAGGCGACGGCGCGCGGGTCAGTGCGCGACGTCAGACCATCCCCCGCTCGTCATGGATCCCCCCGCGACAAGCCGCCTAATAAGCGTTCGGCCACTTTGGCTTGATTACGCCGGGCGAACAAGGGCAATGTCCGACATTGCATGATCTAGATCCCTAACGGATTGATCACACCGACAAAAAGGCCCCGCCCGGCACCGAAAGGGTGCCGGGCGGGGCCCGGGTCAAGCAGAAACCGCTGGTCAGTCCTCGGTCGGAGCCGACACGGAAGGCAGCGTCTGCTGCTCCGCCGCCGCGGTCTTCTTCGTGGTCCGCTTCGCCGCGGTCTTCTTGGCCGTCGTCTTCTTGGCGACGGTCTTCTTCGCGGCCGCCGCCTTCTTGGCCGGGGCCTTCTTCGCCGTGGTGGTCGCCTTCTTGGCGGCCGTCTTGCGGACCGCCTTCTTGGCGGGAGCCGGCTCCTCGGCCTCGGCCGGGGTCTCGGGCTCGGCCGGGGCGGTCTCGGGCTCGGCCGCCGGGGACTCCACGACCACGACGGCCGCCTCGGTCGCGCCTGCCGGGGAACCGGCCGGCGCGGTGGCCTTACGGGTGGCACGACGGCGCGGACGGGCCGGCGCGGCCTCGGCCGCGGGGGCCTCGGCGACGGGCTCGGGCTCGGCCGCCACGACGACCGGCTCCGGCTCGGGCTCCACGACCGGCTCCGGCTCCGGCACGACGACCGGCTCCGGCTCCGGGGCCACCTCGGCCGCGGGGGCCGGGGCGCCCGCCGGGGCGGTGGCCTTACGGGTCGCGCGGCGACGGGTACGGCCCTTCGGCGCGGCCTCCTCCACCGCCTCGACCGTCTCCACGACCTCGGAGACGACCACGGGGGCCGGCTCCAGGACCGTGTCGGCGGGCTCGGTCACCGGCTCGGCCTCGGCCACGGGGGCCGGAACCTGCGCCGGAACGGCCGTACCGCGCGGGGCGCCCGCCGGAGCGGTCGCCTTGCGGGTGGCACGGCGGCGGTTGCGACGGCCGCTCAGACCCGCGGCGGCCTCCGCCTCGGCGGGGCTGCTGTACAGCTCCTCGTCCGCGACGAACTCCGGCTCGGGCAGCGCCCGCGGCGCGGCGGCCTCGGCAGCCACCTCCGCCTCGGATTCAAAGGCCTCCGCCTCGACCGTCTCGATCTCGTGGTCGTGCTGGTCGAACTCGGCCTTGCCGGCGCGGCGCTTGGCGCGCTTGCCGTTGCCGCCGATCGCGGTCGGGGTCTCCATGTGCACGATGACACCGCGGCCGTTGCAGTGGACGCAGGTCTCGGAGAAGGACTCCAGCAGACCCTGGCCCACCCGCTTGCGGGTCATCTGGACCAGGCCCAGCGAGGTGACCTCGGCCACCTGGTGCTTGGTGCGGTCGCGGCCCAGGCACTCCAGCATGCGCCGCAGCACCAGGTCGCGGTTGGACTCCAGGACCATGTCGATGAAGTCGATGACGACGATGCCGCCGAGGTCGCGCAGCCGCAGCTGGCGCACGATCTCCTCGGCCGCCTCCAGGTTGTTCCTGGTGACGGTCTCTTCGAGGTTGCCGCCCTGACCGGTGAACTTGCCGGTGTTGACGTCGATGACGATCATCGCCTCGGTCTTGTCGATCACAAGCGAGCCGCCCGAGGGCAGCCACACCTTGCGGTCGAGCGCCTTGGCGAGCTGCTCGTCGATCCGGTACGTCGCGAAGACGTCGACCTCGGAGGTCCAGCGCGACAGCCGGTCGGCCAGGTCCGGGGCCACGTGGTTCACGTAGCCGTGGATGGTCTCCCAGGCGCTGTCACCGCTGACGATGACCTTCGAGAAGTCCTCGTTGAAGATGTCGCGCACGACGCGGACGGTCATGTCCGGCTCGCCGTACAGGAGGCTCGGCGAAGAGGTCGAGATCTGCTTCGACTTCTTCTGGATGTCCTCCCACTGGGCCTGCAGACGCTCGACGTCGCGGCGCAGCTCGTCCTCGCTCGCACCCTCGGCGGCGGTGCGCACGATGACGCCCGCGTCCTCGGGGACGATCTTCTTGAGGATGGTCTTCAGGCGCGCGCGCTCGGTGTCGGGCAGCTTGCGGCTGATGCCGGTCATCGAGCCCTCGGGCACGTAGACCAGGTAGCGGCCGGGCAGCGAGACCTGGCTGGTCAGGCGGGCGCCCTTGTGGCCGATCGGGTCCTTGGTGACCTGCACCAGGACCGACTGGCCGGACTTGAGGGCCGACTCGATGCGGCGCGGCCCGTTGGCCATGCCGAGCGCCTCGAAGTTGACCTCGCCGGCGTACAGGACCGCGTTGCGGCCCTTGCCGATGTCGATGAAGGCGGCCTCCATCGACGGCAGCACGTTCTGGACCTTGCCCAGGTAGACGTTGCCGACGTACGAGGTGGCTTCCTCCTTGTTGACGTAGTGCTCGACGAGCACGTTGTCCTCAAGGACGCCGATCTGGGTGCGCTCGCCGGACTGGCGGACGACCATCACGCGCTCGACGGCCTCACGGCGGGCCAGGAACTCGGCCTCGGTGATGATCGGGACGCGGCGGCGGCCCTGCTCGCGGCCCTCGCGGCGGCGCTGCTTCTTCGCCTCCAGGCGGGTCGAGCCCTTGATGGACTGGACCTCGTCGGAGGAGGTGGACTCGGTGCGCTCACGGGCCGGACGCGGCTCGCGGACCTTGACGACGGTACGGACGCCGTCCTCCTCGCCCGCGGCGGACTCGCCGGTGACGTCGGTGGGCTCACCGCTGCGACGGCGGCGACGGCGGCGGCGACGGCTGGAGCTGGAGCCGAGGGCCTCGTCGGACTCCTCGTCCTCCTCCTCTTCGGCCTCCTGCTCGGCGGCCTCGGCAGCGGCCTCCTCCTCGGCGGACTCGTCGAGGTCGGCGGACTCGCCACGGCGGCGGCGACGGCCACCGCGACGGCGGCGGCGCGAGGGGCGCTCGCCCGACTCGTCACCCTCGTCGAACTCTTCCTCCAGCTCGGCGGCCTCGGCCTCCGGCTCCTCCTCGGCGAGCACCTCGGGGAGGGAGACCGGCGCGGACTCGGCGGCCGGGGCGGCGGGGGCGGCCTCGGCGGCGCCGCGGCCGCGGCGACGGCGACGGCCGGCCGGCTGCGGGGCGGGGGCCTGCACGGCCTCGGCCTCGATCTCGACCTCTTCCTCCTCCTCGACCTCTTCGGCCGGGGCGGCGGCGCGAGCGGCCATGGCGGCCATCGCGGCGGTCTCGGGGGTCTGGAACATCGGCTCGGCGAAGACCGGGGCCTGGAAGACGGCCACGGCGGGACGCCCGGCGCGGCGGGCACGGGCCGGGGCGGCGGGCGCCTCGGCCTCGGCGGCGGGCTGCGCGGCGGCGGCCGGAGCGGCCGCGGCGGAGGACCGGGTGGCGCGGCGGCGGCCGCCGCCCATCGGGCACTCCAGCGCGTCGGCGCCGGGGCAGGTACGGGCGGCGGCCGTGGGGGCCTCATCCACC
>NZ_JBHWUO010000087.1:0-20315 GCF_042736975.1 Streptomyces sp. NPDC059989
CCGCCACCCGATCCGGTGGCGGCCCCGCGCTGCTGTGACGAGGCGACAGACGGGGCGCAGCAGAGTGTTTTGGTGCGGGTTCAGGCTTTTTCTGGGGCGTGGCCCAGGGTGCCACACGGTGCCCCGCGCCGCCCCTCCGGGCCCTGGCGGGCCCTGCGGGCGAAATTGCTGGGCGCCCTTCGGGCGCGTTCACCGGCAATTTCGGTCCGCTGACGCGGACGGGCGCGGCTGGTAGAAGGGCGGTGGTGGGGGCCAGGCAGGGCTGGTTTCGTCATCTTGCAACCCCGTCACCTAGGATGACGTCCGGTTTTGACTGACAGCTCTCTCGGAAGGCGTGGTGAGCTGGCATGCACACGATCCGATGTGAGATCGACACGGAGTACCGCGATGCCGAGGCGTTGGCGGATCTGGCCTGGTGCTGGCTCGTCGAGGGTGCGGAGCGTCTGGAGGGTGAGTCCTTCCGGGAGGTCCTCGATTCCGCGGGGCAGGTGGAGGAGTCAGTCAAGAAGTCGGTGCAGTGCGGACCGCCCGGGTCACTCTGGGGCTTCCTCAACACAGACGTTGTCAGCAGCACCGGGCGGGTCACCAACCGTTCCCGGGTGCTGACCCGCAAGAACCTGCCGATGCTGCGCAAGTGGCTGGCCCTGGACGTGCAGCTGGCCGAGACCGCGGTCTACCGGCTGGACGACCGTGGCATGCCCGGTGAAAAGCTCCTGCGGATGGGCATCGCGCGGGACGAGAGCTCCAGGGGCTGGGTCAGGCTCAGCGCGGAGACCTCCGAAGCGAGCTTCGAGCCGGCTGCCCAGGCGCGCATGACGGAACTGCTGCGGGACTTCTCGCAGGAGGTGGACCCGTCCTACGCCCAGGTCGGCTACAGCCTGTCGCTGGGCCGCACCGAGCACGAGGAACGGGTCGGCCCGCCGCTGCACTCGATGACACTGCCGCAGTCGCGGCGGCTGCTGCGCGGGTACGAGTGGCTGATGGTGATCCCGCGCGAGATCGCCGCGCACCTCGGCGGCGGTGATGGCATCGCCGTGGCCGGTGACTTCCACCGGGTCGAGACCCTGCGTGACGGCGCGGTACTGCTCCAGGTCACGCCGGAGTTCGACGGCTTCACCGGCGAGGCGATCGAGCGGACGTGGCGGCTGCTGCGCCCCGCTCTGAGGCCGGGGATGCCCAAACGCTTCCGGGACTCTGATCCCGTCGGCCCGCCGAGCCGGATCTGGTACGCGGATATCGCCTGATCCTGCATTGCCGACGAGGCCGGAGGCCGTGTCGGTGGTGCTGGATATGGTGCGCGTCATGGACAGAGATCGGTTGGTCGGGGAGCTCACGGGTTCGTGGGAGGCGACGCGGGCGGTGCGGGACGCGTTGGTTGAGCGTGGTGCCGAGGTGGTGGGGCCGGTACTTGAGGTGCTGTGCGACGAGCCGTCGCCGGTGGAGTGGACGGTCTCTTCGGATGTGCTGTGCCGGATCGGGGATCCCGCCCTTTCGCCTATCGGCGCCGCCGCTGGCCGAACAGCACCAATCCGCACCTGCTGATCAGCCGGAACACGGCAACAACCACTGCCGCGGTGGGCAGGTTCTGGATGGACAAGCTGGTCAAGCAGCTGCCGACGGGCATCGACCGGCTACGGGCAGGACCGCATCCTCGAAGAGGCTCTCGCCAACGGCGCCGACCCCCTTCACCTCGCGCACGTCTTCCCCCTCGGTGCCAGGACCAGCCTCCGTTACACGTCCGCCGTCGCCACTTCGGCCGCCGAACAGGATTCGCGCCCTCGGTGAGCAGATCGAGGCCGCCAAAGGGCGGGGGGCTCAGATCTGACGGTCGTTCCGATGACGGCCAAAGGCCCGACCGAAACGCTCTGAAAGGGCAGTTCGTGAGTCGATGTCCGTTTCTGAGTGAGGTTGGGGTAAGGCTGCTGGTCGTGGGGCCTCGGTCGGTTACTGCTGCCTCGCGAAGCTACCGATGTCGAGCTCGGTGAGGATGTCGAGCTTGACCAGGCGTTCCAGCTCCGACGGCCACGCTCAGGCCTCTGGCGAGGATCAGTACGCTGGCGGCGCGAGGTCTCCCACCAGCACGGCATCCGTCATGACCTCCAGGTCCACACCCCAGGACACGGCCCTTCTGCCCGGTTTCGGGCGAGTCAGCCCCTCACTCGCCCGGTCGTACGCGACGCGGCATCGCCGGTCCGCCCGCTGAATACTCGGTGTGCGAAGCACTGTGAGAGTCCGGCCGGGCTGGGGGTCACTGGAGGTGAAGACATGGCCGACGTGGTCCTCGTCATCCGCCCGCAGGCCGCCGCCCAGCAGCGGCAGCAGACCGTGGAGATTTCGTATCTCCGGGCGTTCAAGCAGGCAGAAGGGCTGCCGTCGACCGCCCAGGACACCGTACGGGCGGCCCTGAGCGCCTCCCTGGAGGGCTCGGCGGAGCTCCCCGCGGCCGTCGAAGGCAGCACCATCGATGCGCTCTTCCTCGGCGGTGCAGGGCTGCCCCGGCTGATCAAGCGCGCCACCGTGCCAGCCGCCGGCGGTCAGGTGCTGATGGAGCTATCGGCCTCGGACGTGTCCTTGCTGGCGGCACCCGAACCTCTGCCACCCGGCCTGGTGACGATGGTCGGCCGGCAGGGCCGACTGGTGCTGGTGGGTGATACGCCCGTCGACTTCGGCCGTGCGCGGCTGGAGGTCGCTCCGCTCACGATGGCCGCCGATTGGCAGGAGGCCGGACTGGACAAGCTGTTCGGCAGCCAGAACCCGCTCACCGCGGCCGCGGCCGTCGAACTGGCCGACCCCTCCTGGGCGGGGTACGGCAAGTTGTCCTGGCGCGCGAGCCACCTCGGGGTCGACGGCGAGTTCGCGGCGGAGTTCCCGCTTGGCTCCGGTGACGCCTGGGTGTGGTGGATGTCCGGAAGCCGGTCCGCGCTGGGCCTCGTACCGGACGATCTGGGGCAGCAGACGGCCCGCCGGATCGCCATCGCCCTGCCGCCCTTCGCGCAGCCCGCGGACACCGTGCCGCCCGAGCCGGGAGCGCCGTGCCCCGGACCGTCCACCCCCAAGGACGTCACCGAGGCCGAACTCGCAGACAACCCCGAGATCTACTCCGAAGACCCCGGGCAGTTCTGCAAGCCCTTCGAGAACCCGGAACGGGTGCTCGGCGAGCGCCGGTTCCACGTCGTACTGCGGGCCGAGCAGCCCGGCATCGGCCCGGACCCTACGATCCACGGCAGCGGCTTCCTGGTCCTCGACCCTGAGATCAGGGACTCCCGCCGCGGCTCCCGGCTGCGCCGCGCCCTGCGCCTGGACGGCATTGAGGGCCCGCGCAGCCTGGCCCGTGCCCTCGCGGACCTCGGCACCTCGGTGGTCCGCCACACCCTCCCGAAGACGTACCTGGACGTACTCTCGCGCCTCGACCGCGGCCGGGGCCAGCTGGACGGGCCGCACCCAGTGCAGTGGGAGGGCGATGCCTTCCGGTACCAGGCCGCGACCGTGGCCCGCGGCCACATCCTGGAGTATTCGCTGCGCTGGCGCTCCAACGGGTACTCGCTCGGCACCGTGGCCAGCACCCTCACCCTCGCACCACGGCAGGCCAAGCGAATCCAGAAGATCCTTTGGAAGCGTCGCGAGCGAGCCGAGCGGCGCGAGGTCACCCAACTGGTGGACGAAGTCGCCGACGAGGTCTCCCGTGAGCGGGACTACGAGGACCAGGTCCGCGCGAGCCTGGACGAATGGGCGCGTGGGGAGTCGCGCGCTTCGTCCACGGCGGTCGCCGGCGGGTTCGGCGGCGTCGTCGGCTCGTTCCTGATCGGCGGGGGCGGCGGGCACTCCAACGCCACCTCCAGCTCCTCCCAGCAGGGCGGTCGGCGCGCGGTTGCCAGCGAGGAGCAGCGGCTGCGCGACACGACCAGGCGGTTCGCTGAGTCGCTGCGCCGCCTGGAGAGCACCGTGGTCTCGGAGGTGAGCCAGGAGGAGAGTGTCACTGGCACCACCGAGGTGATCCGGAACTACAACTATGGCCATTCGCTGACCGTGATCTACTACCAGATCCTGCGCCACCTGCGGGTGGAGACGGCCTTCACCGGGGTGCGCGAGTGCCTGTTCGTGCCCTTCGCGGTCAGCCCGTTCACCCTGCTGCGCGCCTATCGCTGGCGGGAGTCCATCCGGCGCGGACTGCGCGACCAGCGCTATCTGCAGGCCCTGCGGCATCTGCGCGACGTGGTGACCGGGTTCAGCCAGTCCGACATCCCGCCCGGCCGCCGCTCCGACCACCGGGTGCGGCACGTTTCCGGCTCGCTGTTTCTGACCCTGGGCGTGGAGCGCCCGAAGGACAAGGACACTGGTGAATTCGACGATGTGGCCTGGACGGTACTCAAGCAGTGGCTCGGTGTCCCGGCGCTCGGCATCCACGGCCGGCTCAAGGCGCTCGTGGAGGCGCAGCGGGACCGGCAGTTTCAGCAGGAGTACGCACCGCGGATCGCGGCCGGCTGGGTGGACTCGCTGCAGCTGTCTGCGGGCGGACAGCCACTGCCGGCCGATTTCACCCTGGCCACCCGGTACAGCTTCAACGGCCAGGTACGGGTGGACTTCTCGGTCCCGGTGCCGGCCGGCCAGGCGGTCACCCGCGAACTGCTCTCCTCGCTGCGGCTGAAGGCTACGAGCAACCTGACCCCCGGTTCGGTGGCCAACCTCACTCGGCTGTCCTTTGAGTACCAGACGGACACCTTCCACCGCTCCGCGACGGTGACCCAGGGCGCGGACGACCTGGTCAACGTGGAGACGGGCCTGGTGGAGCCCGCCGGCGCAACCGTCTCGGCGCCGCCTGACCCCTGGGAGCGCCGGGACGAGCGGATGGAGATGGCCCGGTCGGCACAGGAGCTGGTGCGGCACCTCAACGAGCATGTGGAGCACTACCACAAGGCAATCTGGTGGAACATGGACCGGGACCGCCTGTTCATGCTGCTGGACGGCTTCTACCTGCCGAGCGCGCCCACCGTGAGTGTGGCCTCCGTGGTCGAGCGGGACCCGATCGCGATCATCGGGAACTCGCTGGTGTTCCGAGTGTCGGCCGGCTCCTTCCTCGGGCTGGGCAACATGGCCACCCCGAAGGACCTGCACCGGTACTACGCGAACGAGTACACCCCCTCGCAGCCGCTGCACATCAGCCTGCCCACCGACGGCCTGTACGCGCAGACCATCATGGACCCGTGCACCGCGCTGGAGGAGCACTTCGGCAACCAGGACTGGGTGCTGGCCCAGGAGGAGCTGGACCTCGGCACGCTGGCACCGGAGTTGATGGGATCGCGTCGCACTACGCCGGAGCCGACCACACCGACCCCGTTCCCGCAGTCCATCGTGAATCTGCAGAACGCCCCGGAGGCCCCCGAACCGGCCGGCCTGGCCGGGATGCTGGCAGCCATCACAAAGGCCGACTCGTTCCGCGACATGGCCGGCCTGGCCGGTACGCAGGCCAACGCCCAGGCAGCGTTCACCGCGGCGGCGGGTCTCGCCTCGCAGTTCGGCGCGCACGCTGCCGCGCTCAAGCTGGCCGAGATCGCGGGCAAGACACAGGCGACCCGGACCGCCGACCAGAAGCTCGCATCGATCCAGAAGGCCGTCGACGGGCAGCTCGTACCACCGGGGGAGGCGCAGGCGCATGCCGCGCAGGTGCTGAACGATCTCCACTCCCCCACCAAGGGCGGCGCCCCGCACCAGGACCCGCAGCTGGCGGAGGCCATCGACGCCGCCTCCGGCACCCCTGGCAGCACGATCGAGGCCACCACGCCCGAGGGCCAGGTGAAGGTCACGCTCGCGGATTACCGGCCATCATGGACAGCGGAGCAGTGCGGGTTCTGGGGCCTTGGCCAGCACCCTCTGGACGAGGCCGCGGTGCGCGACGAGATCGTCCGGGTGGCGCGGGCGGAGAGCGCCGCGTGGATCGATGTGGCCGGAAACCTCGTCCTGGAGGGGGCAGCGACCCACTTCGGCCACCTGGTGCTGTACTGGCTGGAGGAGGTTGCGCAGCTGACCCGCGAGACCCTCGCTGCGATCGCGACCAACGCCCTTGACCCGGCGACCAATTACGGCAATCTGCCCGGCACGATCAATCCCGCCGGCCTCGCCGCGGATGTACAGCGGGTCGTGTCCGCTCTTGTCGTCGGCGTGCCCACACCGCCGGCCAACCTCCGGGCGCTGGTGGAGCAAGCCGTGCGGACGGCCCAGATCAGCAGCCGCAACCCACCGGACCCCAACCCCGCCAACATCCCGGGAGCGCCTTGGAGCGCGTGTTTCGTCAATCGGGTAGTCCGGCTGGCGGAGTCCGGACTGAACCTTGAAGGGCATGCCACGGGCGCGCAACAGGCGCTGCTGGCCCTTTCGGCCCGCGGGGCGCACTGGGAGTACGCGAAGGAGGCGCACCGCCGTACCGTCGGCTGCAAGCAGGGCAACACCTTCGACGCGAGCTGCCGCAGGGACGGCACGTACCACGCCTTCCAGCCCGCCGGCCACGAAGTGAAGCCGGGCGACATCGTGCTGCAGGACCGCCGGGGCGCGGTGAATGCAGGCGGGGTGTTCGCATTCGACGACCTGGCCACCACCACAGGGGTGATCCTGCACGGCGACATTGTGGTCGACGTGCAGCCCGGCTTCGCCGAGACCGTCGGCGGCAATGTCGGCGACAGCGTCCGGCGTCGGCGCTACCCCCTCGATGCGAACGGCGAGCTGCAGGCGGTAGCCACCCAGCGGTTCATCCAGGAGAGCGACGCCCGCGCCTTCGGCGCCCTGCCACAAGCCGATCCCGGCGGCAACCCTTTGCACGACCAGAGCATGGCCCGGGTCTTCGCCGTCCTCAGCCTGAAGAAGGAGTGCAAGCTCATCCAGGGGCCCCCCGTGGACGGCACCCGGACCGCGTGAAACCGTCCCTCCTAGGGAGTTTCTGAGAGGGGCGGTTCGTGAGTTGATGCCCATTTCCGGGTGAGGCTGGGGCAGGGCTGCTCGTCGGGTCCTCGGCCGGCTACTGCTTCCTGGCGAAGCTGCCAACATCGACTTCGGTGAGGACATCGAGCTTGACCAGGCGTTTCAGCTTGGCGCGGGTGCCCTCGACGTTCTTCGGCAGCAGTTCGTGGTCGAGGGCCTGACAGACGTCGCGGGCCCGGAGAGGGCCGGTGACCTCGTTGAAGACGGCGAGGATGCGGGGGTAGTCCGGGTGCTCGGGCAGGTCGGGCGAGACCGGGTGGGCGGGGAGCCGTTCGCCCAGGGCGGTGACGGTCTTCCGGGTGATGGCCAGGTGTTCGAGGTGGGTCTCGGCTTCCCGCAGCCGGGCCTGAAGTGCGGCGATCTCGGTGCGGAGGTCGTCGGCCAGGGCTCGGGCGGCGTCCTCCTGGATGCCGAGCGCGTCGAACAGTGGCTGAATGTTCACGCACTCACCGTCTGCGGGTCGCGCCAGGTGGGAGTGCTCACGCCGGTGAGCCGGCGGGCCATGACCTGAGTCATCGCCCAGTAGACGCGGGAGGCGGAGGAGGCCGGGCGGTGCTCGTAGTCGCGGACCAGGCGCCGTGCAGTATCAGGATCCCGAAGGTCTGCTCGACCTTCCACCGCTTCGGCTGCGGGACGAACCCCTTGTCCTGCGGGTTGCGTTCGACGATCTCCACCTCGATCCCGAGCGAGGAGCCGTGGGCGACTACGGCGTTCTTGAAGCCCTGGTCGACCAGCGCCTTTTCGACGGTGCCTCCGGCGTTCTCGGCGACCTGGTCGGGCAGGGCGATGCCCGCGGCGTTGTCGTGCGTGCTCGCGGCGAGGACGGTGACGGCGATGACGAGGCCGAGCACATCCACGGCCAGTCCCCGCTTGCGGCCCGGCACCCCTTTTGCCGCGTCCCGGCCGGTCGTGGAGGAGGGGACCCCGGCAGCCGCACGGACACTCTGCGTGTCCAGAACTACCAGGGTCGGGTCCTCTAATCGACGGGCCCGCTCACGGACCTCGCAGCGCAGGAGTTCATGAATGACCTGGTCAGTCCCGTCGTCGCGCCAGGCGGCGAAGTAGTAGTACGTTGTGCTCTTCGGCGGCAGGTCATGGGGGAGGTAGCCCCACTGGCAGCCGGTCCGGCCCTGGTAGAGGATCGCGTTCACAGTCTCCCGCATCGCATAGGCGCCCTGGTGGCCACTGCCCGAGCGGTGCCGGTCCTTCCACGCAGTGATCACCGGCTCGATCAACGACCACTGCCCATCCGATAAGTCGCTCGGGTACGGCTTCCGTTCACTCACCCCGCCACCCCAACAGACCACCGGCCGCGGACCAGCAGATTCCGCCCGCACCCACACCATCAGGCGACGACAGAAACACTCAAAGTCTCACGAACCGCCCTCTGAGGAGTTCGAGGCGTGGTCCTCGTCTCCCGGGTGAAGGCTCGCAGGGCCGCCTTCACAGCGGCTTCGGCGTCCACTACGGCGGGAAACCCCGCTGACCCTTTGCCCGTTGGCGTTGGAAGAATCCTTGGATGTGGTCGGGAGCCTCGGACCGGTCCGAGGTCGAACAAGACGCACTGGACTGCGATGATCTGAGGGCCAAGACCATGCCCGGCCGCGTCGGTCGGCCGGGGCCGATCCGCGACAGAGGAGGATCACCGCACAGTGCGCATCCCGTCCCGATCTGACCGGTGCAGACAGGCGTTCTTTGGGCAGGCCATCGCGTGACCACGAAGACCACAGGCCGAACGGCCGCGATGGAAGCGTTACTTGACGCGGCGACCAGACCCGTAGTGATCAACCTGACGGGTCCTGTCGGCAGCGGGAAGTCGGCGATCCTGGCCGAACTCGCCACTGCTGTGCCCGTGGTGGACGGCATCTGCAACGAGGACGACCTGGAACGGCTCGCGCTCCCGGCCGGAGGCCCGGTTGTCGTGGCCAGCCGTCGTCCGCTGCCGTCGTACCGTGCGTGGCGTCCGGGGGTCGAGGTGATCGGTGTCGAAGCCGGGCCGTGGCCGGATGAGGAGATCGGCCTCTTGGCCGACGGGCTCGGGGTCACCCATCCGCACCTGCGTGACGGCGTGCTGCGGCTCGCGGGCGGCAACGTACTGCTCGCCTCGGCTCTCTGCCGAGCCCTGCACGCTGCGCCGGGCAGCGTGCCAGGCGCGCTCGACGCCGCAGCCGACGCCGCGGCGCGCGAGGTGTGCGAGCGGCTCGGGGACGAGGTGGCCGGGATCGAGCGGGCGCTGCTGCTGGTCGCTGCCGTGGGGCAGTGCGACGCAGAGCTGCTCACCCAACTCGGTCAGGACGGAGCGGTGTTCGACCGCCTTCGCGCATGCAGCGTGGTCGTCCCGGACGCGCTCGGACTGGCCGTGGCCGAACCATTTCGCACCGTCTTCGACCAGGCCCTGCGCTGGCGCACGCCCGTGGCCTACCGCTCGGCGCGGACGCTGGCCGCCGCGCACCACACGAGGCTGATACCCGCCGAGCACAGTGGCGCCGCAAGAGGCGATCGGATGGCCGGATCGCTGTTCGCGTCGTTGGACGGTCCGGTGCGGCGGTTGTTCAGCCCGGTGACGACGCCCGTGCACGTCCGTCCGGCCCGCGCCGACGACGCGTCCGACGTCGGCCGGCTGGTCCGCGTGTGGGCGGAGCGCGGCGGCATGGACGTCCGGCGCTCCGAGCGGCTGCTCGGGTCGCTGTTGCACGCCGTGCCCGAAGGCGTGTACGTCGTGTGTGACCGGGAGGACCGACCGGTCGGACTCAGCAGCACCGCGCCGCTCCACGACGCGACCGTGGCGGTCCTCGAACCGCTGCTCCAGCAGCACGCGGACGCCGCGTCCGGCGGCGGGCTCTTCATCGGACTCGCGGTGTACGAGGAGCGGCAGGAGGCGGCCCGGTCGGCGCTCTTCCGGCACTTGCTGTCCACCGCCGTCGGCCGGGGCCGGCTGGTCACCTCGACGCCCTCCCCCGAGTACCAGGCGCTCTACGAGCACGTCGGGGTCCGCGCACACGGGCAGCTCCGCCACGACGTGTACGGCGGGGGCTCCGCCTGCCGGGTGTACTCACAGGACTTCGCCGGCGAAGGCGGGGTGCCGCCCTGGCTGGAGCGGCTCAGACTTCCGTCTCCGGCCCCGGTGCTGCCCGACGACGCGGCCTGGCTCAGCCGCCGCATCCGTGAGGCGCTGGACGCCCTGCACCGCCCGCAGCTGCTCGCCCGCAGCCCGCTGCTGCCCGTGGCCGGCGACCCGGCCGCACTGCGCGAACTCCTCGAATCCGGCGTGCAGCACCTGCTGAACAGCACGGTCGCGACGGAGGCGGAAGCCGGGCGCATCCTGTCGCAGTACTACGTGGAGCGGTGCGGCGGGCACGAGTTCATCGCGAACCGGCTGCACCTGAGCCGGGCCACGTACTTCCGCAGACTCAACCAGGGCCTCGCCCTGCTCGCCACCGTCGTCCTCGCCAGGTGCAGGCCGGTGACAAGCTGACATCGACAGGTGTCCGCCACCCCTCCTGCGGGCCGCGGACACCTGTCCGTCCCGTCAGACGGGCAGGATCCCACTGCTGGTTGGCGAACCCGTTGCAAGCCCCAGATGCCCAGGTGCGCCTTGCCGCAGGTGCGCCAGCCCAGATCGTCCGGGCGCTTGCAGAGCGGGGATGACAGCACGTACGAGGTGGAGGACCAGCTCGGCGGCTCGGAACACCGCCGGACGCGGACGACCTCCCGGGAGCCCGTGGGCGAGTACTGCTGGGGTGGGCGGCCGACCGGGACGATCGGCGTTCCGGTCTGTGAGGCAACGCCATCGACGCAGAGCGGTCGCAGGACCGGCCGGCCGCCGCTGTAGGTCGGACCGGGCCGGTGGCACATGCGGCAGCGGGACGCCAACCGTCCCGAGCAAATGCGATGACGCTGGCACCGACAGCCTTGCGGCGGCCGGAGCACAGCCCGACGGCGGTTTCGCCCGGCTGTGGGAGGACCACCGCAGTCACTGTCCCCCGAGGGCTTCCGCGGTGTGGACTTCGACGGCGTGGATCTGGTCCTCCTGGACGCCGACGTCGCCGACCTCGTGCACAGGGAGCTGAACGGCGGGCTCGACGACAGCGGCATCGCCTGCCTCCGGGGTTGCATCGCCGACCTCGAAACAAGATCGTTGCCCTGATCGACGAAGAGTGCTGCGCCTGCTGCTTCACTGCCCGCCTGTGCCCTGCTCGCCCTTATGGGCGGCCTTCGCACGTGTCGTGCGAAGCCATGAGGTGATCGCGATGTAGTCGCCGTCCGTGTGGCCTTGCCGGGTGCCGACGCGGTAAAGCAGGGCGTCTGTGTACCTGCACCTGGCCCCCAGGGTGCCACGACCAGAGACCGGGCGGGGGCCCGGGTAGCGGGCGTGACGAACGGGTACACGAGCGCACCGCGGTTTTCTGGCGGGCCGCTGGCGCAGAGGCACGGCCCCCGGTGGGGGCCGGGGGCCGTGCTCACTGGCGTCCGGGGGTTCAGAGGCCGAGGGCCGAGCCGCGCCAGTTCTGGTACGGACGGGCGTCGGAGCAGTCCCAGATGACGAGGCGGGTGCCGAAGAGGGTGCTGAGCACGTCCACGCACTTGCCGGAGTGGACGCTGCGCAGCTTGCCGCCGGCCAGCAGCTCGAACTGCTGGTTGGCGGCGCCGTGGCAGGAGTTCAGGCCGAGGCGCGAGCCGTTGTCCGTCTTGGCGTACTGGACGTCCAGGCAGTGGCCCATGGAGCGGATGGTCTTGTCGGGCTCCAGGACCCACATCTGGTTGTTGCCGCCGTGGCAGTTGTAGAGCTGGACGATGGCGCCGTCTTGGGTGCTGCCGTCCTTGACGTCCACGCACTTGCCGTTGGGCACGGCGACGATCGGGCCGGAGCCCGCCGGCGGCGGCGGGAAGCAGTGGATCTTCACGAGGGACTGGTACGTGTCACCGCCCTGCCAGGCGGGCGGCGTGGGCCCCTCGGCGATGCGGCAGAGAGAGGATGGGTACCCTTCCGCCGCGGCCCGCGCGTAGGCCGAGTTGATGGCTATCTCCTGGACGAGGTTGTACGGGCCCCAGCCGTCGCCGGTGAAGTACTTGTCCGTGGTGGGCACGGTGGCGAAGGTCGCGGCTGTGGCGGCTGTGGCGCCGGAGGGCATCACGAACAAGGCCGCGATCACGGCCATGAGGGCCGCTGCGAATGTGCGGGCCAACTTCATTGTCGGTCCTTCCAGTGACGGACGTGAGTGAGGTGTACCTGACAGATACCGTCCGGAAGGGGTGCTCCCCGTCCGGATCCGGCGGGCATGACGCTACCGACCGGACGGGCCGCCGCAGTCTCACGACAGTCTCAACCCTCCTGCCCTGCAAGCAATCTGAGTGACCGCCGGACGCCTGGGGTCGGCTGGGCGCGGGAAGTCGCGGCTCGCCGCCGCGCTGGACGCGGCCTGTGCCGTCGATCTCGACCGTCCGCAGGCCGCCGCCGCGCTGCGGCGGGAACAGCCCCCTGCGCTCGGCGGACTACCGGTGCTCGGCAGCGCGGACGGGCCCCGCGGACGAGAGGCCGTGCGCGAGGCCCTGGGCGCCGCCGCTCGGATGCCGCTGGTCATCGGTTCCACCTGGGACACCGCGGGCCGGCTCGCCACCCGCAAGGTGACCGCGGGCGACCGGACGCTGCGGTCCCACTCCTACGGCTACCGCGCGGACGGCCACCTGGACCGGCTCACCGACGAACTCGGCGGTGCGACCGTCGACTTCGAGATGGACCCGGTCGGCCGCCCGCTCAGGGTCACCGCGGCGGACTGGCAGGAGTCCTACGCGTACGACCTGGCCGGCAACCAGACCGCGGCCGACTGGCCGGACCGCGCGCACCGCGCCGAGGGGCGCGGCGAGCGCACGTACCGGGGGACGCGGCTGATCGGCGCGGGGGGCATCCGCTGCGAGTACGACGCGGCGGGGCGCACCGTGGCGCGGTACCGCACGACCCTGTCGGGCCGTAAGGAGGCGTGGCGGTACACCTGAGACGCGGAGAACCGCATGACCTCCTGCCGGACGCCGGACGGGGTCCTGTGGCGATACGACTACGACCCGCTGGGCCGCCGGACCGCCAAGCACCGCATGGCGCAGGACGACCGCACCGCCGTGCACTCGGTGTACTTCGCCTGGGACGGCACCCGTCTCGCCGAGCAGGTCGACACCGCGCACTCAACGGTCACCACCTGGGAGTGCGACGGATACCGCCCGCTGGCGCAGTGGGAACGGCAACTGCGCGCGCCGGAGAGCGCGCCGCCCGTGGAGGGGGCGGCCGATCAGGACCTCGACGCCAGGTTCTTCGCGATTATCACCGACCTGGCGGGCGCGCCGAGCGAGCTGGTGGACGAGGACGGCAGGATTGCCTGGCACGCCCGGTCCACCGTGTGGGGCGCGACGACCTGGAACCGCAACGCGGCCGCCTACACGCCGCTGCGTATGCCAGGACAGTACGACGACGCCGAAACGGGCCTCTACTACAACCTCCACCGGCACTACGACCCGCAGACGGCCCGCTACGCCAGTCCCGACCCGCTGGGCCTGGGCGCGGCCGCGAACCCCGTCGCGTTCGTGCTCAATCCCTACCGCTGGTCGGACCCCGAGGGCCTCATCGCCAAGGGCTGCACGGAGCACGGCGGCTGGTACAGCGGCCTCAGCCCGGCGAACCTCAAGAACGCGGACGGTACGCGGCGCACGGAGACCAATATGGAGGTCAACCACATCCCGGCGAAGAACGCGTACGCGCACCTGGACGAGCCCGGCTTCAAGACCAACAAGGACGGCGGCGGCGCCGGCATGGGCCCGGCGATCCGGATGGAGTACGACGACCACCGCGGGGTGACGAGCACCGGATCGAGTGCGGAGTCCATCAAGTGGAGGGCCGACCAGCGTGCGCTGATCGACGCCGGCCGGTGGGACCTCGCGATGAAGATGGACATCGACGAGATCCGGGAGTTGTACGGCGACAAGTACGACACGCACATCGCGGACATGGTCGAGAGCCTCAAGGTGAACAAGAAGTTCCAGAAGATGCTCGAGAAGCGGGACTGGACAATAGGCTACGAAGTGCTCAAGTAGACAACCGGAGAAGCAATATGGATCTGCTCCTGACACCGCCGACCGCCGCCGGGCCCGTGCACCTCGGTAATACGTACGAAGAGGCCCTGGCCGCGCTGCAGCCCTGGGGCGAGCCCCGGGTCGTCGGCCCCACCTCCCGGCGCGCGCGCCGGCTGATGGGCGACGTCGACGGGGTCGGCTACACAGTCTTCCTCGATGCGGATGACCATGTGACGGCCGTGGAACTGTGGTGGCCCGGCGAGGGCCGCCGGAGCACCACGCGCGTCCTCCTGGACGGGCACGACGTCTTCAGGGACCCCGCCGAAACGATCCTCGCGGAGCTGACCGAGCGCGGCTGCGCCGTGGACGCCGAGGACCCGGAGAACATTGTGGTCCCGGGCGTCTCCCTGGGCTTCACCCGCCAGACCTCCCAGGAAGTCCCCCGCGGCCCGCACGGCCTGCCCGTCTCCTTCACCTCGGTCCTCGTCGCGGGCAAGGACTACTACGACTTCCGCAACGCGCAGTAGCGGAGCGGGCGGTCGGCGCGATGGCGGTGGAACCCGGTGGGGTCGTGTTCGGGTTCGGGCGGCGCGCGTGCTTAGGATCGCGGCCATGGACGAACGGGGGGGCCGGGGTGTCCTGGCACGTGTGGCGCCGGCCGAACAGGAGAAGATACCCGGCCTCCCTGGGGAACCTGCTACAACGCCATGGCCCGCTGGGCCGCCGCCGGGGTGATCGGGCAGATCCGAGACCAGCTCCGCAAACGCGTCCGCCGAGACATGGGCCGCTCACCTGGGGCGGCCGCCACCATCATCGACTCCCAGTCCGTCAAGGCCGCCGAGACCGTCGGCAAGGACTCGCGCGGCTACGACGCGGCGAGGAAGATCGATGGTCGCAAGCGGCACCTCGTCGTGGATACCAAAGGCTTGCCGCTGTTCGTGATGGTCACCCCGGCCGACCTGATCGACCGCGACGCGGCGAAGGAAGTCCTGTTCAGGCTGAGGCTCATGCACCCCGAGTTCTCCGGGGGTGACT
Organism: Streptomyces sp. NPDC059989; assembly: GCF_042736975.1. Taxonomy (NCBI): domain Bacteria; kingdom Bacillati; phylum Actinomycetota; class Actinomycetes; order Kitasatosporales; family Streptomycetaceae; genus Streptomyces; species Streptomyces sp. NPDC059989. Next base: position 15,064 of record NZ_JBHWUO010000087.1, read on the forward strand.
CTGTGGCGCACGAGGCCTGTAAGCGGTTTGTGCAGCTCAGCGTCAGTTTCATCCACCGTAGCGAGTGCAACAGGTGTAGCGCCATCGCTGGTCTGGGTGACGGGCTGGCAGGCTCTCAATGGCAAGCGGAGAGTAACGCCGGGTGGGAGCGTCTGGGCGAGTTCTGGGGATACCTCGTCGGATGGGCGCTCGTGGTCGGCAAGACCGCTCCTTGCGCGGCCGTGGCTCTGACCGTCGGCTCCTGCGTATGGCCGGGCCAGGCGCACGCCGTCACGGTGGCGGCCGTGGTGGCGTTGGCGAGGCGACACCGACACCGACACCTTTACCGACCTGTGACTCACGTCATATTTGGTTCCTGTCAGGAATCGGGTCGCTGTCCCGCTCAAGTCATCGAGAGCCCAGCGGATCGAACCGACAGGAGCATCACATGAAGCACCGCATCGTCGTCCTCGGTGCCGGCTATGCCGGGACCTACGTGGCGGGGAACTTGGCCCGCCGGCTGTCCCCGGCCGACGCCGAGATCACCGTGGTTAACGCCGTGCCCTATTTCGTCGAGCGGCTGCGGCTCCACCAAGTCGCGGCTGGCCAGGAGATCGAAACCCAGAAGCTCGCCGACATCTTCGCGGGCACGGGGATCCAGCTGTGCCTGGCCCGTGTCACCGCTGTCGACCCCGAGCGCCAGGTCGTCGTCGTGGCCGGCGCCGACGGCGCCGAGGAGCTCGGCTACGACACGCTTCTCTACGCGCTCGGCAGCCACGGTGACGACCGGAGCGTCCCCGGTGTGGCCGAGCACGCCTTCGATGTCGCCGCCCGGCCCTCGGCGCTGTGCCTGCGCGAGCGTCTGGACGGACTGCGGGACGGCGGGAGCGTGCGGGTCGTTGGTGACGGGTTGACCGGCATCGAGACCGCAACCGAGATCGCCGAATCCCGTCCCGGCCTGTCGGTGACGCTGGTCGCCCGCGGAGAGTTGGGCGCCCAGCTCTCCACCGGAGCCCGCGGCCACCTGCGTCTGGCCTGCGACCGGCTGGGCAGTACCGTCCTGGAGCACACCAGTGTCGAATCCGTCGAAGCCACACGGGTCCTGTGCGCCGACGGCACCGCCCTGGCGTCCGACGCCACGGTGTGGACGGCAGGGTTCGCGGTCAACCCGATCGCTGCCGCCGCGGGGTTGGAGGTCACCGAGAACGGCCGGATCGTCGTCGACCGCACCATGCGCTCGCTCTCGCACCCGAACATCTACGCCGCCGGCGACAGCGTCTACGCCATCGGCGACAACGGCCGGCCGCTGCCCATGTCCTGCGCCACGGCCGGCTACACCGGCATGCAGGCCATGAAGGCCATCGTGGGACGCCTGACCGGCAGCAAGATCGGACACGTCAAGCTGGACTACCCGGGCAACCACATCAGCCTCGGACGTCAGGACGGGATCCTGCAGATGGTCGACCACGAAGGACAGCCAAAGCCGAAGCACATGGGTGGCCGGAAGGCCGCACGGATCAAGGCGGGCATCCTCAAGATGTCGCTGTGGACCAACTTGCACCCCACCTTCTGCATGCCCAAGCGCAAGCGCCACCTGGTCATCACGCCGACTGTGTCCGCCCCGTACGCGGCCCAGTACGCGCAGGATGGGAGCTCTGCGTTTGAGCGATGACCCGAATGGCCAGCCCGTAGTCGCATGGATCACGATGTGGGGATGAACAAGAACACGAGCTCTGCTTCGTTCACCGTGTTACGCCTGGAGCGCTACACCCGAGCCGAGCAGGACGAAATCCTGGGCAATGCCGATGACCCGTTCGGAGTCATGGAGACCGGCCTTACGTGGCGAGGCAAGGACGAACACTTCGGTATCCGGCGCGGCGCACGCCTTGTCGCGCACGCAGGTCTGGTCCGCCTCGCTCTCATGATCGACGACACGCCGACCGAGGTCGTGGGTGTCGGCGGAGTGGCCGTGGCCGCTGATGTCCGCGGTTGCGGCCTCGCCCGTCAAGTCGTCTCTGCGGCTTTGGAACATGCCTGCACGATGGGCCCACGCCACGCTCTACTGTTCTGCCGGCCGCCTCTGGAAGCGCTGTACCGCCGTCTTGGCTGGCACGGCCTCGACGGCGACGTCGTCGTTGAACAGCCCGAGTCACGGCTGGTCGTGATGCCGCTGCGCACGATGGTCATCCCGCTGCACAATGACGCGAGGTGGCCATCGGGTTCCGTCCGCCTGCTGTCCTTGCCCATGTAACAGTTTCGCTGATGTGTCCGGTGACAGAGTCAAGGTGTCAGGCCCACTCGGGCCACATCAAGAGTGATGCGAGGGTGACGGTCGCCTTGTAGGACTGGGCGGTCCTGTCGTAGCGGGTGGCGATGCCTCGCCACTGCTTGAGGCGGTTGAAGCACCGTTCCACGACGTTGCGGTGCTTGTAGATCTCCTTGTCGAAGGCCGGAGGGCGGCCGCCGAGGCTGCCCTTGCGGGCCCTGTTGCGGACCTGGTCGGCCCGCTCGGGAATGGTGTGCGGGATGCCGTGGCGGCGGAGCCAGGTGTGGATCGCCTTCGAGCTGTAGCCCCTGTCGCCGATGACGTGATCGGGCCTGGTGCGGGGCCGGCCCGGTCCGGTCCGGTCCGGTCCGGTCCGGTCCTGGGTATCCGGATGGCGTTCATCAGCGCGGTGAACTGGGTGCAGTCGTTGGTGTTCCCGCCGGTCAGGACGAACGCGAGCGGGCGGCCGATCGCGTCGCAGGCGAGGTGGATCTTGTTGGTCAGTCCGCCTCGGGACCGTCCGAGGGCCGGGCTTTGGTGCCCCCTTTTCGGGCCCCGGCCGCGTGCTGGTAGGCGCGGACGATTGTTGAATCGATCGACACCAGCCAGTCGGTGTCGCCGGCCGCGTCCGCCTTCGCCTCGGCGGCCCGCAGCATCCGGTCGTACGTGCCGTCCGCCGCCCAGCGGCGGAAAACGGGTGTGGAGGCTGGTCCACGGACCGTATCGCTCGGGCACGTCCCGCCAGGGGACACCGGTGCGGAACTTCCACACGATCCCGTTCAGGACCATCCACTGTCATGGATGTGAGAGATCGAGGTCTATCCGCCGTCGTTGAGTGAGAGATACCCAGGTCGCTAACTGGCGTGAAAGCGAGAGATCGCAGTCATCGCCGAGGGGCGTCGCTCACAGGCCCTCGGTGTCCTGGGGGAACCGTCCCTTGCGAGGGACGAACCGGAACCAGACCTTGATCTTCTCGACCACGTTCTCCATGACGCCATCATGCGCCGACCGTCAACGAGGCCTCGCACCGGGTCTGAGCTGGAGATCAACCTCAGCCGTCACCCTGGGATATCACTCGCCGTCGGAGTCGACGTCCAGGCGCGAGGATTTGCTGTGGCCGCTGCGCCTTTGCGGGGTCGGGCGGGGGCGGTGCGTAGCCGCCTGTGTGTGGCCGGCCGGGCGTCGCGCCTTCGCGTCCAGGAGGCTGGTGGCCCCGCGCAGGACGTACTCGGGGATGCTCGTGTTGTGCCCGGCCGCTTCCAGGTGTCGTCTGCCGCTACGGGTCACCCGGCGGTCCGCGCCCTTCACCAGGCCCCAGGCGGCCAGCCGGCGGCCGATCTCGTAGGCTTCCAGGGAGCGTTGCAGGTCGGCGCGTACGGCTTCGACGCTCCTGGTGCGCCCGCAGAACGCGAGCACGCGACGCTCCACCGCATGCCCGGGTAACTCCCCGTCCACCGTACGCACCCGCGCGTCGTGCACCACGAGCAGCCCGCGCCTGTTCAGCGCGACCATCGCACTTTCCGCCACCCGCCGCGCCCCGCCCGCCAGGAACGCGACGTCGTACACATCCAGATCCCGTATCTCATCCGAGCCCCTGGCGAACCGCCGGAACACCCACCGCATACCAGCCCCCGTTTCGACCCCACCTCATCTGCTGGCAGTGTCGCCTGACAGCACAGCGCCCAACCCTCTTCCCGCCATCTCAGAGCAAAACTTGAGCCCCGGGCGCGTTCACCGGCGATTCGGTCCGCTGCGCGGACCGCTTTTTGCCGAGCGCCTTCGGCGCGTTCACCGGAGCCCGCCCCTGCGGGGCAAAGGAAGAAACCCGCCTCGGGCCGGGCCGGGTGGGCCGCCGCGGCCTTGTTCTACGCCTCTCTGAGCGCTGCGCAGCAATTTGGCGTGGGTGGTCACTCAGACTCCGGATGCATCTGCACCCACCCGCCGCTGGTCCTCTTCATCTCCACCCCGTAGTACGGCTGAGCCTTCACGGGAGTGGGAGCACGCCTTGGACGGCGCTTGGGCTGAACCGCCGGCACCTGCGCCTGCGTCTTCTGGGCCTCCGCGTACTTTTTGGCTGCCTTCTTCCTTGCCTGCGCCTGCTTCTCGGCCCGGGCCTTGACCCTGGCCTGTGTCTCCTTTTCGGCCCGCGCCTCCTCCTCGGCCCGCGCCCTTTTCCTGGCCTGCGCCTCCTTCATGTTTTGCACCTGCCTCTCGGCCTGGGCCTTCTTCCTGGCCTGCGCCTCCTTCTGGGCCTGCGCCTGCTTCGCCTCGCGTTCCCGCAGCTCCTTAGATCGGGTCGGGCGTACAAAGCTGCCTACCGGCTTCTGGGCCCGAGTCGGTGTGGTCAGCAGGCGACAAACCTGGTGTGCCGGGTGCCCTCCCTTGAGCATGACGAGTGTCGCCTTCACCACCGGATGACCGCATATGGCACATGGCTTGACCCTGTACGGCTCAGACACAATCCCCCCTTGGTCAACAGTTTGTTGAGGCGGCACGATAATCGCTCGGGGTCGACTCCGTCCCAGGGGGACCAGGCTGGACGGCCGCCGCTTCCAGCTGGCTGCGGAGCACCCCGAGTCGGCCGTCTACTCGCAGCAGACTGCCCGCCAGCCCGCGGCGGCCCCGTTCTAGCCGCTGTGCGCCCCTGTGGGCGGCCTCGCAGGACTTCGCAGCTCCCCTGATCGTGGGATCGCCTGATAGGCGCTCAGGGGGCCGTGTGGGGCCTCGGGTCGGGTTCAGCCTGCGTCGATATGGCGTGCGTGGGTGAGACCCGATGCCCGGTGTTGCCGGGGGCAGTACCGCCGAGCCGCCCCAAGCTGATAGCCGGCCTTGCCGGTGATGGGTGGTCAGGGTGCGGGTGTGTCCGTGCCTGTGCCGAGCTGGCGTCGGCCGGGGGGCGCCGCGGGTGCCTTAGAAGTCATCTCATTTGGCTCGTTGGGTAGGCTGTCGGTCGTGGTGGGGATTGTTGAGCGGCTGGTGCCGGATGAGTTGTGGCTTCTGTTCCAGC
>NZ_JBHWUO010000088.1:0-20128 GCF_042736975.1 Streptomyces sp. NPDC059989
GAGCGGGACCCCAGGCGCTGCGCGCCTGGGAAGGGAACCGCCTCGCTGCGCTCGGCGGAGGTCCGCTTCGCGGACCCAGAGCCGGCCCTACGGGCCGGGGTTCCTCCGCTTCGCTCCGGAACAGGAAGTTCGGCCGCCTCGCTGCGCTCGGCGGGGCTCCGCTTCGGGGAGCCAGAGCCAGCCCTGCGGGCTGGGGTTCCTCCGCTTCGCTCCGGAACCAGGAGTTTCGCCTCGCTGCGCTCGGCGGAGGTCCGCTTCGCGGACACTTAGAGCGCGCCCCTTCGGGGCGGGGTTCCTCCGCTTCGCTCCGGAACAGGGAGTTCAGCCGCCTCGCTGCGCTCGGCGGAGGTCCGCTTCGCGGACCCAGAGCCGGCCCTGCGGGCCGGGGTTCCTCCGCTTCGCTCCGGAATCAGGGGCGGGGCGGTGGACGCGAGAGCGGTGGACGCGGCCCAACTGAGTGTTCCGTCTCGCTCCGCTCAGCGGAGGCTCCGCTTCGCGGAGCCAAGGCCGGCCCTTCGGGCCGGGCGGGAGTCCTTCGCTTCGCTCCGGACGAGAGTTGCTCCGTGTTGTGCGAGGAGCGGGAGCAAGTGGGTTTTGAGCAGTGGGGGCCTGTTTCGTGTCGCTTGCTTGCGGACCGAGAAAGTAGCCAGAACTGTCGGACCCATGATTCCGCTTTGAGGTCTCGTCAGAGCTCTGCTGAGAGGAGTTAACGGCGTTAACGCCGTTAACGGTGTTTGGGGTGGAGTGATTCAAAGTTGGTTGTGGATAGAGATGGGAAATCAGTCAGATTCCATGGGGTTGGTGACTTGGCAGTAGGGATGCGCTCGGGCGGGGTGAGCGGGTGTTGGGGGGTCAGGAAGGTGCGATGGGGAGAGCGTTGGAGACGGCGTTCAGTGCGCGCAGCGCGGCAGGGGACGGCCTATAGAAGGTACGGAGATGCGTTGTAGCAGGTCAGGCGGGGTGCGGGGGGAAAGTTATGTCCCCTCAGGAGGGACATAACTCGGTCGATGTGTCGCTGCTAGGGGGACAGAGCGCTTGCAAAATGTCAGTGGTACTGACGGTATTTGGGCTAAAACGTCGGCTGGGCTGACGTTTTAGCGGGGATGTGTCGGTGAACTGCTGGGGGGCGGGGTGGGGTTGGGTGCGGGGGTGGCGAGAAGACGGTGGGGAGGGGGTGGCTGAGATGTGTCCCTCCTGGGGGGACACAAGACACGCCGAACGTCAACGAGCGTGACACTTGTGTCACCCTTGTTGACATACTCTCCCTGCAGATCAACGAAGTGGAGAGCAGCCTCGTGTCATCAGAGCCACAACGGCGTCGGCGGAGTCCCGCGGGTGCGCCGCGTCCTGATCTCCCCGTTGATGATGCGATCTCGGCGTGGAGTCAGCCGCTGGCTCCGGTCAAGGACCTGGACAGCCTGGCGAAGCGGTACCCGAGCCGGAAGCTGACGCTGGACGGCGAGCGGAAGCCGCTGGAGTTCTACGGGACGCAGAATCAGCCGAATGCGTTCTCGATGGACAGCCTGGAGTTCTTCCTGGTTATCGCCCAGTACTTCCGGGAAGCCTTGCCGTTGAGGCTGATCCTGCTGCTCATCGCGTGCCAGCGAGCGGGGGGGCGGATTCCTCTTACGCAGGAGGAGATGGCTACCATCCTTGACGTCAGCCGGACAAAGACGTCGGAGGCGCTGCACACCGTCATGTCTCATGGGATCGTCTTCAAGGTGCGGCGGGGCGTGTATCAGTTCAACCCGCCCTACAGTTACCGGGTGGCGGAGTTCATCCCTGGTACGGAGATGACGGGTGAGTTCGTGAAGGTGGAGCAGCACAGCACCATCTCGCAGATTCGCAGCGACACGAGCCTGCCGGACCTGGTGAGGTTCCCGTCGCTGGACCACATGCGTCAGGCCATCGAGGGACTGCGGGCCGAACGGGCCAAAGAGCGCGCTGCGCGTCGGCTGAGCCGGGCGAAGCGCACGGAAGAAGGGACAGCTCAGTGAGCACCTTGCGATTCGCTGCGGTCAACGCCGACGGGCTTCTCTCCGACCTCGACCTGCCGCCTGCGGCCTACCGTGTCCTGCTGAAGCTGCGTTCGCTGAGCGAGCCGGGTGGGCGCATCCTCATCGACCAGGCCACCGTCGGGGGGCTGCTGGAGCTCAGCCGGCCCAGCGTCAATGCCGCGCTGCGGAGCCTGGAGCTCGCGAAGCTGGTGCGGAAGGTTCGGAACGGGGTTTATCAGATCAACCCCATGCTGGCCGGGTACAACTCGTTCGAGGACGCTGTCGCCGCCGTGAACGACATGGCGGCCGATGAGCGGCTCGACGCGCGGGGGTATGTCGCCAGCTACCACCAGGCGGTGGCGGCGTATCAGGACCAGCTGGCCGAGCAGCGGAAGAAGCGGGCCGCGCAGGCCGCGGCGAAGAAGGCCGCGGAGTCGAAGCGGCGGAGGACGTTGCACGCCGTGGGGTGAGAGTTTCCTTGGCGGGCCCTGGTGGGGCTTGTGGCGGGTGTTGGAGGGTCCCGGGGTATCCCGGGACCCTTTTGGGTTTTGAGGGGCCGTGGAGGGCTGTGGGGGGCCTTGAGGGGCGGCCTCTGTTTAGAACGCGAAGTCGACGTAGTCGATGTCCGTGAATTCGACCAGGAGGCTCGTGGCGCGGGCGCCGTTGTCCTTGAAGTAGATCTCCTGGAGGGCTTCGGCGGCGATCTGTTGGAGTTGGGGCTCGGCGGCGCCGGCCTCCTGGGCGGCGAAGAGGCGGGCCGCGTACTCCGGGGGGAGGTGCTGGGTGATGCGGCGCATGCGGCCGTCGTCGGTGGTGCCGGGGGCCGCGGTGAAGCCGAAGCGGGCGCGGGTCTCGATGACGAGGCCGGTGGTCTTGGCGGCCTTGGCGCGGGCGCGCTTGCGGACCAGGGGCTGCCAGCGGCGGCGTACTTCGGTTTCCAGGCGGGCGGCGAGGTCTGGTTTGGGCTGCTTGATCTGGTTCTTGATGTAGCGCTCGACCGTGCGCTGGGAGATGCCGAGTGTCGTGGCTGCTGCCCTGGTTGATTTGAGCTGCTTTACGAGGAAGCGCATCTGGGCTCCCGCCGACTTGGGGATGGGGCGGGTGAAGTGCTGTTCGTCGGCCCGGGAGAGGCTGTCGGAGATTTCGGACATTTCTATTCTCCGTCTGCCGCTGCGTCGTGGCCCTTGATGTGGCGGGCCGGGTTGAGTCCTTCGTCGAGCATCTGGACGGCCCAGAGGAGGGGCTGGGTGCCCTCGTGCTTGACCATGCCGGGGCTGACGCCCAGGCGGAAGCCGCCGGGGAGGGGTTTTCCTTCGGGGGTGTGCGGGAGGAAGTCGAGGGGGCTGGGGCCGTCCGAGAGGTAGACCGCGCAGTCGGAGAGGACCGCGATGGGGTGGAGGTCGGCCGTCTTGGCGAGTTTGAGCATCTTGCGGTGCATGTTGACGCGGGCCGTGGAGATGACGGCCGCGCGGATGTCGGGGCGCCAGGTGGGGCGTTCGAGGGCGGGCCAGGCTTCGCCGGGGCGGTAGGCGGCGCCCTGGGGGCGTTCGCGGAGTTTGCCGATGCCGCCCTTGACCGTGGACTTGATCGCCGAGAGGACGGACGTGGAGATGTGGCCGCCGGGGCGGGGTTCCTTGTGGGTCGACATGGCCTGGAGGAACGCCGGTTCCGTGAGGGACGGGGTGACGCCGAGGTCCGCCATCGTGGCCATGTAGGCGTCGCGGAGGCGGGTGTACCAGGCGTCGAGGTACGGGCCGTTGTCCGGGCGGATCCAGGCTTCGGTGGGGCGGACGTCGTGGCCGAGCTCCTGGGCGTAGGCGAGGGTCGGGGTCGCGTACCAGGCGGGGCCGGTGGGGGGTTTGCCGTGGGGGGTGAAGGGGTTGGGGAGGCGGGGGTCGAGTTCGACGTCGAGGGAGGAGAGGTCCGCCAGCCAGCAGCCGGGGAGCTTGGGGTCGAAACGGGGGCGGGCGGTGTGGGTCGCGGGGCCCAGGCCGACGAGGAGGCGGTTCGCGGCGGCGGCGAAGGCCATGTTCACGTCGATGCCGACGGCGTGGGTGCGGGCGCACTCGGCGTCGGTGAGGAGTTGTGGGTCGCGGATCCAGTCGTAGGCCTCCTCGTCGAGGACCTGGTCCGGGGTGCGCTGGTGGGAGCGGGGGTAGAGGGCGGCGACGACGGGGTGCTCGTCGGGGGCCTCCGGGGGCGCGGGGTCGACGGGGTGGGTGAGGGAGCCGGGGAGCGGGGCCGATACCCAGGTGTTGGTCGCCTCGTCGCGTACGGCGCGGGTGGGGGGACGCAGGGCCGTCATGAGTTCGAGGCCCGTGACGGCCGTGGAGCCGCGGGGGGTGAGGACGCGGGCGGCGTAGGTGGTGAGCAGGGCGGCGAGTTCGGGGGCCGGGAGCTCGGCGGTGTCCTCGCCCCAGGCGCGGGGGTCGAGGGCGCCCCAGGGGAGGACCGCGAGCTGGACGCACTGGCGGCCCGTGGTGGGGGTGGCGGGGCGGTAGATGCGGGGCCAGGGGCCGAAGCCGCGTCGGGTGAGCTGCCACTTGTGCTTGGTGAGCTGCTTGATGACGGGGTGGTTGTCGGGGAGGCGGAGGGCGCGGCGGTCTTCGAGGGTGAGGGGGAGTCCGAGGCCTTCCAGGGCGGGGGCGGTGAGGACGAGGAGGGGGTCGCCGTCCTTGCCGTTGCGGTGGAGGCGGGGGGAGCGGAGGTTCGCCTCGGTGAGGGCCCAGGTGAGGAGGGCGGGGAGGCCGCCGGTGGTGGGGTGGTCGAGGATGAGGCCTGCGGTGGCGTGGGCCTGGCCCGTGCCGTCCAGGACGGCCAGGGGGCCGTTCCCTTCCAGGGGGGTGGGGGGGTGGGGGTGCGGCTTGGTGGGGGCCTGCGGCGCTGTTCCCCTACCCGCCCCTTCCCGAGACGGGGGCTCCGCTCCAGGCCCCGGGGTGTTAACGCCGTTAATGGGGGAGTGGGCTTCCCGTGACTGGGGCTCCGTGCCAGGGGTGGGGGCGTTAACGGCGTTAACGGCGTTAACGGCGTTAACGGCGTTAAGGGGGATGAGGGGTTGGGCTTCCGGAGAGTGGGGGGCCGGCTCGGGTGCCGGGGCGTTAACGGCGTTAACGCCGTTAACGGGGGTGGGGGATTCGGCGGGGTCGAGGGGGTGGAGGGCGGAGAGGCCTTCCAGGAGGCGGGCGTAGGCGGCTCGTTTGGGGGGGCGGGGGGAGGTGCGGCCGGTTTCCCAGGAGGTGACCGTTTCGCGGCGGACGTTGAGGGCCTTGGCGATCTGGTCCTGGCTCAGGCCGGCGGCCTCGCGGAGGCGCTTGCGCTCGTCCGGGTGCGGGAGCGGGTCCTGGGCCACTTCTTCGAGCAGGGCGTCGACCGCTGCGAAGAGGCCCTCCTGCTCGGAGTCCTCCGAGGGGCTGTTACGGGTGTTTCGGGTGTTCGGCATCGGTACCTCCGTAGGGAGCCTATGCGAAACGCACCGTAGAACGCACATGAAACACACGTGGGGGCGTTAACGGCGTTAATGCCGTCAGCGCCCCCTGCGTGGGTGGTGCCTCAGATGCGGAGCATGAGGAGTTCCGTGACGGCCTTGAGGTCGTCCGGGGTGAGGTGGGCCGTGAGGGCGTCCGCGATCGTTTCCGGGGAGATCGTGGAGATGGTGATTCGGGGAGTGGGGGTGGGGGTGGGGGGTGGTGCGGGTGTGGTGGGGGGCGGCGGAGTGGGGGGTGTGGGGTGGGTGCGCTGGCGGGGGGGATTAACGGCGTTAACGGTTTCCTCCGCGGCGGCCTGCTGGGCCTCCTGGGGGAGGCGGCCGATGCGGCGGGCCGGTTCCACCTTGAGTTCGCCCGACTCGACCTTGTCCTGGAGGGTGGGGGTCAGGTTGAGGAGGGTCAGGCGCTGGGAGACCCAGGCCGGTGTTTTGCCGAGGCGCTTGGCGACCTGGGCCTGGGAGCCGTGGACGTCGACGAGCTCCTGGAGGGCGCGGGCCTGGTCCATGGGGGCGACGTCGACCCGGTGGATGTTGGCGATCAGGGCCGATTCGAGGATGTCCGAGGACGAGGCCGCCAGGGCGTCGTTGACGTGGATCTGGATTGATTTGAGGCCGGCCAGGTGGGCCGCCGCCAGGCGCCGGTTGCCGTCGATGACGACGTACGGGGCGCGGCCCAGGCCGTCGGTCGCGCCCGGGTGGGCCTCCATGAAGGCCATGCGGGTGGCGACCGCCAGGGGTTGGAGCTGGCCCCGGGCGGTGAGGGAGGCCGCCAGCTCTTCGAGCTCCGTGAGGTCCTCGCGGAGGTTGAAGGGGTTGTGGGCGAGGGCCTCGATGGGAACCTCGGACGGGGGGACCACCCCGGAGGTGGGGGCGCCCGTCGCTTCGGCGATGGCCGCGCGGCGGGAGCTGACGCCGGCCGGCTGGGCCCGGGCGAAGGATGCCGAGACGCCGAGCTTGTCGGCCTTGCTGCTCATGAGATCTCCCGGGCGAGGGCGCGCAGGGCGACGGCTTGGTCGCCCTTGGGGGCGTAGACGAAGAGGGGCTGCTTCACGCGGACCGCTTCGCGCTGTTCCTTCAGGTCGGGAACGACGGCGACGACGCGGGGATCCTTTATGTCCAACCAGGCCTGGAGGGAGGAGGTCGCGATGTAGCCGCGGCGGCCGTCGTAGAGGTTCACGACCAGGCCGAGGTAGTCGATGTCGAGGCTGAGGTCGTCGCGCAGGTCGTTGATCTGGGAGGTGAGGAGGTCGTAGGCGTCCGCAGAGGAGTCCTCCGCCTGTACGACGATCAGCGCGCCGGAGGCGCCGGGCTGTTCGGTGTCGCGACGGCGGCCGTAGTAGATGGCGGCGTCCATGCTCAGGCCGAGGCTCGGGGGACAGTCGACGAGGATGACGTCGTAGTCGGACTCGACGGGGGCCAGGGCGCGTTCGAGGGCGGCCTCGCGGGCGCGGACGGTGGAGAGGCGGACGTCGAGGAGGAAGGCGTCCGTGCAGGCGGGGAGCAGGTGGAGGCGGTCCCCGAAGCGCTCGTGCTCGATGGGGGCGATCAGGTCCTTGAGGGGGCCCTTGGCTTCGCCCGCCATGTGGCAGGTGAGGCTGTCGCCGCCGATGGGGAGCGGGAGCTGGCCGAGCTGCTTGGTGAGGTGGCCCTGGGGGTCGAAGTCGATGAGCAGGACGCGCATGCCCAGGCCCGGGAGGTCCTCCAGGTCCAGGGGGGAGGTGGCCGCCGGGTCCGGCTGGTCGTCCTCGGTGGTGAGGCGGGCCAGTTGGCGGGCGATGCGGACCGGGTGGAGGGTCGCGGGGTCCTCGGCGAGTGCCTCGGCCGTGCCGGCGGTGATGGCGGTCTTGCCGACGCCGCCCTTCTGGTTGCACACGATGATGCGGCGGACCACGGAGGGGCGTACGACGGAGGGAGCCGGGTTCAGCTCCAGCCAGAGCCGTACGGACTGGGCGAGCCCCTGGATGAGGGAGACGCCGCGGTGCTTGGAGTCGGTGCGGAAGGACTCCCACTGGCCCGCGGGGAGCCAGGTGGAGAACGATTCGGCGCCGGAGGTGTCGACGGGGGAGGGGGATGAGGCGAGGGCGCTCCACTGCGCGATGCCCTGGTGGACGGCGTCCTGGATGTCCACCCGCAGTTGGGCGGTGCGGATTTTCAACTCCTGGCGCAGCCACGGGGGGAGCTTGGAGACGACCTTCTCTCGGTCGCTCTGAGACGAGGGCGAAGTCATGAGAGGGACTTTACTAACGTTCTCGGGTGTTCGTGGGTGCCACGCTTGAGTTTTGCTAACGAAGTGGCCGCATACGCCGTGGATACGCCACAGGGCGGCCTCGCACCCGCCGTAGCGAGCACCCCCGTGGTTCACCACGGCGTGTGCGAGGCCGCCCTGAAGACGTCGTCAGACGGCGGTCGGGACCTGCGGGCCGAGCTCCGCCCGGCACTCGGGTGAGCCCGTCGGGTCGAAGTGGGGGATGCGGGGCGCGGGCACGATCCCCGGGAGGAGGAAGTTCCAGAGGTCGGCGATCCGGGTGTGCAGGTCCTCGCGGCCCGTGCGCACGTGGGAGGTGACCTGGATGCCGGTGAAAGAGCCGACGAGGAAGGTCGAGAGGTCGTGGACGTCGAGCGACGGCAGTACGTCGCCGCGTTCCTGGGCCGGAGTCAGACAGCCGTGGGCGGTGTCGATCCAGGTGTTGTACGGGGCCGGGTCGGGGTTGGTGAAGGAGCCGAACTCGATGACCAGGCGGATGCCGGCGCGGACGCGGACGTTGGTGCGCAGTCCGTACGCCATCTGGTGGGTGAGGTCGATGACCGTCTGGAGGCCCGGGTTCTCGACGGCGGGGAGGTCCGCGGAGACCTGGAACTGCTCGTCCATCAGGCTGCGGGCGAGGGCTTCCTTGGACGGGAAGTGGAAGTACAGGGCGCCCTTGGTGACTCCGGCGTGCTTGACGACGTCGCTGAGGCTGGTGCCGTCGAAGCCGGACTGGTCGAAGGCGGTGGCCGCCCCGTCCAGGATGGCCTGTCGGGTGATCTCCGCCCGTTCCTGCCTGACCCTCGCCACGTGCGTGTCTCCTGGTGTGTTGGCGTCCGTGCGTCCGGGGCCGGCCTGGCGGGCCTTGCCCTTGTACGGGGGTCAATCTAGGCAGGTATCGGTGAAGAAAACCAGTCGCCCAGTACTTTTTGTGGCGTTGGCGTTGGCGTTGGCGTTGGCGTTAACGGCGTTAACGCCGTTAATGGTCAGGCCCGGGGGGTGCCGCCTTCTCAGGGGGTCGTCGCGGCGGTTTCGGGGGTCGGTGTGTAGGTGGGGAGGGGGAGGGTGGTGACGTCCTCGCCGGCCTTCAGCATCCAGTCGAGGATGCGGCGCCGGCTGAGGAGGCCGTTGCGCAGGCGCAGGCCGAGCTTCGTGCCGGGCGCGAGGAAGGGGCCCGTACGGTCGCCGCTCTTCTGGCAGCCCTGGGCGTAGGGGCGCAGGAGGGACTCGTAGCGGGCGAAGGCGGCCCGGTGGTTCTGGGGTGAGCGGGAGAGCTCGCCCGCCAGGACGTACGCCGCCACGATCCCGGTGCCGGTGCCCATGCCGCCGATGGTGGCGCCGCAGGCGGCGTCGCCGACGAGGGCGATCCGGCCGGTGGACCAGGTGGGGACGTCGGCGCGGCTGATGGAGTCGAAGTAGAGGTCGTCGGCGTCGGCCAGGGAGTCGAGGAGGTGGTCGACCTTCCAGGGGAGGTCTGCGAAGGCCTGCTTGAGGATCGCTTTGTGGGCTTCGGGGTCGTGGCGGTCGTACGTGAGCTCGGGGGAGGCGAAGACGAGGAAGGCGGCGGCGCGGGTGGGGTCGGTGCGGGAGGCGCTGACGCTGGCCAGGCGGCCGGGGGCGTTGTAGGCGGTGGATCCCGTGGATCCCGTGGATCCCGTGGGGCTCACCGCGGTGCGGGGGCTGAGGGCCGGGTGGTTGGGGAGGGTCCAGGTGGCGGCGTAGTGGCCCAGGTGGGTGACGTGGTCGGACTCCGGGCCGAAGGCGAGGCGGCGGACGTGGGAGTGGAGGCCGTCGGCGCCGATGACGAGGTCGAAGGTGCGGGGCGGGGCGTTGTGGAAGGTGACGTCCACGCCGGTGGGGGTTTCGGTGAGGGAGGTGATCGAGTCTCCGAAGAGGTACTCGGTGGTGGGGAGGGAGGCCTCGTGGAGGACGAGGGAGAGGTCGCCGCGCAGGACTTCGATGTCGCCGCCGGCGAACTCGGCGGGGAGGTGGAGCAGCGGGTTGTCTTCGGCGTCGACGAAGGTCATGGGGCTGCCGCCGGTCTGGATGCGGCGGAGCTCGTCGAGGATGCCCATGCGGTCGAGGACGGAGAGGTGGGTCTCGCCGCGGAAGTCGACGGCCTGGCCGCCGGGGCGGAGGGCGGGGGCGAGTTCGACGACGGTGGGGCGGAAGCGGTGGCGGCCCAGCCAGTGGGCCAGGGCGGGGCCGGCGATGCCGGCGCCGGAGATGAGGACGGTGCGGATCTGGGGCATGGCGGGATCCTTTGAGTAACTGTGTCTGGTGGACACTGAAGCGATAGTGTGTACGGTAGACGCAGTTTTGGGGCGAGCGCAAGGGATCGAGCCGGTGGTGGATGAGCAGCGGGATGCGGGTGCGGGTGCGAGTGCGGCGGTGCGGTTGTTGTGGGGGCCGCCGCCGGGCAAGCCGGCGCGGGGGCCGAAGCGGGGGTTGACGCTGGAGGGGATCGCGCTGGCGGGGGTCGGGATCGCCGATGCGGAGGGCTTGGGCGCGGTGTCGATGCAGCGGGTGGCCGGGGAGCTGGCGGTCACGAAGATGGCGCTGTACCGGTATGTGCCGGGGAAGGCTGAGCTGGTGGCGCTGATGGTGGAGGCCGCCATGCCGGTCCCGGTCCCGGATTTGGTGCCGGGGCCTGCGGCTGCGGAGTTGGCGGGTGGGTGGCGGGAAGGGCTCGCGGTGTGGGCGCGGGAGTTGTACGAGGGGTTCCGGCGGCATCCGTGGCTGTTGGAGGCGACGGTCGGGGCGCGGGTGATGGGGCCGCGGGAGCTGGGGTGGATGGAGCGGGCGCTCGCGGCGCTGGACGGGTGCGGGTTGAGTGGGGCCGAGGCGATGGACGCGGTGGTGCTCGTGGCCGGGCATGTACGGGGGATCGCGGAGCAGGAGCGGGCGGCGGCCGGGTCTGCGGGGGCGGGGCCGGATGCGCAGCTCGCGGCGATGTTGGGGGAGGTGATGCGGGTGCACGGGGAGCGGTTCCCGGCGCTCGGGGCCGCGTTGGCCTCGGTGGCCGAGCACGGGGGGCAGGACCAGGCGCTGGAGTTCGGGCTGGAGCGGATCCTGGACGGGCTCGGGTTGCTGGTGTCCCGGCGGGCGGGTGGGGGAGGGGGTCGGCGTTAACGGCGTTAACGCCGTTAACGGTCGGGCGGGTCGAGCGGTGGAGGGCAGGCGGCGCCTTAACGGCGTTAACGGCGTTAACGGCGTTAACGGCGTTAACGGCGTTAAGGGTCGCGGGTGGGTGATCGGCCGGGCGGCGCGTGGCGTTAACGGCGTTAATGCCGGTGGGGATGGACGCGCTGCGTCCAGGCCGGACGGCCCCGGCGGTGGGGAGCGTTAACGGCGTTAACGGTGGGACCGGCGGAGCCTCGGGCGGCAGGGCGTCACTGTCGGGCGGGCATTAACGGCGTTAACGCTGGGGCTGGGCGGAGCCTCAGGCGCCGGACACCGTTAACGGCGTTAACGATGGGGCTGGGTGGAGTCTTGGGGGCCGGGCACCGTTAACGGCGTTAACGGTGGAGGGCTGGGCGGCTGGGTGCTGGGTGGGCGTTAACGGCGTTAATGCCGTTGGGGGTCCGGCGGGGCACCCCGGCCGGACGGCCTGGTGGTGGGGGAGCGTTAACGGCGGGCCCGGTGGAGCCTCGGGCGGCAGGACGTCTCTTAACGGCGTTAACGGTCGAGGGGTGGTTGTCGGGCGGGCGATAACGGCGTTATCGATGGGGCTGGGTGGAGTCTTGGGGGCCGGGCACCGTTAACGGCGTTAACGGTGGGGGGCTGGGCGGCTGGTTGCTGGGTGGGCGTTAACGGCGTTAATGCCGTTGGGGGTCCGGCGGGGTGCCCAGGCAGGGACGGCCTGGCGGTGGGGGAGCGTTAACGGCGTTAACGGTGGGTCCGGTGGAGCCTCGGGCGGCTGGGTGTCCCTTAACGGCGTTAACGGTCGAGGGGTGGTTGTCGGGCGGGCGTTAACGGCGTTAATGGTGGCCGTGCGTGCAGTGCCGGGGGGTGGGCGCGGCGTTAACGCCGTTAACGGGTTGTCCAGCCGCCGTCGACCGAGAGGGTCGTGCCCAGGACGAACGAGGCGCGGTCGCTGCACAGCCAGGCGGCCGACTCGGCGATTTCGGCGGGGCTGGCCATGCGGGGGAGGGGGGCCGACTGGAGGAGGACCTCCTCCATCGCCGGGTTCTCCTTGAGCCAGGCGTCGATCATCTCGCTGCGGGTGGCGCCGGGGGCGATGGCGTTCACGCGGATGCCCTGGGCGGCGTACTCGCAGGCGGCGGCCTTCGTGAAGCCCAGGACCGCGTGCTTCGACGCGATGTACGTCGCCGTCACCGGGGTGGCCACCAGGCCGGCGGTGCTGCTGTTGTTCACGATCGAGCCGCCGCCGGTGGTCAGCATGGCGCGGATCTCGTGGCGCATGCAGTTCCAGACGCCGCGGACGTTCGTGTCCATGACGCTGTCGTACGTCTCCTCTTCGAGGAGGTGCATGGGCTTGGGGGTCGCGCCGATGCCCGCGTTGTTGAAGGCCGCGTCGAGCCGGCCGTACGTGGCGACGGCCGCGTCGACCGCTCGGGCCACGTCCTCGGTGCGGGAGACGTCGGCGACCACGTACTGGGCTCGGTGGCCGGCGGCGCGCAGTTCCTCGGTGAGCTCGGCGAGCTGCGGCTCGCGGCGGGCCACGAGGGTCACCGAGGCGCCCTCGCGGCAGAACACGCGGGCGGCGGCCGCCCCGATGCCGGCGCTCGCGCCCGTTATCAGCGCTGATTTGCCCGCCAGTAGAGATTTACTTGATCCCAGCGTCACCGCGCGACCGTAACACGGTGGAATGGGGCGCGTGATGAAGAGTGAGATCCAGAGCGTGCTGGTGACCGGAGCTGCCGGGTTCGTCGGGTCGCTCGTCGTCGAGCGGCTGGTGAAGGACGGGGTGCGGGTGCGGGCGCTGGTCCATCGGGCCGACGTGCCGCCGGGGGTGGAAGGCGTACGGGGGGACTTGGCGCGGCCCGGATCGTTGCGGGGGCTGTGCGAGGGCGTCGGCACGGTGCTGCATCTGGCCTCGCGGATCGGGGGGACGCCGCAGGAGTGCCGGGCCGTGAACGTGGAGGGGACGCGGGCGCTGCTCGCGGAGGCGGAGCGCGCCGGGGTGCGGCGGATCGTGCAGTTGGGGACGGCGGCCGTGTACCGGGACGGGGCGCACCGGGGTGCGGCGGAGGGGGAGCTGCCCGAGGAGCCGGCGTCGGTGACCAGTGTGACCCGGCTCGGTGGGGAGCGGCTGGTGCTGTCGGCCGGGGGGACGGTGTTGCGGCCCCATCTCGTGTACGGGCGGGGCGACCGCTGGGTGGTGCCCTCGCTGGTGCAGTTGCTCGCACGCTTGCCGCACTGGGTGGACGGCGGGCGGGCCCGGATGTCCCTGGTGTCGGTGGACGCGCTGGCGGATGCGCTGGCGGAGCTGGCCGTACGGGAGGAAGGCGCGGGCGGCGGCGTGCTGCATGCCGGTCACCCCGAGCCGGTGACCGCGCGGGAGATGGTGGAGACGGTCGTACGGGCGCTCGGGCTGCCGTTGCCGGCGGGGGACGTGGACGTGCCTGGGGCGCTGGAGTTGCTGGGGGGCCCAGGGGAGCCGGATCCGGTGCTGCGGCGACGCGTCTCGCTGCTCGCGGTGGACCACTGGTACGACAGCGGGCGGTTGTGGGGGCAGCTGGAGGCTTCGCCCGGGCCGCGGTTCGCGGAGGCGTTCGGCCGGTACGCCGACTGGTACCGGGCGGAATCGGCGGTCTGAGGCGGCCTAGGCGGCCTGGGCGGCGCCGGTCACCGTGGAGTGGAAGACGGTGCGTCCCTCCTGGTGGCCGGTGACCACGACGTGGCCGGGGGAGACGAGGGCGGCGTCGACCCAGCAGGGCGCGTCCAGTTCGGCATAGTGGTGGAACTCGGTGGCGACGCCCGAGGGGGTGAAGCCGCCGGGGGCGTGGAGTCCGCAGGCGGCCTGGCGGGCGGCCTCGACGAGGACCATGCCGGGGTGGTGGTCGTTGGCGTGCTCGAAGAGGATCGGGTGGTCGAGGTCGGGGCTCAGCTGCCAGCGGCCCGGCCGGTCGGCGGCGGCGAGGACCACGTCGAAGGGCAGCAGCCGGCCGGCGGAGGCGGCGGCGATGGGCGTACGGCGGGCCAGCGGACGGGTTAAGCCCATGACGCCGCGCTCGCCGCGCAGCCGGCGGTACGTGGCGGGGGCCACGCAGCTGAAGCGGGCGGTGCCGGAGCCGGCGAGTTCGCCGTTGCGGCGGATGTCCACTTCGAGGAAGCCGGAGAAGCGGTTGCCCTTCCAGCCGAAGTCCGTGCACACGGCGGTGATGTCGAGGTCGCTCGGGCTGCGGCCTATGCGCAGCCGCTCGGGGCGGGAGGTGAAGTCGAGGCTCCAGAGCAGGACGTTGTGGCCGAGGGGGACCCCGTAGACGGCGTGGCAGAGGTAGAGCCCCACCTGGCGGATGGTCTCGCCGGCCTGGACCGGGTCGTGGCTGGTGCCGTCGGCGCTGGTGAAGAAGGTGTGGGCGCGGGGCCACTGCCCGGCGAGCGAGAAGGAGTCCACGCCGATGCGGTCGCAGCCGGTCAGGAACACCTCGGCGAGGGAGCTGCGGTGGACGTACTCCCTGGGCACCGTGGTGGTCAGTCCGCGGGCGTCGTTGCAGCGCATCCATGGTTCTCCGGCCTCCGCCCCCGGCAGAGGAAGGACGGGCGCGTTGTTCCGGATCGTCAGCATGGTCATGGACTTCTCCCAAGGAGCCGTTTGACGGATGGGATGGCGTGCGCTCGCGAGACGCAAGATACGTACTCTCCGGTTTTGTTTGCAAGGTACGAAGGGGGTGTGGATATGGCTTCTGTACGGGCTCCGACAGGTGCGGGACAGGGATTGCGGACGTTCCGCATGACGCCGACCAGCAGATATCAGGGTGGCGGATACGGGCCGTGGCGCGGCGGCTTACATCCCAAGTGAGAGCCGGTCTTCCGGTCATATGCGCCGGTCTGACAGGGGGTTGGCACCTGTCGTTCAATCAGGGGAATTCGGACGATCTTCGAGTCGTCGACACGGGGTCGACCAGGCCCCGAAAACCATTGGCAGGCGGGGCGGGTCGTGTCAGACTCGGGGCCGCCGCCGGTAAAACAAGAACCGGATGGGCGGTTTTGAACTGCAGGGCGTGGACACTCCGCTGCTCCCTGTCGCCGACATGCCGCCGTCCATCCAGGAGAGCTTTGAGATGAACCGTCAGTGCCCGATTGCGATCGATGTCTCCGGTGCGGACGTGCACGCCGAGGCAGCACTCATCCGCGAACAGGCGCCCGCGACGCCCGTCCTGCTGCCGGGCGGTGTGACCGTCTGGGCCGTCAACCGGCAGGCCGACATACGCAGGCTGCTGGTGGATCCGCGGGTGTCGAAGGACGCGTACCGCCACTGGCCCGCGTGGATCAGCGGGGAGGTCGGCGCCGAGTGGCCCCTCGCCATCTGGGTCTCCGTGCAGAACATGATCACCGCCTACGGCGCCGAGCACACGAGGCTGCGCAAGCCGGTCGCCACCGCCTTCACCGCGCGGCGCGTCGCCGGCATGCGGCCGAGGATCGAGGAGGTGGTGGACGAGCTGCTCGACCGGCTGGCCGCGCTGCCGCCGGGTCAGGTGGTGGATCTGCGGACGCAGTTCGCGCACGAGCTGCCGACGCGGATCGTCTTCGAGCTGTTCGGGATCCCGGAGCGCTCGTGGGCTCCCCTGCACAAGATCATCAACGGATTCTTCGACACGACGATCACGGCCGAGGACGCGCAGCAGAACGCGGCGGACCTGGACGTCACGATGGCCGACCTGGTCGCCCACCGGCGCGAGCACCCCGGGGACGACATCACCAGCGTGCTGATCGCGGCCCGGGACGCCGACGGGGAGGAGGAGCGGGCGGAGCTCGGCGAGAAGGAGCTGGTCGACAACCTGATCCTGCTCTTCACCGCCGGGTACGAGACCTCCGTCAACCTCATCTGCACGGCGCTGCACGAACTGCTCCGCAACCCCGACCAGCTGGCGCTCGTACGGGAAGGGCTCGCCTCCTGGGAGGACGTGGTCGAGGAGGCGCTGCGGATCGAGTCGCCGGCCTCGTACGGGCTGCTGCGGTTCGCGGTGGAGGACATCGACATGGGCGAGGGGGTGGTGATCCCGCAGGGCGACCCGATCATGGTGTCCTTCGGCTCGGCCGGGCGGGACCCGGCCGTGCACGGGGCGGACGCGGACCGGTTCGACGTCACCCGGGAGACGCGCGGGCAGCACCTGTCCTTCGGGTTCGGGACCCACTACTGCCTGGGCGCGACCCTGGCGCGGCTGGAGTGCGGGATCGCGGTGCGGCGCTACTTCGAGAGGTTCCCGGAGACGGTCGTGGTGGCTCCGGATGCGGGGGAGCTGCCCCGGGTGGAGTCGTTCATCTCCAACGGGCTGCGGGAGTTGCCGGTGGTGCTCGGGGGCCGGGCCGCGAGTGACTGATTGATCACGGGAGCGCTGCGTCTGGCCTGCTTGAAAAAAATCGGACCTTCTGGTTGGTTTTAGTGGGGTGGTGGGATCCTGCATGCGGATCCCACCGGAACGACCCACGGACAACGGAGGCACCCGTGGCACGGCAGGAGCGTGCGGTACGTACGCGTCGCGCGATCTTGGAAGCGGCAGCGGCGGTCTTCGACGAGCGCGGCTACGACGCGGCCACCATCGCGGACATCCTCTCCCGGGCGGGTGTCACCAAGGGCGCCCTCTACTTCCACTTCTCCTCCAAGCAGGAGCTGGCCCAGGGCGTGCTCGACGAGCAGTTCGCCGAGGGCGGGGTGCCGCACCGGGAGAGCAAGCTCCAGGAACTCGTCGACGTCGCGATGGTGTTGGCGTACCGGATGAAGCGCGAACCCATGCTCAGCGCGGGTGCCCGGCTCTCTTTGGGGCCGGGCATGCGCGAGGTCTTCGGCGGGGGCTCGGTGCCGGGCTGGATCGAGTTCACCCGGACCCTGCTGGTCCAGGCGAAGGAGCAGGGCGAGCTGCTGCCGCACGTGGATCCCGCCGAGACGGCCTGGATCCTCTCCGCCTGCTGGACGGGCGCGCAGATCTACTCGCAGACCCTCAGCGACCGCGCGGACATAGAACAGCGGGTGTCCGCCGTCTACCAGCACATCTGCCCGAGCATCGCGACGCCGGCGATGCTCGGCAGGCTGGACATGGCCCCTGACCGGGGGGAACGGGTGACCGCGGAGATGGGGCTCGGGCCGGGTCCGGGCGCGGTGCAGGAGCCTGAGCCGGCGTTGTCCTGAGGCCGCTCCGGCGGTGGCGGTCGGGGCCTGGCGGGGCCGGGGGGCTGCGGGGTTGTGGCGCCTGAGGGGTCTGCGGGGTATCCGGGGTATCCGGGGCTTCTCCGTTTCCTTCTGCGTCTTCTGTGTCCTCTGCGTTTTCCGTGTCGGCCGGGTGTGGTGGGGCCGGTCGGCTCCAGTGGGACGCGAGTCGGGCTCCGGTGGTGCCGCCGACTGTGGCTGTAAAGATCTTGTACCCCCTTGTGCAAACCGCGTTGGCGGTTTGTGGAGACTCCATGGTCAAGCAGGAGCGTGCCGCTCGCACGCGGGCAGCTCTGGTTCGGGCGGCCGCGGAGGTGTTCGCCGAGCAGGGATTCGTCACCGCGTCGATCGCGGTGATCAGCCGCCGGGCCGGGGTGAGCGCCGGGGGGCTGCACTTCCACTTCGGCAGTAAGGCCGCGCTCGCGCAGGCCGTCGAGGACCGGGCGGCGCAGGAGCTGCGGGGGATCACGGTCGGGGCGGCGGGTGCGGGTGCGGGGTCGGTTCTGGGGGCCGGGGCGGCTGCGGCTGGGAGCGCTCTGCAGGTGCTGGTTGATTCCACGCATGCCCTGATGGCCCTCCTCGCGCAGGACGTGGTGGTGCGGGCCGGCTTCGGGTTGTGCGTGGACGCCTCCTGGAACGGCGGGGTCGACCTGCGCCGGCAGTGGCGCCTGTGGGTCGAGGAGACCGTGGCGGCCGCGGCGCGCGAGGGGTCCCTTGCCGACGGGCTCTCCCCACAGGACGCGGCGCGTGGGGTGGTGGCCGCGACCGTGGGGCTGGAGGTCCTGGGCGCGTACGAGCGGGAGTGGGTCGCGCCGCACACCCTCACCCGGTTCTGGACGCTGATGCTGCCGCTGCTCGCGGCCGACGGGACCTTGGGCCGGCTGATGCCGCAGGGGTCGGCGGGGCTGCTGGGGAGCGTTGTGCCGTCGGACGAGGGCTTCGGATCAGACTGACTGGTCTCTTTGCGGTGGGGCGCGCCGTGCTCCTGTGGCCCTTGTTGAGGGGCGGTTGAGTCCGTCTGGGGCGGTTTCGTGGGGGCGGGAGGTGCGTGAAGTCCCAGGTCGCAGTGGGTTCTTGAGTGGTGGTGGGGTATCGCTGGTCCCCAAAACAGCGCGACCGGTTTGGTATTGACAAACCGTCGGTCCTGTTTTCTACTGACTGTGCGACTCATCCAAGGACAGGGGAGTACGGCGTGGACATCGATGTACTGGGCGCGTTGACCGTGCGGGAGAACGGAATCTCCATCACGCCGACCGCCCCCAAGCCCCGGCAGGTCCTGGCGCTCCTGGCCCTCCATGCCGATCAGGTGGTACCCGTATCGGCCCTGATAGAGGAGCTGTGGGCGGGTGAGCCGCCGCGCAGTGCGCGTACGACGCTCCAGACGTACGTCCTGCAACTTCGTGCGCTCATCGCCACCGCGTTAGAGCGGGGTGCGGGTGAGGGTGAGCAGGTGCGGACCGCCAAGGACATCCTGGTCACGCTGCCCGGCGGATATCTGCTGAACAGTGGCGGCGGGACCCTCGACGTGCGGGAGTTCGACCGGCTCGCGGGGACCGGGTACCGCGCGATGGACGCCGGGGACTTCCCCGGCGCGGCGCGGCTGCTGCGGGAGGCGCTGGCCCTGTGGTCCGGGCCGGCCTTCGCCGACGTACAGGGCGGGGTCCAGCTGGACATGGAGACCCGGCGGCTGGAGGAGACGCGGCTGTGCGCTCTGGACCAGCGGATCGAGGCGGATCTGCGGCTGGGGCGGCACCGGGAGCTGCTGGCCGAGCTGACGGTGCTGGCGGCGCGGTACCGGACGCACGAGAACCTGCACGGGCAGTTCATGCTCGCCCTGCACCGGTCGGGGCGGCGGGGCGAGGCGCTGGACGTGTACCAGCGGCTGCGCGGGACGCTGGTGCGGGAGTTGGGGCTGGAGCCGTCCGTGGCGCTGCGGCGCTTGCAGCGGTCGATCCTGATGGCGGGGCCGGAGAGCCTGGCCGAGGCCAATGCGGAGCCCGGGGGCGAGAGGCTCGTTCGGGTCTGAGGTGCGAGGTCTCGGGTCTCGGGTCTGAGGTTTGAGGTCTGAGGTCCGGGTTCTGAGGTCTGGGTTGTGAGGGCTCGGGGCTGGGCTCTGTCGGCGGCGAGGGGAGACGGCTCGGTGCAGGAGAGGTCGGAGCGGACCCGGAGGCGGCTGGTCTGTGCCGGGGCCGAGATGTTCCACCGCAATGGCTACGCCAACGCGACGCTGGGCGAGATCGCGGCCGCGGCCGGGGTGACGAAGGGGGCGCTGTACTTCCACTTCGCCTCCAAGGACGAGCTCGCGGAGGCCGTGCAGCAGCGGGGGTGCGCGCTGTTGCACGATGCGGTGCGGGTGCTGCGTGAGGATGGGGTCTCGCCGTTGCAGGCGCTGATCGACATCACGCACTGGCTGGCGCGGACGCTGCACGAGGAGCCGGCGATTCCGGCGAGCTTCCGGATCACCAAGGAGTGCGGCGGGGTGGGGCCGAGGGGGCCCGTCGGGGCGCGGCCGGTGGTCGTGGACTTCCACGGGGCGTGGATCTCGGCGGTGTGTACGTTGCTCCGGCTGGCGCGGGACGCGGGAGAACTGCCGGTGGCTGGCCGCCGGTGGGAGAGCGCGGAGGCGCTGGTCGCGGCTGCGGCGTGCGGGATCGAGGTCATGTCGGGGACCGGGATGTCGTACGGGGAGTTGCGGGGGAAGGTGGGGGCGTTGTGGGCCCTGCTCCTGCCGAGTCTCGTGGCCGACGGGCGGGAGCGGGAGTATCGGACCGAGGCGGGGTTGCGGATCGGGTTGTGAGGGTCGGTTTTGGGGCTCTGCCCCGGGCCCCCGGCGGGGCTGGGTTTTGGTGCGGCTGGGTGGGCCTGTGCGGCTTAGGGATCGGGGCTCCGCCCCGGGCCCCGCGCCTCAAACGCCGGCGGGGCTGGAAGGTGCGGCGGGGGCTGGAAGGTGGGGCTGGGCTGGGTGGGCGTGTGCGGCTCAGGGATCGGGGCTCCGCCCCGGGCCCCGCGCCTCAAACGCCGGCGGGGCGGGCTCGGGGGGCGCAACCACCCCGCGGCGGGCGGTGGGG
>NZ_JBHWUO010000089.1:0-19671 GCF_042736975.1 Streptomyces sp. NPDC059989
ATCCACCTGGGCCACCCATAAACTCCCGGGCCCCGCCCCCCCCCCCCCCCCCGGCCCCGGCCCCGGCCCCCGCGAAGCCCCCGGCACGGGACACCGCCGAGCCCCCCGCAGGGCCCCGGCACCGGCCCCCGCGAAGCCCCCGCCAGGGACACCCCCGAGCCCCCCGCCAGGGGACCGGCCGGAGCCAAACCCAGCCCCGCCGGCGTTTGAGGCGCGGGGTCCGGGGCAGCGCCCCGCGACGGACACCGCCGAGCCCCCGGCACGGGGCACGGCAGCCAACACCACATAACCTCCCCAGGGAGGACCCACCCACCCCCTCCGGAGGAGACATGCCCCCCGTCGTGCACGCCGCCAAGGCGACCGGTATTGCCCGGCTCACCCTCGACTCCCCCGCCAACCGCAACGCCCTCTCCGCCGCCCTCGTCGGCGAGCTCCGCGCGGCCCTCGCCGACGCCGCCGCGGATCCGGCGGTCCGGGCGGTCGTCCTCACCCACACCGGCGGCACCTTCTGCGCCGGGGCCGACCTCAAGTCCCCCTGCGACCCCGCCGACTTCGTCGCCCTGTTCCGCGAGATCGCCGAGCTGCCCAAGCCGGTCGTCGCCCGCGTCACCGGGCATGTCCGGGCCGGCGGCCTCGGGCTGCTCGGCGTCTGCGACATCGCCGCCGCCGGGCCGCAGTCCTCGTACGCCTTCACCGAGACCCATCTCGGCCTCGCCCCCGCGGTGATCTCCATCCCGCTGCTGCCGCGCCTCGACCCGCGCGCCGCCGCCCGCTACTTCCTCACCGCCGAGCGCTTCGACGCCGCCGAAGCCACCCGCATCGGCCTGCTCACCCTGCACGCGGAGGACGTGGACGAGGCCCTGGCCCCCGTCCTCGCCGGACTCCGCGCCGCCTCCCCCCAGGGCCTGGCCGCGACGAAGGCGCTGACCTCCGCCGCCGTACGGGAGGCCCTGGCCCGCGACGGCGCCCGCCTCACCGAGCTGTCCGCAGGACTCTTCGCCTCCGCCGAGGCCCGCGAAGGCATCACCGCCCGCTTCGAACGACGGGAGCCGTCATGGGCACTGTGACCGACCCCCGCCACCCCAAGCAGGCCCGCAGCCGCGTCACCCGCCGCCACCTCCTGGAGGCAGCCGTCTCCTGCCTGGCCGAACACGGCTGGGCCGGCTCCACCGTCGCCGTGGTCGCCGAGCGGGCCGGGGTGTCGCGGGGCGCGGCCCAGCACCACTTCCCCACCCGCGAGGACCTCTTCACCGCCGCCGTCGAGTACGTCGCCGAGGAGCGCTCCACCGCCCTGCGCGAGCTCTTCCAGGCCGGCCCGGCCGCCCGCCCCGCCGTCGTGGAAGCGCTGGTGGACCTGTACACCGGCACGCTCTTCCGGGCCGCGCTCCAGCTCTGGGTCGCCGCCTCCAACGAGGAGCAGCTGCGCCCCCGCGTCTCCGAGCTGGAGACCCGGGTCGGCCGCGAGACCCACCGCATCGCCGTCGAACTGCTGGGCGCCGACGAGTCCGTGCCCGGCGTACGGGAGACCGTGCAGGGACTCCTGGACATGGCCCGCGGCCTGGGCCTGGCCAACGTCCTGACCGACGACACGGCCCGCCGGGCCCGCGTGGTGGCCCAGTGGTCCCGCATCGTCGACATGACGCTGTCCCCGTGAACGCGCGAGGGCGCCGCACCCCCACATCGGAAGGGGATACGGCGCCCAGGCGGCGCGATCAGCCGGTTCAGGCGGTCTCGGCGATGTCCGCGTAGCCCTCGATCTCCTGCGGGTTGCGGCGCCCCGGCCCGATGTAGCGGGCCGACGGCCGCACCAGGCGGCCCGTGCGCTTCTGCTCCAGGATGTGCGCCGACCAGCCGGCGGTACGGGCGCAGCTGAACATCGAGGTGAACATGTGCGCCGGGACCTCCGCGAAGTCCAGCATGATCGCGGCCCAGAACTCCACGTTCGTGGCCAGCACCCGGTCGGGGCGCCGCGCGTGCAGCTCCTCCAGCGCGGCCTTCTCCAGCGCGGCGGCGACCTCGTAGCGCGGCGCGTCCAGCTCCTTGGCCGTGCGCCGCAGCACGCGGGCGCGCGGGTCCTCGGCCCGGTAGACGCGGTGCCCGAAGCCCATCAGCCGCTCGCCCTTGTCCAGGGCCTTCTTCACGTACGCCACGGCGTCGCCGGTGCGCTCGATCTCCTCGATCATGCCGAGCACGCGGGACGGCGCCCCGCCGTGCAGCGGCCCGGACATCGCGCCGACGGCGCCCGACAGGGCCGCCGCCACGTCCGCGCCGGTGGAGGCGATGACGCGCGCGGTGAAGGTGGAGGCGTTCATCCCGTGCTCGGCGGCCGAGGTCCAGTACGCGTCGACGGCCTTGACGTGCTTGGGGTCCGGCTCGCCCCGCCAGCGGATCATGAACCGCTCGACGACGGACTCGGCCTTGTCGATCTCCTTCTGCGGCACCATCGGCAGGCCCTGGCCGCGGGCGGACTGGGCGACGTACGACAGCGCCATCACGGCCGCGCGCGCCAAGTCGTCGCGGGCGGTCTGCTCGTCGATGTCGAGGAGCGGTTTCAGGCCCCACACGGGGGCGAGCATGGCGAGCGCGGACTGCACGTCGACGCGGATGTCACCGGAGTGGACCGGGATGGGGAACGGCTCGGCGGCCGGCAGGCCGGGGTTGAACGCACCGTCGACCAGCAGGCCCCACACGTTCCCGAAGGAGACGTGGCCGACGAGGTCCTCGATGTCGACCCCGCGATAACGGAGCGCACCGCCTTCCTTGTCGGGTTCGGCGATCTCCGTCTCGAACGCGACGACCCCTTCGAGCCCGGGTACGAAGTCGGACATCAGGCGGCTCCTCAAATAGTGCGAACACGCGCGGCTCCCGGCGTGATTCGCGGTCCGGCGCGGTCATCCCCGTTGATGCCCGGCACGGCCGATGGTCACCCGTGTGGGCACCCTCGGACCGGCCCCAAGATTTTGTCCGTTCCCGATGAACTGCGGAAGCGTGACATACGGCACACCCCCGCCGGCGTTCCTGCGGCAGGATGGCCCGCGTGACCGACCAGGACCTTGATCCCGCCACCATGCGCAAGCAGTACCGCTCGCAGATCGTCGACGAGGAGACCCTCGCCGAGGACCCGATGCGGCAGTTCGCCCGGTGGTTCCAGCAGGCCGCCGACGCGCACGTCTTCGAACCGAACGCGATGGTCGTCTCGACGGCGACCGCCGACGGCCGCCCCAGCTCCCGCACGGTGCTGCTGAAGCAGTTCGACGAGCGCGGCTTCGTCTTCTTCACGAACTACGTGTCCCGCAAGGGCCGCGAACTCGAAGAGAACCCGCACATCGCCCTGCTCTTCCCCTGGCACCCGATCGCCCGCCAGGTCGTCGTCACCGGCACGGCGGCCCGTATCGGCCGTGACGAGACGGCCGCGTACTTCCGCTCCCGCCCCCACGGCTCGCAGCTGGGCGCGTGGGCGAGCGAGCAGTCCAGCGTGATCGGTTCGCGCGCGGAGCTGGACCGGCGCTACGCCGAGCTCGCCGCCCGCTATCCGGAGGGCGAACAGGTTCCGGTCCCGCCGCAGTGGGGCGGCTTCCGGGTCACCCCGGGCGAGGTGGAGTTCTGGCAGGGCCACGAGAACCGCCTCCACGACCGTCTGCGCTACGTCCTGGACGGGGAGAAGTGGCGCCTCGAGCGCCTCTGTCCGTAGCTTGCGGCGGCTCGGCGGCTCGGCGGCTCGGCGGCTCGGCGGCTCGGTTCGGGGTCGCCGCCCGCCCCCCAAGAGCGGGAGCGGAAACGCAGGCGACCCGCGGGCTCGGGTCTCTCCCCTGCAGTGGGAGAGGCCGGCCGGACGTACCGGCGAGCCCGCGGGTCGGGTGACTGCTGTGGTTTGGCGCCTGGCGATCCCGCCGGGCACCGCACTGGGTGCGTGCGACGACGGGCGCTTAGCCCGCAGCCACCTCACGCGTCCGGTTTCCGTACATTTCGGGAACCACCTCCCTTCTCGTGTACGGCCGAGCGTAGGCACACGCCGCCCGCGCCACAACTGTTTATTTCCCCGAACCGTCGGCCGGGGCGTCCTGCCGGGCCCGCCCTCCGGTGCCCCCGGACCGGATTTCTCGCACCCAATCCGCGGAAAGCGGTGTGGGCTGCGTCACGTTCGCGTTCAATGATCTGACGTGCCGCACACGCGAACACCTGCAGGGGGTGCCAGGTGAGTGCCTACGGACGTGGTGAGACCGCCGACGATCTGCTCGCAGCGCTGCTGGACGGGATGGACGCCGCCTTGTGCGCGTTCGACTCCGACGGCGTGATCACCCACTGGAACCGCGAGGCCGAGCGGATCCTGGGCTGGTCCGCGGCCGAGGCCGTGGGGCGCAAGGGGTTCGAGGGGTGGGCGGTGCGGGCCGCCGACGCGCAGGACGTGCAGGACAGACTCATGGCCGCGCAGGACGTGCCCGGACGGCAGGTGCACGAGTTCGCGCTGCTGACCAAGGACGGCGGGCGCGTCCTCGTACGGACCCAGTCCGCCGGGGTGCCGGGCGCCGACGGGAAGCCCGCCGGGGTGTACTGCGCCTTCAGCGAGGTGCACGCCCAGATCGACCTGGAACGGTCCATCGCGCTGAGCGAGGCCCTGCTGGACGACGCCTCGTGGGGCGTCGTCCTCGTCGATGTGGACCTGCGCCCGGCCGTCGTCAACGCGCACGCCGCCCGCGCCTTCGGATCCCATCGCACCAGCCTGCTCGGCCGCCCCCTCGGGGAGCTGCTGAGCCAGGGCGTGGAGGAGCTGGAAGGCGCGCTCCAGCACGTGCTCGCCGAGGGCGCCCCGCCCGCGCCCGTCGAGCTGTGGGTGTCGGTGCGCACGCCGGAGGGGGTGCGTCGGCGGTGCTGGCGGTGCGGGTTCCTGCGGCTGGCCTCGCCGCTCGCGGAGGAGCCGGTGCCGCTCGGGGTGGGCTGGCTGTTCCAGGACGTCACCGAGGCCCGGCAGGCCCAGCTGGACACCGCGCAGCTGCGGTTCCGCACCCACCAGCTGCACCGCGCGGGGCGGGCCGCCGCCGAGTGCGACGACCCGGCGGAGGCGGCCGCCGTACGCCTGGAGTACGCGCTCGCCGGCTTCGCCGAGCACGCGCTGCTGGACGTACTGGATCCCTCGGCCGGCCCCGAGCGGCGAAGGCTCGTACGGTCGGCCGTGTCGCCGCCGGCGCTGCCCGGGCCCGGGTCGATCCCCGTACGGTACGAGGCCGGGCACCCGGCGCTGCAGGCGCTGGACCGGATCGGCTCGGTGCGGACCAGCGCCCCGCGCGGGCAGGCGGACGCCGAGTGGGCGCGGGCCCGGCAGTGGCCCGAGGGCGCGGCGCACGTCCTGTGCACGGTGCTGCGCAGCCGGGGCAGGACCGTGGGCGCGCTGACGTTCGTACGAGGGCCCTCGCGGGCCGCGTTCGAGCGGGTGGACGCGGAGTACGCGGAGGAGGTCGCGGCCCGGGTGGCGGCGGACCTCGACCTCGCGACGAGCACCCCGGTGCGGTGACGCCGTCCGCCCCGCCGGGGCGGGGGCTAGGGCCTGTCGTCAAACTCCCGTCTGCCTCGCGACGCCTGGCACGCACTCTCGCCGCACCGGGCGAAAGCCCAAGTACGTCCGGTACGCGGGCTTCCGCCCGGCGCACCGAGAGCACGCACCAGACGCCGCGAGACGCCCTGCGGGCGACGACGGGAGTTTGACGACAGGCC
Source organism: Streptomyces sp. NPDC059989 (assembly GCF_042736975.1). Taxonomy (NCBI): domain Bacteria; kingdom Bacillati; phylum Actinomycetota; class Actinomycetes; order Kitasatosporales; family Streptomycetaceae; genus Streptomyces; species Streptomyces sp. NPDC059989. The sequence continues at coordinate 5,710 of NZ_JBHWUO010000089.1, forward strand.
CTAGTGGCGGAAGAAGATCCGGTCGCCGTACTCCTGCATCACGCGGCCGTTCCACTCGTGGCCGCCGTCGACGTTGCCCGAGCGCAGCAGCGGGGGCTCGATGCCCCGGGCGGCCAGCCCGCCGGCCGCCGCGGCCATGACCGCCTGCATGATCGCGCTGGTCACGACGGTGGAGGCGGGGGCGAAGGGGGCGTCGATGCCGTCGAGGCTGAGCTCGGCGTCGCCGACCGCGATCTTGCTGTCGAGGACCACGTCGCAGTGGTCCTTGAGGAAGGTGCCCGAGACGTGCCGCGACTTGGTCTCCGTCGCGTACGCCACGGAGGTCACGCCGATCACCTTGAGGCCGATCGCGCGGGCGTTCATGGCCATCTCCACCGGCAGGGCGTTGCGCCCGGACAGCGAGATGATCACGAGGATGTCGCCGTCGGAGGCGGGGCTGCTGTCCAGGACGGCGCCGGCCAGTCCGTCGACCCGTTCCAGGGCGCTGCCCAGCGTCGCGGGCATGACGTCGACGCCGGCCGTGCCCGGAACGGCGAGGAAGTTCATCAGGGCGAGCCCGCCGGCCCGGTAGACCACGTCCTGCGCGGGCAGCGAGGAGTGCCCGGCGCCGAAGGCGAAGAGCCGGTTCCCGGCCGCCACGGCGTCGGCGATGAGGGAGCCGGCCTCGGCGATCCGCCCGGCCTCCTCGTCGCGCACCCGCTCCAGCAGGCCGATGGCCGCATCGAAGAACTGACCGGCCAGCTTGCTCTCGCTCATACGCCGATGGCCCTTCCAGAGGTGGGGTGCGTCCGTGTCCGCCGCTCACCGTGCGGTCTGGACCAAGCGCGTGTCAATACGAACGTCAATCCCGGCCGGGAGATGTCCGGGACGGGCCTTGACCCACGGCACGGGACGGTTGTCGGCCCGATGCGTCAGAATTGGGGGCAGGGCCAGCGCACGCAATCCGAGGGGCACGAATGTCCGGACTGATCGATACCACGGAGATGTATCTCCGCACCATCCTCGAGCTGGAAGAGGAAGGTGTGGTCCCCATGCGCGCCCGTATCGCCGAGCGGCTCGATCAGAGCGGCCCGACGGTGAGCCAGACGGTGGCGCGCATGGAGCGGGACGGGCTGGTGTCCGTCGCCAGCGACCGCCACCTGGAGCTCACAGACGAGGGGCGGCGGCTGGCGACGCGCGTCATGCGCAAGCACCGGCTCGCCGAGTGCCTGCTCGTCGACGTCATCGGCCTGGAGTGGGAGCAGGTGCACGCCGAGGCCTGTCGCTGGGAGCACGTGATGAGCGAGGCGGTGGAGCGGCGGGTGCTGGAGCTGCTGCGCCACCCGACCGAGTCGCCGTACGGGAACCCGATCCCGGGGCTGGAGGAGCTGGGCGAGAAGGCCGAGGCGGACCCCTTCCTGGAGGACGGCATGGTCAGCCTCTCCGAGCTGGACCCGGGCACCGAGGGCAAGACCGTCGTCGTACGGCGGATCGGGGAGCCGATCCAGACGGACGCGCAGCTCATGTACACGCTGCGCCGCGCGGGCGTGCAGCCCGGCTCGGTGGTGAGCGTGACGGAGTCCCCGGGCGGTGTGCTCGTCGGCTCCGGCGGTGAGGCGGCCGAGCTGGAGGCGGAGGTCGCCTCGCACGTCTTCGTCGCCAAGCGCTGACGCGCGGATTCGGCTGACAAGGGTTCGCCGAGGCGGGATCGTTGATGCGGACCCGTCGATCCGTCGATGCGGGCGTGTTGACGCGGATCCGTCCGCAAGACCACCCGTACGGCTCAGGACGTGGACGGTCCCGGCGCCTCGCGGCGCCGGGACCTTTCCTCCCCTGGTGACCTGGAGCCCCGAGCTCTCAAGGTCGTCCCCTTCGGACCGTCTTCCCCGAGCGGCCCGCCTCCCTGTTGAAAGGATCTCCATCGGCAGCGGCGGCCAATCCTTGAGCAAGGTCACTCGAAAGAGCGGTGTTGAAGGCGGAACACCCGTTTTCGAATACGGGTTCGATAGTCTGGCCGGGAGCGAAGGGGGTGCATCCTCGGTGGTACAGCGCATCGATGTGACGGCGGCCGACGGCGTGCGTCTGGCCGCCTGGGAGTTCGGCGAACCGGCAGCCGGGGCGGCCACCGGCCCCGGAGCCGGCGAAGCGGCCCCCGGGCCGGACTCCCGCCCCGCCGTGCTCTTACTCCACGGTTTGATGGGCCGCGCCTTCCACTGGTCGGGCACCGCCCGCTGGCTCGGCGAGCACCGCCGCGTCGTGGCCCTGGACCAGCGCGGCCACGGCCAGAGCGACCGCCCGCCCGCCGACCGGGACATCCCGACCGCCCTCGGCCGCGAGGCCTTCGTGGCCGATGCCGAGACCGTCATCGAGCAGCTCGGGCTGGCCCCGGTGACCCTGATCGGCCACTCCATGGGCGCCCTCACCGCCTGGCAGCTCGCCGCCCGCCGGCCGGACCTCGTCGAAGCCCTGGTCATCTGCGACATGCGCGCCTCGGCGCTCGGCGAAGCCTCGCAGCAGGAGTGGGAGGACTGGTTCCGCCGCTGGCCCCTGCCCTTCCCCACCCAGGACGCCGCCCGCCGCTGGTTCGGCGAGGACGACCCCCGGGTGGAGCGCCCCGACCCCGGCCGCGGTGCCTTCTTCGCCGAGGTCATGCACGAGGCCCCGGACGGCTGGCGCCCGCTCTTCTCCCGCCGCCAGATGCTGACGGCCCGCGAGACCTGGGTCCACGACGCCCACTGGGAGGAGCTGGCACAGGTCCGCTGCCCGACCCTCGTGGTCCGCGGCCTGGACGGCGAACTCGGCCGCGCCGAAGCCCAGGAGATGGTCCGCGTCCTCCCGGCCGGCCAGTACGCCGAGATCCCGGACGCGGGTCACTACCTCCACTACGACCAGCCGACGGCCTGGCGCGCGGTGCTGGAGCCCTTCCTGGAGGGGGTCAGGGCCGACGCGCCGTAACTCCGTCCAGGAGGGTGCCCCAAGCGGCGGCGCCGCCGCGGAGCACGTAGGTGGCGGTTCGGGTGAGCAAGGACTTCCCCGTCAGGCCGGAAGGTCAGAAGGATTCGAAAGTCCAGATCAGAGCGACTTCGGTGTCGTTGACCGCGATCAGGCCTGCGTCCCAACGGCTTCGACTGAACGGACTGGTCCCGTTGGCCGGCTGTTCGTAGAAGTTCGGATGCTCGCCCTTCCCATCGACGTTGGAGTAAAAGCGGGTGCCATCGGGGAAGCGTGACAGCAACACCCGGGCGCGGCGCTCCATTTCGGGCCGGCGCTCCTCGAAGTCCCGGGATTTCGACACGTTCATGCCGACGACCGCGAGAAGGACCACGAGTGACTGGACCGAGGAGCGGGGGAGTTCTTCGACGTAGGAATGGAAGCGCTCCACGTCCGCTGCACTGGCGGGGGGCTCGATCCAGGCGAACGTCTCGACCTCGCGGTCGACCTCCTCCTCGTACGGGTCGAGTGAAGCCCACCCCCGCGGATCAGCGGTCTCACCGCGCATGACCGCCGCGACGTCGAACCACCATTCCGCGTGGTCGCGTGGTGCCGCAGCGGCGAATGTCCAGCGGTCCTCGTACAGTGCGAGTCCGTCTGCCCAGGTGTCCGCCGTGAGATCGTCCATTGTCCGCTCCCTATTCAGGCATCGACGTGAGGATGATGCCGCTACGGGGCCCGTTGCTCGGGCCCCGGCGGCTACTCGCTGCTCGGGAGCCAGCCGCGCTGGACCGCCCGTACGCCGAACTCGAAGCGGCTGCGGGCGTTCAGGCGTTCCATCAGATCGGTGGCCAGCCGGCGTGCGGTGCGGGGGGAGACGGCCAGGCGCTTGGCGATGGCCTCGTCGGTCAGGCCCTGGGCGAGGAGCCGGATGACGGTGTTCTCCTGGGCGCTGAGGCCGCCCTCGTCCCGCGAGGTCTCCGCGGTGCCCAGCGGGCGGGCGGCGGTCCACACGGTGTCGAAGAGCGCGCACAGCGCCGTCAGGGTGCCCTGCCCGGTCAGGACCACCGCGCCGGCCGCGCTGTCGTCGCTGCTGACCGGGATGACGGCCGTCGACCGGTCGAAGATCATCAGCCGGGTGGGTAGCTCCGGCGCGGTCCGCACCTCGCCGCCGAGTTCGCCGAGCCAGGCCGCGTAGGTCACGGTGGTCTGGCTGTTGCGGACGCTGTCCAGGAAGAGGGAGCGCATCCGTACGCCGCGGCTCAGCAGGGCGAGGTCGTTGGGCTTCGAGGCTTCCAGGCTCTCGGGGCGGTGGCCGCCACCGGGTGCGAAGGTCATCAGCTCGGTGCGGACGTCACGGGCCAGGCACGCGATCCGGTCCCGGATCGCGTCGAGGCCCAGCAGCTGCTCCACGCCCGGGCTGGAGGCGCTGGGGGTCAGGTCGGCGAACTCGGCGATGAGCTGGGTGGCGGCGGCGCGGGAGGCCTCGATGCGCAGCTGCTGGGCGGCGAGTTCGGCCTGCTGGCGGGCCATCAGGACTTCCATGCCGACCTCGGGCGAGACCGCGCGCAGCCGGCCCTCGCGCTCGTAGGACGGCCGGACCAGCGCGAGTTCGCTGAGGAGGTCCAGGCTGTGCCTGACGCCCGCCTCGGGCACTCCGAGGCGCTTGGCGAGGCCGCTCACGCCCTCCTGCGGGTAGGCGAGCATGGCGCGGTACACAGCCTCTGCCGTGGCATCGAGGCCGAGAGTGGCAAGCACAGCGGTTCCCCCCGTGTGAGCCCTTATCGATCAAGGTGATCGAATGGTCGCACGTGGCGACGGGTGCGACCAGCTCGTGGACGCTTCCGGCCACGGACCGAACCGTCCAGCTTGATGCGCTTTGCTCACGCTCGCCCGCTCGGAAGAGTGGCGCGCATGTATCTCATCCACGCCGCGCTCCGGGCGCCTGCGGCCGGTGACCGGCTTCCCCCGCACATCGCCGAGCTCGTACGGGCGCTGGCGCACCCCGACAACCCGGTGGAGCACGTCTCCGCGCACCTGCGGGCCGAGCCCGATCCGGTGCTCGGGGTCTACCTGCTCGCCGGGAGCCTGAGCGAGGCCGAGCGGCGTACGGAGGCCCTCTGCCGGCGCGCCCTCGACGAGCTGCCGGCGCTTCGCGGCTGGACGGCCATGCGCGCCTCCGCCCCCCTGGTCGCTCCGTACTACGAGCGTCTCCTGACGGCCGCTTCCGGCATCGGTGGACGGAATCGTCCAGGGCCGTTTCCGTCCAGCCGAATGCCCTTCCACCCGCGCTGACCTGCGACGAAAGTAGTGATCGCCAGCAGGGAACAGCACAAACACCCGGCAGGCGAAACCGGAGAAGACGTCACCGCGGGACGTGGATCCGGAAGGTCACCGCCTCACTCCAGCCATCGCAAAGGATCACTGCCATGCTTCGCACCCGCCTCACCCAGGCCGCCGCGGTCAGCACCCTCGCCCTCGCCGCCCTCACCTCGGTCCTGGCCGGCCACACCGGCGCCGACCAGTACACCCGCACCACCGCCACCACCGCTTGGGAGACCGCCCCGGCCGGGAAGTTCACCACCGTCTGGGAGTAGTCGGGCCGCCCGCCCCGCCGGCCGCCGGTCCCACCACGACCGCCGAACCCGCCGGACCGCCGGGCCCGCCGAGAGCCGGCCCTGACCCCCAAGTCACCCCGCACCACCCCGCGTCACCCAGCACCGCCGCACATCGCGCCGCAGTGCGCGCCCCGCGCCCCGTGTGCCCCGTCCGACAGCTGCTCCTGCAGGGCAGCCGTCCGCGAGCCACGACACGCGCCCACAGTCTTCCGGCCTGATCAGGCCAAATCTGCGGCCCGCCGCAGCACTCACCCGAGCCTTCTTCGCACACCTGGAGCCTTGTCATGTCCAAGTCCATCAAGACCACCGCGATCCGCCTCGTCTCCGCCTCCGGCCTCGCGGTCTCCGTGCTCGCCACGATCGCCATCACCCCGGCCAACGCCTCGCCGCTCACCGACGGCATCTCGGCCACGGCCCGCGCCGAGAACGGCAACGGAGCCTGCGCCCACGGCGGTTACGTCGGCGGCCCCAACCAGTCCAGCAGCTGCTACGGCGGCACCACCACGGCCCACGCCTGGTGTGCGGACTTCGCCGGCTGGGTCTGGGCCCGCAACGGGGTCACCGGCCTGTCCGTCCTGGACGACAGGGCGGCCAGCTTCATGGACTACGGCAAGAAGTACGGGACGATCTCCAACACGCCGCACGTCGGTGACGCGGTCGTCTACAACTACAACGGCAGCAACTACGCCGACCACGTGGCCCTCGTGACCGGGGTCTCCGGCGGCACGGTCACCATCACCGGTGGCAACCAGGGCGGCCGGCCGGGCCATGTCAGCACCAACTCCACCTCCAGCTACAGCGTGGGTTCGGCTCCCTGGGGCCAGCGGATCAGCGGATACGTCTCGCCCGCCGGCAGCAACACCCCCTCGCTCCCCAACCCGGCCTCGCTGCCCTCCGGGACGCTGGTGAAGTCGTCCAGCGGACCGGCCGTCAAGGTCATGATCAGCGGTGCGGGCGTTCCGGTCGCGGCCTCCGACGTCACCCCGGGCAACTACGACCTGAGTAAGATCGTGCTCGTGGACGACACGGCCTTCCGTGCCCTGCCGAGCGCCCCGCCCTCCGGCACCGTGGTCCACGACGAGGCGGGCGGCGCCAACCGCTACGTGATCGTCGACGGCACGGCGCTGCTGATCGGCGCCGAAGACTGGACGGCCGCCGGCTACAACACCCGCCTCGACATGGGCGTTCCGACCGCCTGGCTGCAGAACGCCGCGCAGCGGCAGCTGACGACCGGCATCGTGGTCATGGACCAGACCGGCGCCGACGCGGGCCGGTACATCATGGTCAACGGCGCGGCCCTGCACATCTCGGCCTCCGAGTGGACGGCCGACCACTACAACGAGCAGACCCTGATGGGCGTCCCGGGGCAGTGGCTGAAGTCCGCCATCGCCAAGTCGCCGTCGACCGGCACCGTGATGATGGACCAGTCGGGCACCGACCCGGCCCGCTACGTGATGCTCAACGGCGCGGCCCTGCACATCTCGGCCTCCGAGTGGACCGCCAACGGGTACAACACCCAGTCCCTGATGGGCGTCCCGGGTGAGTGGCTGGCCTCCAGCGTGGCCAAGCAGGTCACCAGCGGCACGATCGTCAAGGACGCTTCCGGCGGCGACCCGACGGTCTACGTGATGGCCGGCGGCGTCGCGGTCCCGCTGACCTACGCCGACTTCACGGGCCTGGGCTACGACAAGCGTCCGCTGGAGGGCGCCCCGGGCGAGTGGCTGAAGTCCGCCGCGGCGAAGGCCGCCCCGGCCGACGGCACCATGCTCCTGTCGCCCGACAGCAACACCGTCTGGCAGATCACCGGCGGCAAGAAGAAGGCCATGACCGCCGACCAGTTCGGCGAGGGCAAGCTCAGCTTCAACGACGTGGTCAGCGTCCCCACCGCCTTCACGGCGAAGTTCCCCACGGTCTGAGCACCGAAGCCCGCCTGAACACCTGAGCACCACCCCTGAGCCGCCCGGCCCCCGCCGGCCGGGCGGCCCGGGGCCGCCCCGCCGCACCCTCGCCGCCCTGCCAGACGCTGCCCGAAGGAAACTCCATGCGCTCCGCCGCCGCCCGCAAGAAGTCCGCGCTCGCCGTCACCGCCACCGCCCTCCTCGCCATCGCCGCCCCGCTCCTGACGAGCACCGGCGCCTCCGCCGCCTCCGTCTCGACGTGGGACAAGGTCGCCCAGTGCGAGGCCAGCGGCAACTGGAGCATCAACACCGGCAACGGCTACTACGGCGGCCTCCAGATATCCATGTCGACGTGGCGCGCCTTCGGCGGCACGCAGTACGCCTCCCGCCCCGACCAGGCGACCAAGCAGCAGCAGATCCTGACGGGTGAGAAGATCCTCGCCGGCCAGGGTCAGGGCGCCTGGCCCTCCTGCGGCCCCGCGGCCGGCCTCGGCGCCGACCACGCGAACCCGTACCCCACCGCCCCCTCCTACCCGGACCCGGCCTCGCTGCCCGCAGGGACGCTGGTGAAGTCGCCGAACGGCGCGGCCGTGAAGGTGATGATCTCCGGGGCCGGCATCCCGGTGGCGGCCTCCGACGTGACGCCCGACCACTACGACCTCAGCAAGATCGTGCTGGTGGACAACGCGGCGTTCAACGGCCTGCCGAGCTCGCCCCCGGCCGGCACCGTGGTCCACGACCAGGCCGGCGGCGCCAACCGCTACGTGATCATCGACGGCGCCGCGCTGTCGATCTCCGCCGCGGACTGGACGGCCGACGGCTACAACGTCCGCCCCGACATGGGCGTTCCGACCGCCTGGCTGGCGAGCGCCACCCAGCGCACGGTGACCACGGGCCGGGTGGTCATGGACCAGTCGGGTACGGACCCGGCCCGCTACGTCATGCTCAACGGTGCGGCCGTGCACATCTCGGCCTCGGAGTGGAGCGCCAACGGCTACGACAGCCGCTCCCTGATGGGCGTCCCGGGTGACTGGCTGCACGCCACCGCGGCCAAGCAGGTCGCGAACGGCACGATCGTCAAGGAGGTCTCCGGCGCCGACCCGACGGTGTACGTGATGGCGGGCGGCGTCGCGGTCCCGCTGACCTACGCCGACTTCACGGGCCTGGGCTACGACAAGCGTCCGCTGGAGGGCGCCCCGGGCGAGTGGCTGAAGTCCGCCGCGGCGAAGGCCGCCCCGGCCGACGGGACGATGCTGCTCTCTCCCGAGGGCAACACCGTCTGGCAGGTCACCGCCGGCAAGAAGCGGGCGATGACCGAGGCCGAGTTCGGCCCGGGCAAGTACAGCTTCAACGACGTGGTCAGCGTCCCGACCGCCTTCACCGCGAAGCTCCCGACCGTCGTCTGAGCCGGCCTCCGCCGGGAAGCCCGCGAGAAAGCCGGCCTCCGCACGGCCTCCGCACGCAAGCGGGCCGGCCTCCGCTCCCCACCGGGAGCGGAGGCCGGCCCGCCGCGCGTTCGGGCCCGGACGGCACCGACCGGGCCAGGGTCAGCCCTTGCTCACCGCCAGCAGGATCTCCGGCAGCTTCCGTGCCACCGTCGGGGCCGCCAGGCGCAGGCCCGCCCAGGTCGCCAGCGTGCCCCAGGCCACGCCCAGCGGGAGCAGCAGCCAGGAGATGTTCTGGTGGTCGGCCACGTTGAACCAGATCGCCAGGGCGATCACCGGGGCGCAGATCACCGCCGACGCCAGCATGCCGCCGAAGATGCCCGCCCAGGCCAGTCCGGCCTGTCCCGGGGCGACGTTCTTGAAGGCGCCGTCCGTCGGGATCGAGTACGGGAAGCGGGCCGAGGCCAGCGCACCCGTGCAGAGCATCGAGCCGAGAACGGCCAGCGTCAGGCCCAGGGCCGCCGCGAGGGCGGACCAGTTGTCGACCAGGGCGGCCGTGACCACCGTCACGAGGACCGTGTACGGGACGGTCACCAGGGCCAGCGCGAGGGCCCGGGCGCGCAGTTCCACGTACGCGTCGCGCGGGGTCGAGATGGTCTGCGCGACCATCCAGAACGCCGAGGTGTCCTGCCCGAACTGGTTGTACATCTGCATGCCGAGCATGCCGGTGCCGAAGCAGGCGAGGTAGATCGAGCCCGTCCCCTGGAGGGCGTTGAAGACCGGGACGATCACGCCGATCGCCAGCGCGGTCACCCAGGCGGCCTTCGTCTTCGGATCGCGGACCACGTAGCGCAGCGAGCGCTGAACGGCAGCCCCGGTGCGCCCGCCCGGCAGCAGCGACCAGAAGCCGCCCGCGCTCCGGTCCTTGGCGGGCTTGGCCGCCGCGAGGGTCGAGCCGTCCGGTGTGACCATCAGCTTGGTCAGGGTGCGCTCCCAGAACCGGAGCAGCAGGACCAGCGCGCCGACCGTGAGGGCGAGCTGCGCCGCCGCCACCCCGTACGCGCCCTCGCTCGCCGAGTCCACCATGCCGACGGCGGTCGCCGGCGGCAGCCACCGCACCACCGCCTCGACCGGCTCCAGCCGGGACAGGCCGCCCGCCTGGAACAGGCTCTGGCTGGCGAAGTTGGCCACCTGCGCGCCCACCGCGATCAGCAGGCCGCTGAGCAGCGCCAGGTCGCGCCCCTTGCGGCTGGTCAGCAGCCGTACGTTGGCCGTGGCCACCGCCCGGGCGAGGACCACGCAGCCGAGCAGCAGGAGCGGTGCGGCCACCACGGCGGCCGCCACCCCCGCGGCGCCCCGCGCGACCGCCAGCACCGAGCCGACGGCGAGGCACAGCGTGAACAGCGGCCCGATACCGACCAGCGAGGAGGCCAGCAGGGCCCGTACGAGCGGACGCGGGCGCAGCGGCAGCATGACCAGCCGGCTCGGGTCCAGGGTCTCGTCCCCGGTGGGGAAGAACAGCGGCATGACGCTCCAGCCGAGCGCCAGGATCGCGGCCAGCAGCACGACGACCGTGCCGGCGTGGGCGTGGCCGTGCAGCAGGGCCAGGCCGAGCGTCACGAAGAAGCCGACGACGAGGGCGAAGGCCAGCGTCGTGAACCAGGCGGCCTTGCGCTTCGAGGAACCCTTCAGCCCGTTGCGCAGCAGCGACAGCTTGAGCCGTACGAAGACCGCGGTCAGGGAGGGAGGAGCGGCGGCCGACGCCGCGCTGGCGCGCGCCGTGCCGGTCGCGGTCGCGGTCATCGGGAGGCCGCCTGGGAGCCGCCGCCGAGCCATTCCAGGGACTCCCCGGCCGCGTCCCGCCCGTGCGCGCCGACCAGTTCGAGGAAGGCGGCCTGGAGGGAGGGCGCGGAGCCCCGTACGTCGGCCAGCGGGCCCGCGGCGCGGATCCGCCCGGCGGCCATGACGGCCACCCAGTCGCACAGCGACTCGACGAGCTCCATCACGTGGGAGGAGAAGACGACCGTGGCACCGGACGCGGTGTAACGTTCCAGCACCCCGCGGATGGTCTGCGCGGACACCGGGTCCACACCCTCGAACGGCTCGTCCAGGAACAGCACTTCGGGGTTGTGCAGCAGAGCCGCGGCCAGGCCGATCTTCTTTCGCATGCCCGTCGAGTAGTCCACGACCAGCTTGTGCTGCGAACCCGCCAGGTCCAGGACGTCCAGCAGCTGCGTCGCCCGCTTGTCGGTCTCCTCGCCCGGCAGTCCGCGCAACCGGCCCATGTAGCCGAGCAGTTCACGCCCCGACAGCCGCTCGAAGAGCCGCAGCCCCTCCGGCAGCACGCCGATCCGCGACTTCACCTCCGCCGGGTCCGCCCACACGTCGTGCCCGGCGACGACGACCCGCCCCATGTCCGGGCGCAGCAGCCCGGTCACCATCGACAGCGTCGTCGTCTTGCCCGCGCCGTTCGGGCCGACCAGACCGATGAACTTGCCCGCGGGCAGCTCCAGATCGATCCCGCCGACGGCCACCTGCTCGCCGAAGCGCTTCCACAGACCTTCCACCCGTACGGCGGACGGCGCGGATCGCGCGCCACCCGTCCCGTACGCCCCGCCCGTCGCATCACCCTGGTCCGGCATGCGCCTGCCTCTCGTCACACGTCCCCGTTTGGTCGTTCTTTCCTCACCATAGGAGGAGGGGGAGAGGCCTGAGCAGTTACTTATGTCATGAGTTTCCCGTCAGCAGTGTCCCGGGAGCACCCCGGAACACTGCTGGTCGGAGGCCCGGGGTCAGCCCTGGCGCCGCTTGCGCTCCGCCGCCGCCTCGCTGCCGCACGCGTACGCCAGCGCGTCGATGAGCTCCTCCGTGTCCGGCAGCCACCGGTTCGCCGGCGTGGGCCGCCGCGCCCACTGGACCGCGCCCCGGCCGCCGAAGCGGGTGGGCGGAGCGGCCACGTACTCGCCCTCGCCGCGCGCCACCAGATCGATCGCGGACGGGACCCAGCCGAGCTTGCGCACCAGGTCCGGCACCTTGGCCCCGGCGCCCGGCAGGACGAAGAACAGCATCCGGTGGTCGGGCGTGAGGGTGACGGGACCGATCGTGCGCTCCATCCGCTCCAGGCGCGCCAGCGCCAGGAACCCGGCGGAGTCCGGCACGTCCAGCGCGTCGAACGTCCGGCCCGTCGGCATCAGGATCGAGGCCTCCGGGCGCTTCGCCCAGATCCGCCGGACCTGCACCGCGCTGCCGGTCGCCTGCGCCGCCCAGTCCTTCACCGCCGGGTGCGCCCCGGGCGCCACGCAGTCCTCCGCCCCGCAGGAGCACAGCTCCCGCCCGTCCCCGGGCTCCAGCCAGGTGCCGGCGAAGACGTCCCAGTGCCGTTCTTCCGCGTACCGCACGGCATGGTCCAGCAGCAGTTCGCCGCGCTGCTTGGGGATGGGTGCGGTCTCCGTGACTCCGATGGTCTCTTCCACGCCCATCACAACTCCCCGGGTCACCCGGGGTTACGGGCGTAAACCAGCCGGTGGGCGGAGCATCGATCCTGCACACGGGGCGCATCGGAGCACGCGTGGGGGCGCGTAGGAGGCCGGGGCGCTGGAGTTGGGTAGCGACACGACGCAGAGCGGAAGATTCTCCGCACATCAGGCGGGAAGTGATCATTCCAACGATCACCCGCGGCCTCAGGGGGTTTTCATGGCAGCCAGGCCTCTCGTCGCCCGCCAGCCGAACGAACGGCTGCAGGCACTCATCCAGGAAGCCGGGTGCTCCAACGCCGGGCTCGCCCGGCGGGTCAACATGTGCGGGGCGGAACACGGCCTCGATCTCCGCTACGACAAGACCTCCGTGGCCCGCTGGCTGCGCGGCCAGCAGCCACGCGGCCGGGCCCCCGGCATCATCGCCGAGGCGCTCGGGCGCAAACTCGGCCGGACCGTCACCATCGACGAGATCGGCATGGCCAACGGCAAGAACCTCGCCTCCGGCGTCGGCCTGCAGTTCTCCCCGACCGTCATCGGCGCCATCGAGCAGGTCTGCGAGCTGTGGCGCAGCGACGTCGGCCGCCGCGACTTCCTCGCCGGATCGAGCGTGGCCGCCTCCGCGCTCGTCGAACCGAGCCGCGACTGGCTGATCACCGGCGCCGATACGCAGGTGGCGCGCAGCGGCGGCTCGCGCGTCGGCATGTCCGACGTCGAGGCGGTACGGGCGACCACCGAGGCGCTGAAGGACCTCGACCACCGCTTCGGCAGCGGGCACGTGCGGCCGGTGGTCGTGCACTACCTCAACTCGGTGGTGTCCGGGCTGATCGGAGGCTCGTACCGGGAACCGGTGGGGCGGGCGCTGTTCGCGGCCGTGGCCCGGCTGACGGAGCTCGCCGGCTACATGGCCGTGGACACCGGGCAGCCGGGCCTGGCCCAGCGGTACTACATCCAGGCGCTACGGCTGGCCCAGGCGGCCGGGGACCGGGCGTACGGCGGCTACGTCCTCGCGGCGTCCATGAGCCACCTCGCCGCCGAGCTGGGCAACCCGCGGGAGATCGCGCAGCTGGCGCGGGCCGCCCAGGAGGGCACGCGCGGGCAGGTCACCCCGCGGGTGGAGGCCATGTTCTACGCCGCCGAGGCGCGCGGGCACGCGCTGCTCGGGGACAACCGGGCCACGGCGGTGCTGTCCTCCCGGGCCGTCACCGCGCTGGAACGGGCGGAGCCGGAGTCCGGCGACGACCCGGTGTGGATCCGCCACTTCGACCAGGCGTACCTCGCCGATGAGCTGGCGCACTGCCACCGGGACCTGGGCCAGGCGGACGCGGCGGCCAAGCGGGCGGAGGAGGCGCTACGGGGCCTCCCGGCGGGCAAGGCCCGCCGCCGGGCGATCGGGCTGCTGCTGCTGGCGGCGGCGCAGGTGCAGCAGCGGGAGGTGGAACGGGCCTGCCAGACGGCCACGCAGGCGGCGGACCTGCTGGCGGGGCTCCGCTCGAACCGGGGGGTGGAGTACCTGGAGGACTTCCGGACGCGGCTGGAGCCGTATCGGGAGGAGGCGGCTGTGCGGGAATTCGGGGCGCGGCTGGAGGTCCGGGTCGCCTAGGGCCCGTCTGCGGCGCCGCTGCGCAAGCGGCCCCGGGCTGCGCCCGGGCTCCTGGGGCTCCGCCCCAGACCCCGC
>NZ_JBHWUO010000090.1:0-19600 GCF_042736975.1 Streptomyces sp. NPDC059989
GGGGGACCCTGTGGGAGAGTAGGACGCCGCCGAACAATCATTGTGGGAAAGCCCCGCACCGGATCTCTGATCCTGGTGCGGGGCTTTTCTGCGTTTACGGGCCGTCTGGCGTGCGATGCAGGTTCCGCTCTGCTTTCCTACCAGTCGGCTGGGTAGCTCTTGAGACTGGCGGTGTCGAGCGTCCAGCGGCCGGCCGTGACGGTGTCCCCGAAGGCGTAGGGGACCTTCTTGCGGTAGCGGGTGCCGTCGGGTCCCTCCGAGGGGTCGCTGTGCACCGTGACGGTCTTCTTGTCCTTGCGGGGGTCCACGACGACGTACAGGGGCACTCCCATCCGCGGGTAGTCGTGCAGCTCGTCGCGGATGTCGGTGAGGGAATTCGTGCGGGAGACGACCTCCACCACCATGAGGACATCGCGGGAGTTGACGACCTTCGCCGTGTCGTCGGTGTCTTCTTCCGCGATGACCATGAGGTCGGGGACCTTGGTCAGGCCGGTGAGCGGATCGCCCATGTTCGTGTCGTTGAGGGCGATGACCTCGGGCGTCTGGGCTTCGATCTGGCGGCGCAGCCGCATCACGTTGAGCCCGTGGGGAGCCGTGTGGTTCACCATGGTGAGGAAGATCTGACCGTCGGTGGTCTGCACCTTCCACCGGTCTTCCTGCTGCTCGGCCAGCTCCGCGAGCTGCTCCGCGAAGTCGTGCATGCGGCGCATCTGCTCGGGGGTGAGGTTGGCCATGGTGATCCTCCTGGTGGGTGCCCGACCAGCGTATTCAGTCGGACACCTCCTAGAGGCGGCCGGCGGCCTTGAGGGCCAGGTAGGCGTCGGCCAGGGCGGGGGCCAGGGTGTCCGGGGTGGCGTCTACGACGTGGACGCCGTGGCGGGTGAGTTCGGTGGCCGTGCGGGTGCGCTGGGATTGGGACTGGGTGCCGGCCGCGGCTTCGTAGACGGCGTCCACGGAGCCCCGGGACTTCGTCATCTCGGCCACGTGCGGGTCGGCCACCGAGGCCAGGAGGACCGTGTGGCGCTGCGTGAGGCGGGGGAGGAGGGGGAGCAGGCCCTCTTCGATCGGGGCCGCGTCCAGGCTCGTCAGGAGGACCACCAGGGAGCGGCGCGGGGCGTTGCGGAGGATGGTGGAGACCAGGGTGCGCGAGTCCGTCTCGACCAGTTCCGGTTCGAGGGGGGCCATCGCGTTCACGAAGGACGGGAGTACGTCCGCGGCCGCGCGGCCCTGGACCTGGGCGCGGGGGCGGCGGTCGTGGGCCAGGAGGTCGACGCGGTCGCCGGCGCGGGTGGCCAGGGCCGCGAGGAGCAGGGCCGCGTCCATCGCGGAGTCCAGGCGGGGGGCGTCGCCGACGCGGCCCGCCGAGGTGCGGCCGGTGTCCAGGCAGATCAGGATGTGCCGGTCGCGTTCCGGGCGCCAGGTGCGGACGGCCACCTTCTGCTGGCGGGCCGTGGCGCGCCAGTCGATGGAGCGGGTGTCGTCGCCGGGGACGTAGTCGCGGAGGCTGTCGAACTCGGTGCCCTCGCCGCGGGTCAGGACGCTCGTACGGCCGTCCAGTTCGCGCAGGCGGGCCAGGCGGGACGGGAGGTGCTTGCGGCTCGTGAAGGGCGGCAGGACCCGGACCGTCCAGGGGATGGTATGGGAGCCCTGGCGGGCCCACAGGCCCAGGGGGCCGTACGAGCGGATGGTGACGCGGGCCGCCTGGCGGTCGCCGCGGCGGGTGGGGAGCAGGCGGGTGGTGAGGCGGCGGCGCTCGCCCGCGGGGATGGTCACGGAGTGGCGGGAGGCCGCCTGCTCCGTGCCGGGGAGCCAGCTGCTCGGGGGCCAGGCGTCGCGGACGCGGGCCCGGAGCGTGCGGCGGCTCGGGTTGGTGATCGTGAGGTGGACGTCCGCGGACTCGCCCAGGCGCACCGAGGTGTCGCCCGCGCGGGTCAGCAGGAGCGGGCGGACCGGCGCCGCGAGGGCGTAGTCGACCGCACAGGCCAGCGCGAGCGGGCCGTTGACCGCGAGCATCCCCGTCCAGCTCGGTTCGAGGATGCCGACGGGGAGGCTGCCGAGGGCCGCCAGCAGGGCGGCGCGTCCGGTGAGGGCCATCAGCGCGGGACGAGGACGTGGGAGAGGATCGCCGAGATGACCGAGTCCGCGGTGACGCCTTCCATTTCGGCTTCGGGGCGCAGCTGGACGCGGTGGCGGAGGGTCGGCAGGGCGAGGGCCTTGACGTCGTCGGGGGTGACGTAGTCGCGGCCGGTGAGCCAGGCCCAGGCGCGGGCGGTGGCCAGCAGGGCGGTCGCGCCGCGGGGGGAGACGCCGAGGGTGAGGGACGGCGATTCGCGGGTGGCGCGGCAGATGTCGACGACGTAGCCGGCGATCTCGGGGGAGACGGTCACCTTGGCCACGGCCTCGCGGGCGGCTTCGAGCTCCTTGGGTCCTGCGACCGGGCGGACGCCCGCGGCGTGCAGGTCGCGGGGGTTGAAGCCGGCGGCGTGGCGGGTCAGGACACCGATCTCGTCCTCGCGGGAGGGGAGGGGGACGGTGAGCTTGAGGAGGAATCGGTCGAGCTGTGCTTCGGGGAGCGGGTACGTGCCCTCGTACTCGACGGGGTTCATGGTGGCGGCGACGAGGAAGGGCTCGGGGAGCTTGCGGGGGGTGCCGTCGACCGTGACCTGGCGCTCCTCCATCGCTTCGAGGAGGGAGGACTGGGTCTTGGGGGGTGTGCGGTTGATCTCGTCCGCGAGGAGGAGGTTGGTGAAGACCGGGCCGTTCTGGAAGGAGAACTCGGCGGTGCGCGCGTCGTAGACGAGGGAGCCGGTGACATCGCTCGGCATCAGGTCCGGGGTGAACTGGACGCGCTTGGTGTCGAGTTCGAGGGATGCCGCCAGGGCGCGCACGAGGAGGGTCTTGGCTACGCCGGGGACGCCTTCGAGGAGGACGTGGCCGCGGCAGAGGAGGGCGACGACGAGGCCGGTGACGGCGGAGTCCTGGCCGACCACGGCCTTGCCGATCTCGGTGCGGAGCGCTTCGAGGGAAGCGCGGGCGCTGTCCGCGGTCGCTGCCGTGGACTCGGTGGCCGGGTACGTCATGACGTACGGACCTCTCTTTCGAGGGCGTCGAGGTGGTCGGCGAGCGCGACGAGTGCCGCGTCGTCGGAGGGGGTGGGGCCGAAGAGGAGGGTGCTGACGTCCGGGGGGCCGGCCGGGTCGCCGCTGCGCCCGCTGAGGCTGCTGAGGTGGGCGGAGACGGCGGGGACCAGGGACAGGGGGTCGTGGGCCTGCGTGTGCGGTACGCCGACCAGTGCGGCGAGGCGTTCGCGGGCGGCGGCGCGCAGCACGGTGGCGGCGCGGTCGCGGGCCCCGGCCTTGCGGTAGAGGCGGGCGCGGCCCTCGGTGGCCTCGGAGGCGCGGATGACGACCGGCAGCTTCTCGGTGACGAGGGGGCCGAGGCGGCGGGCGCGCCAGAGGGCGGCGAGGACGGCGGCCACGAAGAGTTGGAGCAGGGCCCAGTACCAGCCGGAGGGGACGAGGTCGAAGAGGCTCTTGTCCTGGCCGGACCCTCCGTCCGCGGGGTCGGAGTCCGCGAGGGACGGCATGTACCAGACGAGGTTCGGGCGGGAGCCGAGGAGTTGGAGCGCGAGGGAGGCGTTGCCCTCGTCGGCGAGGTTCTCGTTGAGGAGGATCGTGCCGGAGCCGAGGAGGACGGTGTCGCCGGTGGTTCCCGTCGGGAGGAGCAGCAGGGTGGGGTGGCCGTCGCTGGGGTAGCAGGCGGTGGCCCGGGGGAGGGTGGTGGTGTAGCGCAGGCCGCCTCCGGTGGCTGCGCGGCCGGCGGTGGAGGCGGCGGGCAGGGTGCAGTTCGGCGCGAGGTCGTCCGTGGGGGCGTCGCCCTTGGTGCGGACGCCGGGGGCCAGGTCGGGGAGGCTGTGGCTGCCGGGGGCGAGGAGGACGGTGCGGCCGCCGGAGAGGTCCATGGCGGAGTGGATGGTGCTGCGCTGGGCCGCGCCGAGCCGATCCGGGTCGGTGACCAGGAGGGTGGTGCGGGGGCCGGCGGCGTCGGCGGCCTCGCGGGCAGTGGTGACGACTCGGGTGGTGACGCCGTGGTCCTTGAGGAGCTCGGCCACGGCGCGGCTGCCGGAGGGGTCGGCGGAGCGGGGGTCCAGGAGGCCGTGGCGGGTGCCGGAGTTGAGGGCGGCGAGGATGGCGGCGCCTGCGGCCAGGACGGCGAGGACGGCCAGGGCGCGGCGGATCCGCGCTCGCGCTCGCGCTTGGCGGGAGCGGGGGGTCGGGGTTTCGCCCGGCGGGAGGGCGGGTTCGGCGGGGCCGGGCGCGGGCGCGGGGGCGGTTCCGGCGGGGCCCGGGCCGTTCGAAGCCTGCTCGGGGTGCCCCGGCACACGCCCGGCCCCGCCGGAACCCGGGCCGTTCGAAGCCTGCTCGGGGTGCCCCGGCACACGCCCGGCCCCGCCGGAACCTGGGCCGTTCGAAGCCTGCTCGGGGTGTCCCGGCACACGCCCGGCCCCGCCGGAACCTGGGCCGTTCGAAGCCTGCTCGGGGTGCCCCGGCATGTTCCCGGTCGTGCCCGGTTCGTTTCCGGCGCCGTGGGAACCCTGGGCGGCGGTCATGTGGTGGGTCCCGTCAGGAGCGGTTTGGTGCGGTCCAGGGTGAGGTCGAGGGTGCGCAGGCGGGTGTAGGTGTCGGCGTCGGCGGTGCGGCCGCCGTAGGTGACGTCGTCGAAGGTGCGGGCGGCGGCGTGCAGGTCCGCGGCGTGGGCGGGGAGGGAGACCGCGGCTTCGGCGGCCGCCTCGTCGGCGGTGCGGCCGGGGCGGGGGTCGAGGAGGGTGCGCTCCTCCAGGGAGCGGACCACGGCGCGCATGCGCTCCTGGACGGCTTCGGTCCAGCGGCCGGCGGCCGCATGGGATTCCGCCGCCGTGCGGTGGTCCGCCGCGCTGCGGATCCCGCCGTCGTCGAAGAGGTGGCTCGAGGACGTGGTGCGGGTCGGGGAGCCCAGGCGCCACCACAGGGCCGCCACCGCCAGGATGAGGAGGACCGCGATGACCACCAGGCCCAGCGCGCCTCCCGGGGTTGCCCCGGAGGCCGCGTCGAAGAGGTCGTCGATCCAGTCCGTGAACTTGCGCAGGGCGCGGTCCAGCAGGCCCGGGTCGTTCTCGTGGTACATCGGCTTGGACAGTTCGCGTTCGGCCGCCTCCTGGGCGGGGTCGCGCGGTGTCGTCACCGGTGGTGCGTCCGCGCGGGTGATGAGGCCCCCCGTACTCATCATCGGTGTGTCAGCCCCCGGTCGTCCCGTAGTTCTCGACGCCGGCGGCCCGGGCGAGCTCCAGGTCGAGGCCCTCGCGCCGGATGCGCTGGTCGACGTAGAGGAGGACGGTGACGCCGGACTGGATCGGCATGACGATCGTCTGCGCGATGATCGCGCCGATGCCGGAGAGGATGAGCGCTCCCCAGGCGGTGGAGGCGGTGCCGTCCTCGATCCCGGACAGGCCGCCGCCGAAGGCGACCATGCCGACGATCGTCAGCGGCCAGACGATGATCGCCGAGACGATGGACGTGATGATCGTGGTGAGGGCCGTGATGCCGAAGATGCGCCACCAGGTGCCCTTGACCAGCTTCGAGGAGCGGGCCAGGGACTTGAAGACCGTGCTCTTCTCCAGCATCAGTGCGGGGGAGGCCAGGCTGAACTTGATCCACAGCCAGGCGAACAGCGGGAACGCGGCGAAGACGCCCGCGATGGCCAGACCCGGATTCTGCAGGAGTATGCCGGGCAGCAGCAGCGCGACGAACAGGAGGATCGCGCCGAGGGCCATGAGGAGCGTGAGCCCGATCAGGCGCAGCAGCTGGGGCCTGGCCTCGCGCCAGGCGGTGGAGACCGTGGAGGTCTGGCCGAGGACGGCCCGGCTGTAGATCATCGTGAGCATCGCCGTGGCCACGAGGCCGCCGAGGGCTCCGATGAAACCGGCTCCGAGCAGGACGGCCATCGAGGTGCCGATGGAGTTGAGCGACGCGTCGATGTCCGCATCGGGGTCCGTGGTGACCGCGAGGTCGGACATCGCGTACTTCTGCGCGACGACGCTGATCACCTGGACGACGGTGGCCACGACCAGCGTGATCGGGAGGACCGAGCGCCAGTGCGTGCGCATCGTGGCGACCGCGCCGTCCAGGATCTCGCCGAGGCCCAGGGGGCGCAGGGGGATCACGCCGGGCTTGGCGGCCGGGGGCTTGCCCCACTGGCCGGGGCCGCCCGGATGGCCGTACTGGCCGCCGTAGGGGCCTCCGTACGGGGTACCGGGCTGCTGTCCCCAGCCCTGGCCGGGCTGCGGCTGGGGCGGCGCCTGGGGCGCGGGGCTCTGCCACTGGCCGGGGGGCGGCTGCTCGGCGGACCAGCCGGGGCCGGAGGCGGGAGGTGTGGGCTGGTCGGCGGGTGCCCCCGGTCGCTCACCGTCGGACGGAGAGGATCCGGGCGTAGCCCAGCCCGGAGAGTCGTTCATCGTCGCTCCTTCACGTGCACTGCTGCGGCGGGGGCGCTGGTCGCTGCCATCGTGCCACGCGGGTTGACCCGACGGACCGGCCGTACCCCCCGATCTCCGGCAGCCCGTACCTTCAATTGTCACCCGGATCCGGGGCAGACTGGTCGACCTGATCTCCACGCAGGTCCGAGGGGCGATTTCCAGCCCTTTTGGCTGTGGGACAGCTCACCGCCAGGTAACGATTAGCTAATGGGATGATGTCAACCATGAAGGGACGCGTCCTTGTCGTCGACGACGACACCGCGCTGGCCGAGATGCTCGGCATTGTGCTGCGTGGAGAAGGTTTTGAGCCGTCGTTCGTAGCGGACGGTGACAAGGCACTTGCTGCCTTCCGGGAGGCGAAGCCGGACCTGGTGCTGCTCGACCTCATGCTGCCCGGACGGGACGGCATAGAGGTCTGCAGGCTGATCCGGGCCGAGTCCGGCGTGCCGATCGTCATGCTCACCGCCAAGAGCGACACGGTGGACGTGGTCGTGGGCCTGGAGTCCGGGGCCGACGACTACATCGTCAAGCCGTTCAAGCCGAAGGAGCTGGTGGCCCGTATCCGGGCCCGCCTGCGCCGGTCGGAGGAGCCCGCGCCCGAGCAGCTGGCCATCGGTGACCTGGTCATCGACGTGGCCGGGCACTCGGTCAAGCGGGACGGTGCCTCCATCGCACTGACCCCGCTCGAGTTCGACCTGCTGGTCGCCCTCGCGCGCAAGCCCTGGCAGGTCTTCACCCGTGAGGTGCTGCTGGAGCAGGTCTGGGGCTACCGGCACGCGGCGGACACCCGCCTGGTCAACGTGCACGTGCAGCGTCTGCGCTCCAAGGTCGAGAAGGATCCGGAGCGCCCCGAGATCGTCGTGACGGTGCGCGGTGTCGGCTACAAGGCCGGACCCAGCTGACGTGCAGTCCGGCAAGGGCCGGGGAGGTTCCCGCTGGGGGACCCTGCGGGCCGGCCGGCTGCTGCGGGACCGGGGGCCCGGCGGCGCCGTGCTGCGGCTGTGCGTACGCCTCGTACGCCGGCCGCTGCTCCCGGCTGTCCGGCTGTGGCGGCGCAACATCCAGCTCCGGGTGGTCGCCGCCACCCTGCTGATGTCACTCGCCGTGGTCCTCGCGCTCGGCTTCGTGGTCGTCGCACAGGTGAGCAAGGGCCTCCTCGACGCGAAGGAGGAGGCGGCGCAGAGCCAGGCCGCGGGAGGGTTCGCGGTCGCACAGGAGAAGGCCAACGCCC
The DNA here is from genome assembly GCF_042736975.1 of Streptomyces sp. NPDC059989. Classification (NCBI taxonomy): domain Bacteria; kingdom Bacillati; phylum Actinomycetota; class Actinomycetes; order Kitasatosporales; family Streptomycetaceae; genus Streptomyces; species Streptomyces sp. NPDC059989. The sequence goes on from NZ_JBHWUO010000090.1 coordinate 7,743, forward strand.
CCGCCACCGCGGACGGGACGGACGCCACCGACAGCAATGTCGGCCGGGACGCCAGCACCTGGATGAACTCCCTCGTCAAGCAGCTGGCCAGTGGCGGCCAGACCGCCTTCGAGGTCGCCGCGCTCGGCGCCGGCACCGGGGAGCAGACCCCGCCCGCCACCCAGGGCGTCAAGGGCGCCCGCGCCTCGGGCAACGTCGACCCGACCGCCAGCGTCCCGCTCAAGCTGCGCCGGGCCGTGGACAACGCCACCGGCACCTTCAAGACCTTCTCCGAGATCCGGTACACCACCGGGGCCGGGGAGAAGGCGCCCGAGCCCGCGCTGGTCGTGGGCAAGCGGCTCACGGACATCAACGGCGACCCGTACGACCTGTACTACCTCTTCCCGCTGACGCAGGAGGAGGAGTCCCTCAACCTGGTCAAGGTCACCTTCGCGACCGCGGGCGTGTTCGTCGTCGTACTGCTGGGCGCCATCGCGTGGCTCGTCGTACGGCAGGTCGTGACCCCCGTCCGGATGGCCGCCGGGATCGCCGAGCGGCTCTCGGCCGGGCGGCTCCAGGAGCGGATGAAGGTCACCGGCGAGGACGACATCGCCCGCCTGGGCGAGGCCTTCAACAAGATGGCCCAGAACCTCCAGCTCAAGATCCAGCAGCTGGAGGACCTGTCCCGGCTGCAGCGCCGGTTCGTCTCCGACGTCTCGCACGAGCTGCGGACCCCGCTCACCACGGTCCGGATGGCCGCCGACGTCATCCACGACGCCCGGGTCGACTTCGACCCGATCACCGCGCGCTCCGCCGAGCTGCTCGCCGGGCAGCTCGACCGCTTCGAGTCGCTGCTCGCCGACCTGCTGGAGATCAGCCGCTTCGACGCGGGCGCCGCCGATCTGCAGGCGGAGCCCATCGACCTGCGCGACGTCGTACGCCGTGTCATCGACGGGGCCGAGCCGCTCGCCGAGCACAAGGGCACCCGGATCCGGGTGCTGGGCGACACCCAGCCCGTCATCGCCGAGGCCGACGCCCGGCGCGTGGAGCGGGTGCTGCGCAACCTCGTCGTCAACGCCGTGGAGCACGGCGAGGGCCGCGACGTGGTGGTCCGGCTCGCGTCCGCGGGCGGGGCCGTCGCCGTGGCCGTACGGGACTACGGAGTCGGGCTGAAGCCCGGCGAGGCCACCCGCGTCTTCAACCGCTTCTGGCGGGCCGACCCGGCGCGGGCGCGCACGACCGGCGGGACGGGCCTGGGCCTGTCCATCGCGGTCGAGGACGCCCGGCTGCACGGCGGCTGGCTGCAGGCCTGGGGCGAGCCCGGCGGCGGCTCGCAGTTCCGCCTCACCCTGCCGCGCACCGCCGACGAACCGCTGCGCGGGTCCCCGATCCCGCTGGAGCCGGAGGATTCCCGGGGGAACCGGGCCAGGGCCGCCGCCGACGCCGCGGGCCGGGCGGCCCCGCAGCCGCCGGCGGACGGCGGAGACCGGTCGCCGATACCGCCCCGGTCGGCCGTCGCCACGGCGCTGCCCGTACCCGCCGACCCGACGGCCCTGCCGGGCAACGGGGCCAGGGTCGTGCCCCGGCCGGCCGAGCAGGCACCACAGGAGGATCGAACCGATGCCGATGGCCACGCCGATGCCGAAGGACGCTGAGCCCGGAAGCCGCCGGGCCCGGACACGGGGTCGGCGGGCGCGCACCCTGCGGGCGTACGCCTTCGGCGCGGCCGGGCTGCTGCTGGCCGGCTGCGCCTCCATGCCGAACAGCGGTGAGATCCGCCAGGTGCAGGGCTCCCAGGGCGTCGACTCCCAGGTCAGGGTGTTCGGCGTGCCCCCGGCCGACAAGGCGGGCGCGGCCGAGATCGTCAAGGGCTTCCTGGAGGCGATGACCAGCGACGACCCGCAGCTGGCGACCGCCCGCAAGTACCTCACCGAGGAAGCCGCGAAGAGCTGGAAGCCCGGCTCCGCCGTCACCGTCCTCTCGGCGGGCCTCGACCGGTCCCAGATCCGCAGCGAGAGGGACCCCGACGGGCCACGCTGGAAGGTGACCGGCACGAAGCTCGCCACCGTGGACGAGCGCAGCGCGTACCAGCCGGAGACCGGCGGCGAGCGGTACGAGGAGTTCCTCCAGCTGGTCCAGGAGGACAAGCAGTGGCGGATCGCGACGCCGCCGAAGAGCCTCGTGCTCAGCGAGTCCGACTTCCAGCGCATCTACATGCCGGTCAACAAGTACTACTTCGCGGGCGGCACGCTGGTCGCCGATCAGGTGTACGTGCGTCAGCGCACCGACCCGGACTCGCGGATGGACCCGACCACGCAGACGGTGCAGTCGCTGCTCGCCGGGCCGTCGAGGTGGCTCGCGCCGGTCGTCGAGACCAGCTTCCCCACCGGTACGGAACTGCGGACGGGCACCAAGTCCCTTTCGTACGACGGCCAGAACACGCTGCGCGTGCCGCTCAACGACAAGGTCGACAACGTCACGCAGCCGCAGTGCCAGAAGATGGCCACCCAACTGCTCTACACGGTGCAGGATCTGACGGCCTCCCGGCTCAACCGGGTCGAACTGCTGCGCTCCGACGGCAAGTCGTCCGCGCTGTGCTCGGTGACCGACGTGAACGCGGCCGGGATCGCGAACCGGCCGCGCACGCCCGAGTACCAGTACTTCGTCGACGACGCGGACCGGCTCGTCCGGATGAAGCTCGACATCGCCAGTGAGGACCAGGAGACCAAGCCCGAGGCGGTGCCGGGGCCGCTGAACGCCCCGCCCGGGTTCAAGGCCGGCTCGGCGGCGGTGACCTACGACGAGCGGCGGGCGGCCGTGGTCTCCGAGGACGGGCACGGGCTGTACGTGGTGTCGCTGTCCGGGTCCGGGCCGATGCCGCCGCCCGTGCTGACCTCCAAGGGGACCACCAAGCCGACCACGCTGACCGCGCCCAGCTGGGACGCGGCGGGCGACCTGTGGGTCGCGGACCAGGATCCGCAGCATTCGGCGCTGTGGCGGGTGCCGGGCGGGACCGGGACCCAGGAGAAGGTGCAGGTGGCCGGGCTCGACGGGCGGATCACCTCGCTGCGGGTCTCGGCCGACGGGGTGCGGATCGCGCTGCTCGTGGAGAAGGCCGGCCGTACGACGCTGTGGGTGGGGCGGATCGAACGGCCCGACGGCAAGGGGGACGTCTCGGCGGTGTCGGTGCGCGAGCTGCGTTCGGCGGCCCCGCAGATGGCGGACGTGACGGCGATGAGCTGGGCGCCGCGCGGCCGGCTGCTGGTGGTGGGCCGGGAGAGCCGCGGGGTCGTGCAGGCCCGCTACATGCTGGCGGACGGTTCGATGGTCGCGGCGAGCCTGCCCGGGGCCACCGGGCTGAGCGCGGTGGCGGTCTCGGCCTCGGAGGACGAGTCGAAGCCGAAGCCGGTGGTGGGGTACTCGAAGGAGGACGGCATCGTGTGGCTGCCGCCGGGGGCGCAGTGGCGCACGGTGGTGGCGGGCGGCCGGGCTCCGGTGTACCCGGGCTGACCTGCGGTTCCGCTCGGTTTTCCACAGGGGTGGCGGGCCCGTGGGCGGCCCGGCAGAGTGGATGTGTGCGGGGGTGGCGGCAGGAGCTGGCCGGGCTGGTCCTGCCGGTCGACTGCGCCGGCTGCGGGGCCGCCAGGGTGGTGCTGTGCGTCGGCTGCCGGGAGGTGCTGAGCGGGGCTGGAGCGGTGCGGGCGCGGCCGTCTCCGCGGCCCGCCGGGCTGCCCGCGGTTCATGCGGCCGCCGCCTACGAGGGCGTCGTACGGGCCGTCCTGCTGGCCCACAAGGAGCGTGGGGCGCTCCCGCTGGCGGGGGCGCTGGGTGCTGCCCTGGCGGTGGCGGTGCGGGCGGCCGGGGGCGGGCGGGGGGAGAGGGAGCGGGAAGTGGTCCTGGTGCCGGTCCCCTCGGCGCGGCGGCAGGTCCGGGCGCGCGGGCACGATCCGGCGCGCAGGATCGCGCTGGCCGCCGCGGGGCGGCTGCGGGCGGCCGGTGTGCGGGCGCGGGTGGCCCCCGTACTGCGGCTGAGGCGGGCGGTGGCGGACCAGGCGGGGCTGGGGGCCGGGCAGCGCCGGGAGAACCTCGCCGGGGCGCTGGGGGTGTGCCGGGGCGGGGAGCGGCTGCTGGACGGGGCCCTGGTCGTACTCGTGGACGACTTGATCACCACCGGATCGACCCTCGCGGAGGCGGCCCGGGCGGTTCGCGCCGCGGGTTTTGGGCAGGCGCAGCTGCGGGCGGCCGTCGTGGCCGCAACTCGGACAGAGCAAAAATCTTGTGAATAGATTTGGAACTGCCGGGGAAGGCCCATCGTTGCAGGTAGTAAGAGGGAACAGCCACCTGAATGGAAGTACGTTCCGGTAGCGGGTGCCGACAACCGCCATAGAGGGATATGTTCGGTTGTGAGGACTGGCGAGCCTTGGGCCCCACGCATCGCTGTCTCTCGACTCCGAAGTCGGTGGGGTGTTGATCTTGCCGATGGGGGAGGAGGAGGTGAAAGTCGCCAAGTCCGAGGCTCCGGCCTTCACCGGAGTCTGGTGCGAAAGGGAGACGCTTCGCCCCTGCGGCGGAGCTATCCGGGAACGGAGTTCTGCGTGGACATCGTCGTCAAGGGCCGCAAGACCGAAGTGCCCGACCGGTTCCGCAAGCACGTGGCCGAGAAGCTGAATCCGGAGCGGATCCAGAAGCTCGACGCCAAGGTGATCAGCTTGGACGTCGAGGTGTCCAAGGAACACAACCCGCGCCAGGCCGACCGTTCCGACCGCGTGGAGATCACCCTGCGTTCGCGGGGCCCGGTGATCCGTGCCGAGGCAGCCGCCGCCGACCCGTACGCGGCGCTGGACCTGGCTCAGGACAAGCTGGAGGCCCGGCTGCGCAAGCAGCACGACAAGCGGTACACCCGCAGGGGCGCGGGCCGGATCTCGGCGGCAGAGGTCGCCGACGTCGTGCCGGACGCCGCGCAGCTGAATGCGAATGGCGAGCCGTTCGCCGAGGAGAAGGCGAACGGGGTTCCGATCACCCGGATCGGATCGCTCGAAGTGCAGGGCGAAGGCCCGCTCATCGTCCGCGAGAAGACCCACTCGGCCGCACCCATGTCCCTCGACCAGGCCCTCTACGAGATGGAGCTGGTCGGGCACGACTTCTACCTGTTCGTCGACTCCGAGACCAAGTTGCCCAGCGTCGTCTACCGCCGTCACGCCTACGACTACGGCGTCATCCACGTGAACCCCGACGGGGCCTCCAGCTCGGAGGAGCCGCGGGGCGGCGCCGGCGGAGCGCTCGGCGGCTGAGCACGTCATCGTCTGCCCCTGCGGGACGTTCCGGCGTCCCGCGGGGGCACCTGCATGACGCGTATGCGCCAGGCGGCCGTCCGTGGACCCCCGCGACGCGGTGCGGGCATGGAATCATGGCGGGCAGTCAACCGGCGGCAGCGCCTGTCCGGTTGGCCCGGCAGCTCAGCACATGCAGGGGGAGGAACGATGGCCGACAGCTTCGGGCCGGTGCGCGGTGACGACGGTGCGGGCTGCCGTGAGGCGGGCGCGGCGGCGGATTCCGCGGGCACGCCGGCCGGGGAGCCGATCCGGGTACTCGTGGTCGACGACCACGCGCTCTTCCGGCGCGGGCTGGAGATCGTCCTCGCCCAGGAGGAGGACATCCAGGTCGTCGGTGAGGCGGGGGACGGCGCGGAGGCCGTGGACAAGGCGGCCGATCTGCTGCCGGACATCGTGCTGATGGACGTACGGATGCCCCGGCGCGGGGGGATCGAGGCGTGCACCTCGATCAAGGAGGTGGCCCCCTCCGCGAAGATCATCATGCTGACGATCAGCGACGAGGAGGCGGACCTCTACGACGCGATCAAGGCGGGGGCGACCGGATACCTGCTGAAGGAGATCTCCACGGACGAGGTGGCCACGGCGATCCGGGCGGTGGCGGACGGTCAGTCGCAGATCAGCCCGTCGATGGCGTCGAAGCTGCTCACCGAGTTCAAGTCGATGATCCAGCGGACCGACGAGCGGCGGCTGGTGCCGGCGCCGAGGCTGACGGACCGGGAGCTGGAGGTCCTCAAGCTGGTGGCGACCGGCATGAACAACCGGGACATCGCCAAGGAGTTGTTCATCTCCGAGAACACCGTGAAGAACCACGTCCGCAACATCCTGGAGAAGCTGCAGCTGCACTCCCGGATGGAGGCCGTGGTCTACGCGATGCGGGAGAAGATCCTCGAAATCCGCTAGCCGCCTTCGCGCGGCGCCGGGGCGGCAGCGAGGGCGGCGGCGCCGGGGCGGGCAGCGAGGGCGGCGTCGGCGGCGCAGGCGGCCGGGGCGTGCCCCGACCGCCGGGCCGCCCGGGCTACGCGGACAGCGCCGCGAGTTCCGCCGTCACGGCGGCCGCCTCCTGCGGGCTCTGGGCGCGCTCGACGCGGACCGTGTCGCAGCCCACCCACTGCGCCGCCTCGCGCAGGGCCTCCGCCATCGGGCGGGCCGCCTTCGGGGAGGTCAGGGAGAGCTGGCGGGCCACCAGGGTGGAGCCCTCGCGGGCCGGGTCGACGCGGCCCTGCAGGCGGCCGCCCGCCAGCAGCGGCATCGCGAAGTACCCGTGTATCCGCTTCGGCTTGGGGACGTACGCCTCCAGCCGGTGCGTGAAGCCGAAGATCCGCTCGGTGCGGGGGCGGTCCCAGATCAGCGAGTCGAAGGGCGAGAGCAGCGTCGTGCGGTGGCGGCCCCGGGGAGGCGTCGCGAGCGCCGCGGGATCGGCCCAGGCGGGCTTGGCCCAGCCCTCGACCTCGACCGGGACCAGCCCGGAGTCCGCCACCACCGCGTCGAACTCGTCGCCCTTGAGGCGGTGGTAGTCGGCGATGTCGGCGCGCGTGCCGACGCCCAGGGACCGGCCGGACAGGGCGACGAGGCGGCGCAGGCACTCGCGGTCGTCCAGGTCGTCGTGGAGCAGCGCGTCGGGCACGGCGCGCTCGGGGAGGTCGTAGACCCGCTTCCAGCCGCGGCGCTCGCTGCACACCACCTCGCCGGTGCCGAGCAGCCACTCCACCGCGATCTTGGTCTCGGACCAGTCCCACCACTCGCCGCCGTTCTTGGCGCCGCCCAGCTCGGTGGCGGTCAGCGGGCCGTCGGCCTTGAGCCGGTCCAGGACCGCCCGGGTCGAGCGCTCCTTGTCCTCGAGGACGTGCCAGCCGTGGCCGCGCGCCCGGCGGGCGCGGCGGCGGAAGGCGAAATGCGGCCATTCCTCGATGGGCAGGATGCAGGCCGCGTGCGACCAGTACTCGAAGGCGTGCCGGTCCGACCAGTACGCCTTCTCCACCGTGCCGCGGTCCACCGCGCCGAGGCGTGCGTACGGGATCAGCTCGTGCGAGCGGGCCAGGACCGAGATGGTGTCGAGCTGTACGGCGCCCAGGTGGCGCAGGATCCCCCGGACCCCGCCGCGGCGGTCGGGCGCCCCGATGAACCCCTGCGCGTGCAGGGCGATCCGGCGGGCCTCATCGGCGGACAACGAGATCATGGTCATGCTCCCGAAGCGTAGGCGGTGCCACTGACAGCGGGCAGGTAGGGGAGCCGGGAGGGCAGTCCCAGGTCCGAGGGGAGCAGGGCGCCGATCCAGCAGTCGCGCAGCGTGTCCCGGTGCTTCATGCCGGCCCGCTGGACCCCTTCGACGACGAAGCCGGCCTTCTCGGCGACGGCGCGGGACGCGGTGTTCCCGACCCCGGCGCGCCAGATCAGCCGGACGCAGCCCGCCCCGGTGAAGGCCCAGTGGGTCACGGCCCGCAGGGCCTCGGTCATGTAGCCGCGGCCGCGGTGCTCGGCGACCGACCAGTAGCCGATCTCGTGGGCGTGCGTGCCGCGAGGGACCACGGCGAGGGTGGCGACCAGGGGCCCCTCCGCGCCGAGCCGGGCCGCGAAGTTGAACTCCGTGTCCTCGCGCCAGCCGCGCGGGACGGCCTCCGTGACGAAGGCCGCCGCCTCCGCCGGCCCGTAGGGGAGGGGTACGGGGATCCACCGCTGGATCTCGGGGTCCTGGCAGGCGGCGTGCACCTCGGCGGCGTCCTCGGGGGTGTGAGGCCGCAGTACGAGGCGTTCGGTGGTGAGCGTGATCGACTCCATGATCGGAGATTCTGCCGAGGTCCTAGGCGGAGGGTGACGGCAGGTACGGGAGCCGGGAGGGCAGTCCCAGGTCCGAGGGGAGCAGGGCGCCGATCCAGCAGTCGCGGGCGGTGCCGTTGCGCAGCAGGCCGGCTCGCAGGAGGCCCTCCATGTGGAAGCCGGTCTTCTCCGCGACGGTCCGGGAGGGCTCGTTGCCGGCCTCGGCGCGCCATTCCAGGCGGGCGGCGCCGACCTCGGTGAAGGCCCAGCGGGCCACGGCTTCGACGGCCTCGGGCACGTAGCCCCTGCCCCGGTGCTCGCGGACCGCCCAGAAGCCGATCTCGTAGGAGTCGGCGCCGTGGACGTGCACGCCGACGGCGGCGACCAGCGGGCCGCCGGGGCCCAGGCGCACGGCGAAGGGGAAGGCGGTGTCCTCGCGCCAGCCGTTCGGGGAGAAGTCGTTCACGAACCGGTGTGCGTCCGCGCGCTCGTACGGGGAGGGGACCATCGTCCAGCGCTGGATGTCCGGGTCCTGCGCGGCGGCGTGGACCTCGTCTTCGTCGGCGGGGCCGAAAGGCCGCAATTCCAACCGGGCCGTGCGCAGTGTGATGGGCTCCATGAACGAATTCTGTCGCCGGGCCGACACCCCGGGCCAACCGTTTTGGGGAAAAGCGGCACCTATCCGGTCCCCGGTACGTTCTCAATCCGGGCGCCCACGCCCTCGCGGCTACGGCGGACCTCCCGACGCGACCACGTCCTCGCTTACGATGGCCGTTGCGGTGGGGCCCACCTGCCGTGCCCGTGTACGAACAGTGCCCAGGCCCGACCGGCAAGGAGACAAACCTCGGTGTCCGTCTTCAACAAGCTCATGCGTGCAGGCGAAGGCAAGATCCTGCGCAAACTGCACCGCATCGCGGACCAGGTCAACTCCATCGAAGAGGACTTCGTCAACCTCTCCGACGCCGAGTTGCGGGCGCTCACGGACGAGTACAAGCAGCGTTTCCAGGACGGCGAGAGCCTGGACGACCTGCTGCCGGAGGCCTTCGCGACCGTTCGCGAGTCCGCCAAGCGCGTCCTCGGACAGCGGCACTACGACGTCCAGATCATGGGCGGCGCGGCGCTGCACCTCGGCTACGTGGCCGAGATGAAGACCGGTGAGGGCAAGACCCTCGTCGGCACGCTTCCCGCGTACCTGAACGCGCTGTCCGGCAAGGGCGTCCACCTGATCACGGTGAACGACTACCTGGCCGAGCGCGACTCCGAGATGATGGGCCGGGTACACAAGTTCCTCGGCCTGGAGGTCGGCTGCATCCTGGCGAACATGTCGCCGGCGCAGCGCCGCGAGCAGTACGGCGCGGACATCACCTACGGCACGAACAACGAGTTCGGCTTCGACTACCTGCGCGACAACATGGCGTGGTCCCAGGACGAGCTCGTCCAGCGCGGCCACAACTTCGCCGTGGTCGACGAGGTCGACTCGATCCTCGTCGACGAGGCCCGTACCCCGCTGATCATCTCCGGCCCGGCCGACCAGGCCACGAAGTGGTACGGCGACTTCGCGAAGCTGGTGACCCGCCTGACCAAGGGCGAGGCCGGCCAGCCGCTGAAGGGCATCGAGGAGACCGGCGACTACGAGGTCGACGAGAAGAAGCGCACCGTCGCCATCCACGAGACCGGTGTCGCCAAGGTCGAGGACTGGCTCGGCATCGAGAACCTCTACGAGTCGGTGAACACCCCGCTCGTCGGCTACCTGAACAACGCGATCAAGGCCAAGGAACTCTTCAAGGTCGACAAGGACTACGTCGTCATCGACGGCGAAGTCATGATCGTCGACGAGCACACCGGCCGTATCCTCGCGGGCCGCCGCTACAACGAGGGCATGCACCAGGCGATCGAGGCGAAGGAAGGGGTGGACATCAAGGACGAGAACCAGACCCTCGCCACGATCACCCTCCAGAACTTCTTCCGCCTCTACTCGAAGCTGTCGGGCATGACCGGTACGGCCATGACCGAGGCCGCCGAGTTCCACCAGATCTACAAGCTCGGTGTCGTCCCGATCCCGACCAACCGCGACATGGTCCGCAAGGACCAGCCGGACCTGATCTACCGGACCGAGGTCGCGAAGTTCGCCGCCGTCGTCGACGACATCGCGGAGAAGCACGAGAAGGGCCAGCCGATCCTCGTCGGTACGACGTCGGTCGAGAAGTCCGAGTACCTCTCGCAGCAGCTCTCCAAGCGCGGCATCCCGCACGAGGTCCTCAACGCCAAGCAGCACGACCGCGAGGCCACGATCGTCGCCCAGGCCGGCCGCCGCGGCGCCGTCACCGTCGCCACGAACATGGCCGGCCGCGGTACCGACATCAAGCTCGGCGGCAACCCGGACGACCTCGCCGAGGCCGAGCTGCGCCAGCGCGGCCTGGACCCGGAGGAGCACATCGAGGAGTGGGCGCACGCCCTGCCCGAGGCGCTCACCAGGGCCGAGGCGGCCGTGAAGGCGGAGTTCGAGGAGGTCAAGGACCTCGGCGGGCTGTACGTGCTGGGCACCGAGCGGCACGAGTCGCGCCGCATCGACAACCAGCTGCGCGGCCGCTCCGGCCGACAGGGCGACCCGGGCGAGTCCCGCTTCTACCTGTCGCTGGGCGACGACCTGATGCGCCTGTTCAAGGCGCAGATGGTGGAGCGCGTCATGGCGATGGCCAACGTGCCGGACGACGTGCCGATCGAGAACAAGATGGTGACGCGCGCGATCGCGTCGGCCCAGTCGCAGGTGGAGACCCAGAACTTCGAGACGCGCAAGAACGTCCTGAAGTACGACGAGGTCCTCAACAGCCAGCGCGAGGTCATCTACAGCGAGCGCCGCCGCGTCCTGGAGGGCGAGGACCTCCAGGAGCAGGTCCGCTTCATGATGGACGACACCATCGACGCGTACATCGCGGCCGAGACGGTGGAGGGCTTCGCGGAGGAGTGGGACCTGGAGCGGCTGTGGGGCGCCTTCAAGCAGCTCTACCCGGTGAAGGTCACCATCGAGGAGCTGGAGGAGGCCGCCGGGGACCGCGCGGGCATCACCGCCGAGTTCATCGCGGAGTCCATCAAGGACGACATCCACGAGCAGTACGCGGCGCGCGAGAAGACGCTGGGCTCGGACATCATGCGCGAGCTGGAGCGGCGCGTGGTGCTGTCGGTGCTGGACCGCAAGTGGCGCGAGCACCTGTACGAGATGGACTACCTGCAGGAGGGCATCGGCCTGCGGGCGATGGCCCAGAAGGACCCGCTGGTCGAGTACCAGCGCGAGGGCTTCGACATGTTCAACGCCATGCAGGAGGGCATCAAGGAGGAGTCCGTCGGCTACCTGTTCAACCTGGAGGTCCAGGTCGAGCAGCAGGTCGAGGAGCTTCCGGTGCAGGACGCGGCGCCGTCGCTGACGAAGGAGCCGGTGCCGGGTGCGCGGCCGGAGATCCGGGCGAAGGGGCTGGACGCTCCGCAGCGGCCGGACCGGCTGCACTTCTCCGCTCCCACGGTGGACGGGGAGGGCGGGGTCGTCGAGGGCGACTTCGAGTCCGACGCGGCCGGTGACGGGGATGGGATGACGCGGGCGGAGCGGCGGAAGGCGGCCAAGGCCTCTGGTGGGCGCCGCCGCAAGAAGTAACCCCTGCGGGGTCGAGCTGTCTGTCGGCCGGGGCCGGACACCGAATGTGGTGTCCGGCCCCGGCCGCGTTTGTGCCGGGTGCGGGGCCGCTGCGCGAGCGGCCCCGGGCTGCGCCCGGGCGGTCTGGTATACACAAATGACCCTGC
>NZ_JBHWUO010000091.1:0-14087 GCF_042736975.1 Streptomyces sp. NPDC059989
GCCGGTGCCCGCGCCGCCCGTGCCCGCGCCGGCGCCGACGCCCGCCTCGCCCGCGGCCCCCGCCGGGGTCCAGCCCTGGGCCAGGGCCCAGCGGGCGATCGCCGTGCCGGAGGCGATGGACTCCACGCAGCCCCGGCTCCCGCAGACGCAGGGCTCACCGTCGAAGGCCACGCTGATGTGGCCGATGTGACCCGCGTTGCCCGTGGGGCCGGGGTGGAGCTGGTTGTTCAGGATGAGGCCGCCGCCCACGCCCGTGGAGACCACCATGCACAGCGCGTTCGCGTGCCCCCGGGCCGCGCCCAGCCAGTGCTCCGCCGCGGTCATCGCCACACCGTCGCCCGCCAGCACCGTCGGCACGTCCGCCCCGCGCGCCGCGAGCTCGGCCGCGATCCGGGCCTGGACCGGGAACTCCCGCCACGCCCCGATGTTGACCGGGCTGACCGTGCCCCGGGAGGCGTCCACCGGGCCGGCGCTGCCGATCCCGCAGCGGACCGCCGAGGGCCACAGCGGCGAGCCGGCGAGGTCCGCGACGACCTCGGTCACCGCCGCCATCACCGCCTCGGCGTCCGCCTGCGCGCCGCGCGGGGTCGGGCGCCGCGTGGTGGCCGTCATCGTGCCGTCGGGGTGCACCAGCGCCCCGGCGATCTTCGTACCGCCGATGTCGATCGCCACCGTCAGGCCTGCGGCCGAGGCTCGGGCGCGCGGTGCGGGGAAGGGGGCGGTGGGGGTGGTCACGGTGGCGGCTCCAGGAAGGGGTCAGAATTCAGTATGCGCCGCAGGAGGCGCCGTACTCTCGCGGGGCTCCAGCCGCGGCCGCTCGCTTTCCCGGACCCCGGTCGGGCTGCCCGCGAGCACGGCGAGGAGCTCCTCGGCGGCGAGCCGCCCGAAGCCCGCGGTGTCCCGGACGAGGGCGGTGAGCCGCGGGTGGGTGACCCGGCAGAGCGCGGAGTCGTCCCAGGCGACGATCGAGAGCCGGCCGGGCACGGGGATGCCCAGCTCGGCGGCGACCGCGCTGCCCGCGACGGCCATCACGTCGTTGTCGTAGACGAGGGCCGTGGGCGGCACGGGTTCGGCGAGGACCCGCCGGGTGGCGGCCGCGCCCTCGGCGTCGGAGTAGTCGGTGACCACCGAGCGCACCTGCTCCGGGCCGAGCCCGCGCCGCGCGGCCTCGGTGCGCAGGGACTCCATCCGGCGGGCCGTGTGGGCGAGGCCGGGCAGACCGGCGATGTGGACGATCCGGCGGTGGCCCAGCCCGTGGAGGTGGTCCAGGACCTGGGCCATCGCCCCGGCGTCGTCGGCCCCGACCGAGGAGAGCGTCGCGGAGGACGCGGCCTCGCCGACGGTGACCGCCGGCAGGGCCAGCTGCCCGAGGAGCGCCGGGCGCGGGTCCTGCGTACGCGGGTCGACGACGATCACTCCGTCGACCCGCCGCTCGGCCCACCAGCGGCGGTAGACGGCGCATTCGGCGTCGATGTCCTCGACGACCTGGAAGAGGAGGGCGGTCCGGGCGGCGGAGAGGACCTCCTGGATGCCCGAGACGAGCTGGAGGAAGAAGGACTCGACGCCGAGCGTGTGCGCGGGCCGGGCCAGGACGAGCCCGACGGCTCCCGAGCGCTCCCCGGACAGGGCGCGGGCGGCGCTGTTGGGCTGCCAGCCGAGCTCCTCGGCGACGCGGCGGATCCGGGCACGGGTGTCCTGGGAGACGCCGGGACGGTCGTTGAGCGCGAAGGACACGGCGCTCTCCGAGACCCCGGCCTGGCGGGCGATGTCCTTGATGGTGGGTCTGCGGGCCATGGCCTGCCTCATTCATCCTTCGGGTCTGCGGTGACGCGGGTCTGCGGTGCCGTGACCGCCAACGGCCCCGGCACCGGCCCCGGCACCGGGGCGACGTGAACGGCAATGGCCGGACCGTACGCGATCCTGCCCTGACAGGCCGCCTTGACCACCACCCAGTGCTTCCCCGGCGGGGTCCCGAGCGGCGGCCGGACCTCGAACTCCACCTCGGCCGGGCCGTCCGCCGGCACGCACAGGGGCAGCGCCGCGGGGGCCGTCAACTGCCAGGCCCCGTACGGGGAGACGGCGTGGGCGAGGCCGGTCAGCGCGGAGCGGATCCCGGTGCTGCCGATCCGGGCCCGTACGCGGCCCCGCCCGCCGGGGGCGACGGTGACCTCGGCATCGGGCGCCTCCACCCACAGCCCGGCCGGGACCGGCCCGCCCGGGACGGTCACGGTCAGCGCGTCCTCGAACTCCCCCGCAGGAGTGACGGCGAGGACCCGGACCAGGTGTTCCCCGGGCCGGGCTCCGGCGGCGGGCTCCACGCTCAGCGGGATCCGCTCGTGCCCGCCGGGCGGAAGGTCCACGGCCCGCCGGGTCCAGGAGGCGCGCCAGCCGTCGGGGACCCGCACCTCCAGCATCAGGGATCCGCCCGCCGCGTGGGCCGCGACGGTCACGGTCGCGGCGGACGCGACGCCCCCGCAGGTCACCGTGTACGGCGCGTCGCCGAGCGGGGCCGTCCCGCTGTTGTGCAGCCAGTAGCGGCTGAACACCGGCTGGTGCGGCTCCCGTTCGCCCTCCCGCAGCGGCATGCCCGATTCCGTGTGCAGCAGCAGCGTGGTCGTGGCCGCGCCGGCGACGCCGCCCTCGAAGGGGCCGAGCGGGCGGTCCAGGAGATCGGCCTCGGCGGCCGGCGCCGTGGGCCAGCGCACCTCGGGCGTGGCCGGCCGTCCGTGCGTCTCGCGCAGCCGGACCGCCAGCTCGCCCTCCTCCCCGCGCTTCACGGCCTCGATGAGCACCCGGTCGGCCGGTTCCACCCCGAGGAGGGAGCGGGTCGCGGGCCGCGGACCGGCCGCCGGCGTGGCCGTGACGGCGGTCAGCGGCTTGTTGAACTCCCGCCCGCGGCGCGGCAGGTCCACTGCCCGCCAGTCCCCGTCGCCCGCGACCAGGGCGTGCTCGAAGCGGTGCGTCCAGTGCTGGAGCTGGAAGGAGCTGCCGTCCGGGGCGGTGCGCCGCGGAGGGTCCATCCACTCCCCGCTGGGACGGCCGGTGCAGGAGCGCATCAGCGTGCTGTGCAGCCGGCCCGCCGTGTCCACGGCGAAGCTGGGCGTGCCCCTCACCAGGATCCCCACGGTCCTTTTCGCGTACGGAACTTCGTGCGCGGGCACCCCGGCCGGCCCGTCCGCGGCTTCCAGGCGGCCTGAGGCTGCGACGGCCCGGGCGAGCTCCGCCGCCGGCCCGGCGTGCACCAGGACCGGCAGGTCTCGGATGCCGGTGAGGTCGCAGCCGGGGCTCCACAGTTCGCGGAGCGGGGCCCGGGCCGGGACCCAGGTCCGGGCGTGTTCCCGTACGGCCTGCGTGTGGGCGGGGTCGGCCGCCTCCAGCAGCGCCGCCGTGAAGGTGTTCGCCCCGGGGCCGCCGAGGGCGATCCGGACGTCGGGGAGGCTGCTGTCCGCCGCCAGGTCGCCCCAGCGCGGACCGGCGGGCCGGGTGGGGGTGGCGGTGACCCCGTACTGGCCGAGCGCGGTGACCAACTCCCGCAGACCGGGCGGAGTTCCCGCGTCCGGCAGCACGATCTCGGCCGCGCCCAGTGCCCGGTCCGGCCCGGCCAGCGGCGCCGAGAGGGCGAACCAGTTCAGGCAGGGGCTGTCCAGGGTCCACGGGGCCCGGGTGTGGTCGGCCCCGGCGTCCGCCTCGGGGAAGGCGAAGCCCCGCCCCACGGCGGCCGCGGCCGTCTCCGCGACCGGGAGCGCGCCGGGCACGTCCGCCGGGACGCGCAGCCGCAGCAGCTGGTCGGAGCCGGTGAAATCCTCGACGTGCGTGGTCAGCTCCACCCGGTCCAGGCCGTCCCACAGGGTGGTGACGCGGGTCCACCGGACGGGCCCGGTGGACCCGGTGGCCACGATCCGCGCCCCCAGCGGGCCGTGCTCCACGCGGCAGGAGGCGGCGGGCGCGGAGCCGGAGCCCGTGCCGGGTCCTTTGGGCAGCAGGTGCCAGGGGCCTTCCCCGAAGTAGGGGTGCCGGTCGTACTCCTCCTGCACGACCAGCTCGTCCACCTCGCCCTCGGTCAGCAGTTCCCGTCCTGAGCGCCGGTCCAGCAGGCGGCACAGCCCGCCGCCGCGCGCCGGGTCGGCCTCGGCGCGGAAGGCCTCGTTCTCCGCGATGAGGCCGTCGGCCGGCTCCCAGCCGCCGGAGACGGGGAGTTCCGAGGCCTCCAGCCACCAGGTCCGGTACCCGAGGGAGGGCACGGCCTCGGCGAGGAAGGCGATCCGGGCCACTCCCTCGGCCACGGCTTCGATGTGGACGGGCGCGCACCCGCCGGCGCCGTCGCGGACGGTGACACGCGCCGCGTCGCGGGCGGCCGGGCCCAGCTCGGCCAGGTCCACGGTGGTCCGCACCAGGTCGGTCCGCGTCCACGACACCGGGTTGTGCACGGTCACGGCGAGCGCGGGCGGGCCCGAGCCCTCGCCCCCGTCCTGGCCCAGGAGCGGGCGCGGGCTCGGGCGCGTGACCGGTCTGCGGGTGTCGGCCGCGTCCGTCAGCGCCGCCAGGGCCTCCTCCCGTACGGCGGCGGCCAGTTCGTGCGCCTCGCGCCAGGTCGGGAGCAGGTCCAGGTAGACCTGGTCGGAGAAGGTGCCGGTGACGGCGTCGTGGTGGGCGGCGTGCAGCAGGTGCCGCCACGCCTTGTCCAGGGTCTGCGCCGGATAGTCCAGCAGCCCTTCCGCGCAGGCCAGCGCGGCGAAGGTCTCGGCCTGTTCGAGCAGGTTCTCGGCGGCCCGATGGGCCTGTTTCACGTCGCTGTAGGTGACGTCCTTGCCCGTGTACACCGGGCCCATCTCCCGGGTCACCGGCAGCGGCTGCTCGCCGCGCGCCGCGAACTCGGCGCGGACCGCGTCGAAATGGGCGCGCGGGCCGGAGTGCTCCATGCGCGGCCAGCAGTAGCGGCGGTTCCAGGCGTGCTGCACGTCCAGGCCCCAGCGGTGGGGCCAGGAGAAGTCCGTGCCCATCGGGATCAGGACGTTCCTGGTGGCGGCGCCGGTGCGCAGGAGTTCGTACAGCTCCAGCAGCTGCTCGGCGGCGGCTTCCGCGCTCGGCGCCCGGTGGGAGGTCCATCCGGCCGAGTAGTGCGCGGGCAGGTAGTGCAGCAGCAGCCCGTCACCTCCGCCAGGGGCGATCCACTCGTACTCGGCGGGCAGTTGCATGGCGGCGGGCGGGCGCAGGGTGTCCCCCCAGGCGTCCATCATCGGGCCCCACTGGTGGTGGGGGCCGCGGGCGAGGACGGCGGAGTCGAGTCCGGCGCCGGCCATCAGGGCGGGGAAGGACGGGTCGTGGCCGAAGACGTCGAGCTGCCAGGCGGTGCGCGGGTCGGCGCCGAGGGTGCCGCGGTGCAGGGCGAGGCCGTGGACGGCGCTGCGGAGGGTGGTCTCGGCGGAGGTGAGGTTGGTGGAGGGCTCGTTGTAGGTGCCGCCGACGATCTCCAGGCGGCCCTCGGCGATGAGCGCGCGCAGCTCGGCGCGGTCGGCGGGGTGGCTGTCCCAGTACGGCTTGAGGTAGTCGACCTCGGAGAGCACGAAGCGGTACGCCGGGTCCTCGCGGGCCTGTTGGAGGTGGAGCGGGATCAGGGTGAAGGCGGGGACGCCGGTGTACTCCCAGCCGGGTTCGGGCGCGCCGGGAGCCCGCGGGGCGTCCCACCGGGCGGTGTAGGCGGCCTGGGTGTTCCACCACATCGGGTCGTAGTGGAAGTGCGGGACGAGCCGGACGGTCCAGCCGGGTTCGGCTACCGGCAGCTCGAACGGCAGCTCGGCGAGGGGGCGGCCGTCGGGGGTGGTGACGCGGGCGGTGGCGGGCAGGCGGGTGCCGGGCGCGGCGCCGCCGGTGCGGACGGCGACCTCGACGGCGGCGCAGGACTCGGGGGTGCCGTCGAGGTCGCCGGTATCGGCGCGCACGATGCGCGGGTGCGCGGTGGTGAGGCCAGGACCGTCGACGGTGACGTGCAGCGGTCCGGCCGGGCGCTCCCTCCGGATGCGGATCCGGACCACCTGGGAGGGGGATTCCGGCGGTCCGGTGAAGAGGGCCGGGGTGGTCACGGACGTGACCGAAATACCGCTGTCCAATTCCGCCCACTCCCCCGCGTGACATCCGAACTAAACCGCATTAGCCCGATCAGCTTCGGCATTCACAACCCTTCTGTCAACGGGACTGAAGCGCATAAGTACCGGCGCATCGTCCGCCGATTAAGGCCCTGTTGACTTTCCCCTGTGCGGCGCGGCAGGTTATGGGCATCCGGCGAATTCCCCTGAACTCCGGGACCCTGCATGCGCCACGCCCTCCGCCCGCCCCGCACCCTCCGCTTCGGCGCCAACTACACGCCGGCGCGCGGCTGGTTCCACCACTGGCTGGACTTCGACCTCGACGAGGTCGGGGCCGACCTCGACTCGATCGCCGCGCTCGGGCTGGACCACGTCCGCGTCTTCCCGCTGTGGCCGCTGTTCCAGCCCAACCGGACTCTGATCCGCCCGCGCGCGGTCGAGCAGCTCGTCGCGCTCGCCGACGCGGCCGCCGAGCGCGGGCTCGACGTCACCGTGGACGGGCTGCAGGGGCACTTGTCGAGCTTCGACTTCCTGCCCGCCTGGACCCGGACCTGGCACCGGCGGGGCCTCTTCGACGACCCCGACGTGGTCGCCGGGCAGGAGGAGTACCTGCGCACGCTGGCCGCCGCCCTCGCGGACCGGCCGAACTTCCTGGGCATGACGGTCGGCAACGAGATCAACCAGTTCTCCGACGCCCCGCACCCCGACCCCGACCGGATCACCCGGGAGCAGGCGGGCCGCTGGCTGGAGCGGATGCTCGCCGCCTGCGAGAAGGGCGCGCCGGGCCGGTTCCACCTGCACGCCGAGTACGACGCCGCCTGGTACCAGGACGGGCACCCCTTCACCGTGGCGCAGGCGGCCCGGCTGGGCGCGGCCACCGCCGTGCACTCCTGGGTGTTCAACGGCACCGCGCAGCGCCACGGCCCGACGGGGACGGCCACCGAGCACCATGCCGCGTACCTGATCGAGCTCTCCAAGGCCTGGGCCCGCGACCCGCACCGCCCGGTGTGGCTCCAGGAGGTCGGGGCGCCCGCGCCGCTGATCCGGCCGGAGCAGGCGGCGCGGTTCACCGAGGCCACCGTGGCGAACGCCCTGGACTGCCCGGATCTGTGGGGCGTGACCTGGTGGTGCTCGCACGACGTGTCGCGGGAGCTCTCGGACTTCCCGGAGCTGGAGTACGGCCTCGGGCTGCTCACCAACGACCGCCGGATCAAGCCGGCCGGCGCCGCCATCGCTCGGATCACCGAGGAGTGGCGGGGCCGCACGCACCGGCCGCCGGTACGGACCACCGCGCTGGCGGTGGACGTCGGCGGGGCCGAGGAGGCTCCGCGCCGCTCGGTGTGCGCTCCCGGCGGCGCCTTCTTCGAGGCCTGGGCGGCGCTCACCGCGCAGGGGGTGCGGCCGGCGGTGGTGCTGGCCGAGCTCGCCGAGGACCCCGCGCACCTTTCCGCGCGCGGCATCACCGAGGTGCTGCGCGTGTCCGACCTCACCTGACGATCCCCCGCAGAGGAGCCCCATGTCCGAGACCGACAACGGCGTCGACCCTCGTACGTCCCCCTCCGACCCGCGCTCCGACCCGCCCTCCGATCCCGCGCCCGGCTCCTCCGTCTCCTTACGGCCGACCCGGCGCGGGGTGCTCGCCGCCGGGGCGGGGGCCGGAGCCGCCGCCCTGCTGGGCGCCCCCGCCCCGGCATCGGCCGCCACGGCCACAGGGCCCGCCACCCCGCCCGACCTGGCCCCGTACGCCTCGTACTGGTTCCCGGACTCCCTGCCCAAGGGCGCCCCCGGCCCCGGGATCGTGTGGCGCTCGCTCCGGCAGTGGACCCCCGAAAGCGATCCGGACCTCGCCCACAACACCGCGACCGTGCCCCTCGCGCCGCGCTTCACGCCGGTGCCTCCGCATCCCGGCGCCCGGGCCGGCCAGGCCCGGATCGCCGCCCTGGTCTCCTTCGGGCCCACCGCCCGGAACCCTTCGCAGGGCTCCCCCACCGCCGACTACTACGCGCTCACGCACTGGGCGTACATCGACGAGCTGGTGTTCTGGGGCGGCTCCTCCGGCGAGGGGATCGTGCTCGCCCCGAACGCGCCCGTGGTCGACGCCGCCCACCGCAACGGGGTGCGCGTGCTGGGCAATGTGTTCCTGCCGCCCGCGCCCTACGGCGGCGACCTCCAGTGGACCCGGGACCTGGTCCGGCGGGACTCCCTCGGGCGCTTCCCGATCGCCGAGAAGCTCGTCCTGGTGGCGCGGACGTACGGCTTCGACGGCTGGTTCGTCAACGCCGAGACCGAGGGCGGCGACAGCGAACTCGCCACCCGGATGAGGGAGTTCCTGCGCGCCCTGCGGGCGGCCGGCGAGCCGCACGGCCTGCGGATCACCTGGTACGACGCCATGAACTCCACCGGCCGGGTCGGCTGGCAGGGCGCGCTCAACGAGCTGAACCAGGAGTTCTTCGAGGACCGCCGGGGCCCGGTCGCGGACACCATGTTCGTGGACTTCCGCTGGACCGCGCGGACGCTGGCGGACTCGGGCGCGCTCGCGGACCGGCTGGGCCGCTCCCGCCACGAGCTGTGGGCGGCGGTGGACACGGAGTCGAACGGCTGGAACTCCGCGGTCGCCTGGGACGCGATCATCCCGCGCGACCGCGACCACGTCGTCAGCTACGGCTTCTACCGGCCCGAGTGGACCCGCAACCACCTCACCGACCGCTCCCCCGGCGCCTTCCACCGCGCCGACGACCGGTTCTGGACGGGCGAGTCCCTCGATCCGTCCCGCCCGGCGCCCGAGGGCGCGTGGCGGGCCCCCGCCACGGCCGTGGCCGACCGCTCCACCGTCACCGCCCTGCCGTTCGCGTGCGCCTTCAACACCGGGCACGGGGAGCGCTGGTACGAGGCGGGCGAGGTCACCTCCGACACCCCGTGGAACCATCTCGGGCTCCAGGACCGGCTGCCCGGCCGCCGCTGGGTCGTGGACACCGCCGGGGAACGGCCCGCCGTGACCCTGGACTTCGCGCGCGCCTGGCGCGGCGGCTCCAGCCTGCTCGTCTCCGGGCCGCTGACCGCCCCGGCCGCGGTCGGGCTGCACTCCACCCGCCTCCCCCTGACCCGGTCCACCGTCCTGGAGCTGGTGCACGCCACCGAATCGGGCACGGTCGCCGTGGAGGTGGGGGTGGCGACCGGCGAGCCGGCCACCCCGGGCGGCCCGGTTCCGTACACCTGGCTGAAGGCGCGGAACCCGGGCTCGGGACAGGGCTGGCGCACGGTGCGGATCGGGCTGTCGGCGCTGGCGGGGAAGACCGCGTACGGACTGGCCGTACGGATCACGGGACGCGGGAAGGGAGCCGTGGTCTGGCGGCTCGGCGCCCTGTCGGTACGCGACGACACCCGGCAGCCGCGGCCGGGTGCCCCGAGTGCACTGACCGTGGACGCCTCGGCCCGGCAGGACGGCAGGGCCTCGCTCCGCCTGTCGTGGCGCCGGGCGGCCGGGGAGACCGGCCGGATCCGCCACTACGAGGTGTCCCGGATCCTGCCCGACGGCACCCGCCGCTTCCTCGGCGGCACCTGCGGCACGGCCCTCTACCTCCCCGCCGTCGAACGCGCCGGCCGGGAGCGGGCGGCCGCCTTCGAGGTCCGGGCCGTGGACGAGCTGTACGCGGTCTCCGGCGCGGCCCGCACGACCCTCGACTGGTCCTAGGCGGTGTGCGGGTCGGTGCGCGGGACGGCCACCGTCACCCGCAGCCCGTGCGGCGGGTTCGTCTCGTAGGAGAGGGACCCGCCGCCCGCGGCGAGCAGGGCGCGGGAGATCGACAGGCCGAGCCCGGAGCCCTTGATGTTCTGGTGCCGGCCGCTGCGCCAGAACCGGTCGCCGACCCGCAGCAGCTCCTCCTCGGTGAGACCGGGACCGCGGTCGGCGACGACCACCCGCACGGTGCGACCGGCGGCCGAGACCGACACCTCGACCTCCTCACCCGTTGGGGTGAACTTGAGGGCGTTGTCGATGACGGCGTCGAGGGCGCTGGACAGGGCTACGGGGTCGGCCCAGCCGGTGACGGCGGTCCGGCCCGTCCCGGTGAGCCGTACGCCCTTCTCCTCGGCGTACGGCCTCCAGGCCGCGACCCGCTCGGCGGCCAGCGCCCCGATGTCGGTGAGGCTGATCTCGGCCGAGGCGTGCTCGGCCAGCGCCAGGTCCAGCAGGTCGTCCAGGACCTGGGTCAGGCGCTTGCCCTCGGCGCGCACGGAAGCGATCTCCTCGTTCCCCTCGGGCAGTTCGAGGGCGAGCAGCTCGATCCGCAGGAGCAGCGCGGCGAGCGGGTTGCGCAGCTGGTGGGAGGCGTCCGCGACGAACGCCCGCTGCTGCTCCAGTACCTCTTCGACGTTGTCGGCCATCTCGTTGAACGAGTGGGCCAGGCGTTGGAGTTCCGGCGGCCCGCCGGCGGCCGCGACGCGCGAGTTCATCCGCCCGGTGGCGATGCCGTGGGCGGCCGCGTCCAGGGTCTGCACGGGTTTGAGGACCCAGCTGGTGAGCCGCAGGGCGGCGCCGAAGGCGAGCAGCATCGCGGCGGCGAGACCGGACACGATGAGCAGCCAGCCCCGGAGGATCCGGGCGCGCATCTGGTCGGTGGGTGACTCGGTCGCGACGACCGCGACCACGTCGCCGTCGAGGACGACCGGGGAGGCGACGAGCAGTTTGCCGTGGGTCTGCCAGGGCCACACCTGGGCCGGGTCGTGGCTGCGCCGCCCGGCGAGCGCCTCCTCGAAGGCGCGGCGGCCCTCGCCCTCCTCCGGGAGCTCCCACCAGCCGGGGGAGCGGGCCATGGCGTTGTCGTCGCGCAGGAAGATGCCGACGCGGATGCCGTACAGCTCCTGGTAGCGGGCCAGTTCGAGCTGGAGGGTCTCGCGGCGCTCGTCGGCGCCGGTCGAGCCGGAGCCCTCGGCGTCGACGACGAACTGGGCGAGGGCGGCGAAGCGGGCGCTGTCGTCGATGCGGTCGACGACGACCCGCTGCTGCTGTCCGGCGGCCAGGCTCACGGCGAGCGGGAAGCCGAGGGCGATCAGCACGCCGGCCATCAGGACGACGAGCAGGGGGAGCAGCCGGGCGCGCACGGGTGGGCCCCGCTAGGAGGCGGCCGGGGTGACGAGCCGGTAGCCCACCCCGCGGACGGTCTCGATGAGGGCGGGCATGCGCAGCTTGGAGCGCAGCGAGGCGACGTGGACCTCCAGGGTGCGCCCGGTCCCCTCCCAGCTGGTGCGCCACACCTCGCTGATGATCTGCTCGCGGCGGAAGACGACTCCGGGCCGCTGCGCGAGCAGGGCCAGCAGGTCGAACTCCTTGCGGGTGAGCGGTACGTCGGTGCCGTCCACGCTGACCCGGCGGGTGGGCAGCTCGATGCTGACGGGGCCGAGCCGGACCAGGGCGGGGGCGCCGGTCCCGTTGGCCGCTGCCTCCTCGGAGGCACCGGTGCGCCGGGCGACGGCGTGGATGCGGGCGAGGAGTTCGCCGGTGTCGTAGGGCTTGACGACGTAGTCGTCGGCGCCCATGTTCAGGCCGTGGATCCGGGAGCGCACATCGGCCCGCGCGGTCACCATGATGACGGGCGTGGCGGTGCGCTTGCGGATCTTGCCGCACACCTCGTAGCCGTCCTGGTCGGGCAGGCCGAGGTCGAGCAGGATCACCCCGTAGGGAGAGACGTGGGCGCCTCCGGGCAGCAGTGCCTGCAGGGCCTCCTCGCCGTTGCGGGCATGGGTGACCTGGAAGCCGTGCCGGGCGAGGATCGCGGACAGGGCGGCGGCGACGTGGTCGTCGTCCTCGACGAGCAGCAGTCTCATGTCGTCCCCCTCTCCTTTTCTTCTCGCTTTTCGGACTCCGTCTTCGGATTCCGTACATCTCAGGGCCACCATGCATCCACGCCGATGCGGGGTCCCACGTCAAGGGGGTTCCGGTCCGGCGCGCCTTCCGTTATCCACCCGGTACGACCACACGGTCCGCCGAGCCAGTGCCGCGCACGGAGCGTATCGGGGTGAGGCCGGATCGTTATGCTCAATTCTCCCTCAGATGTGATGACGCTGTGCGCGCTTCGTCACTACTGTCCTCCCAACCGAGGAGGACGGAGCAAGAAGCCGATGAGCGGAGTATCAGTGACCAAGGACGTGCAGGACGCGGCCGGTGCCGCGGACGACCTGGTCGTACTGAGCAACGTCAACAAGCACTTCGGCGCGCTGCACGTGCTTCAGGACATCGATCTGAGCATTGCCCGCGGTGAGGTCGTCGTGGTGATCGGTCCCTCGGGATCGGGCAAGTCCACGCTGTGCCGGACCATCAACCGCCTGGAGACGATCGACTCGGGCACCATCACGCTCGACGGCAAGGAACTGCCCTCGGAGGGCAGGGAACTGGCGCGGCTGCGCGCGGACGTCGGCATGGTCTTCCAGTCGTTCAACCTCTTCGCGCACAAGACGGTGCTCCAGAACGTCATGCTGGGCCAGCTCAAGGTCCGCAAGACGGACCAGGCGGCCGCGCTGGAGAAAGCGAAGGCGCTGCTGGACCGGGTGGGCGTCGGCTCGCAGGCCGACAAGTACCCGGCACAGCTCTCCGGCGGTCAGCAGCAGCGTGTGGCGATCGCCCGCGCGCTGGCCATGGAGCCGAAGGTGATGCTGTTCGACGAGCCGACCTCGGCGCTGGACCCGGAGATGATCAACGAGGTGCTGGAGGTCATGCAGCAGCTCGCCCGGGAGGGCATGACGATGGTCGTCGTCACGCACGAGATGGGATTCGCCCGCTCCGCGGCCAACCGGGTCGTCTTCATGGCCGACGGAAAGATCGTCGAAGAGGCCACTCCCGAGCAGTTCTTCAGCAACCCGCGCAGCGACCGCGCCAAGGACTTCCTGTCGAAGATCCTGCACCACTGAGGGTCTCGTCTGGTAGTCATCCGTAAGCGGATCGCCGCCGGAACGGTTCCTGTCGGCCGTGCATGCGCTGCAAGCGTTGCTCGTCGTTCAACAACGTCTCATCCGAGGGAAGTTCACCATGAAGATCTCCAAGGCCGCTGCGGCCGCGGCTGTCGCCGTCGCCCTTGCCCTGACCGCGACCGCCTGTGGCGGCAGCGAGAAGGACGCCGCCAGTGACGCCGGTGCGTCCGGTGGCACCAAGACGGACAAGATCGTCGTCGGCATCAAGTACGACCAGCCCGGCCTGGGCCTGAAGACCCCGGACGGCAAGTTCACGGGCTTCGACGTCGACGTCGCGACCTACGTCGCCAAGGAGCTCGGCTACGAGCCGAACCAGATCGAGTTCAAGCAGGCCGTCAGCGCCGAGCGCGAGAACCTCATCGCCAACGGCGACGTGAAGTTCGTCGTCGCGACCTACTCGATCAACGACAAGCGCAAGGAGAAGGTCGACTTCGCCGGCCCGTACTTCCTCGCGCACCAGGACCTGCTGGTCCGTGCCGACGACACGAGCATCACCAAGGCCGAGGACCTGAACAAGAAGAAGCTCTGCTCGGTCACCGGCTCCACCTCGGCGCAGAACGTCAAGACCAAGCTGGCCCCCGAGGCCGACCTGCTGGAGCAGGGTGGCTACTCCGAGTGCCTGACCGGCCTGGAGAACAAGGCCGTCGACGCTCTGACCACGGACAACTCGATCCTGGCCGGCTACGCGGCGCAGGACAAGAACAAGGGCAAGTTCAAGCTGGTCGGGCTGAGCCTGAGCAACGAGAACTACGGCATCGGTCTGAAGAAGGGCGACAAGGAGCTCCAGACCAAGATCAACGCCGCGCTCAAGAAGATGGTCGAGGACGGCAGCTGGCAGAAGGCCGTGGACAAGAACCTCGGCCCGGCCAACTACAAGAACGAGCCTGCCCCGCAGATCACCGAAGGCAGCTGATTCATCGGTGAGGTGCGCCGCCCCCCCCCAGCCGCCCGCGGCGGCGCCCCCCACCCGCCCTCCCGGGGAGAGGGCCGCGCCTCGGGGTGGGTTTTATTGTTTGCGGGCCGTAAGACCAGGTCGGCGGC
>NZ_JBHWUO010000091.1:14097-19126 GCF_042736975.1 Streptomyces sp. NPDC059989
TAAACGACGGCGCCGCCCCCGCAGACCCCGTCGGGCTGGTTTTCTCCGGGTGGGGGGCCCCCCCCCCCCCGGCCGCCCGGGGGCGGCCCACCTCACCGGCCATCCTGGGGAGAGCGCAGGGCATCGTGTTCGATTTTCTTGATTCCGGGCAGTACGACGTGCTCGGAGCCTTCTGGGTGACGGTTCAGCTCACCCTCTACTCGGCGGCCGGATCCCTGATCTGGGGCACCGTCCTGGCCGGGATGCGGGTCAGCCCGGTCCCGCTGCTGCGGAGCTTCGGCACCGCTTACGTCAACCTGGTGCGCAACACCCCGCTGACCTTGCTGATCATCGGCTGCTCGCTGGGACTCAACCAGACCCTCCGCATCGCTCTGGGCGGCGACTCGTTCAAGGAGATCGGCTTCCGGCTCGCGGTCCTCGGACTGATCGCCTACACCGGGACCTTCGTCTGCGAGGCCCTGCGCTCCGGCATCAACACCGTGCCCGTCGGCCAGGCCGAGGCGGCCCGCGCGCTGGGGCTGAGCTTCTTCCAGGTGCTCACCCTGATCGTGCTCCCCCAGGCTTTCCGGGCGGTCGTCGCACCGCTCGCCAACGTACTGATCGCGCTCACCAAGAACACCACGGTGGCGGCGACCATCGGCGTGGCCGAGGCGGCCCTGCTGATGAAGGAAATGCTCGAGAACGAGGCGCAGGCGACCTTCGCGGTCTTCGCGGTCTTCGCCCTCGGTTTCGTCCTGCTGACCCTGCCCACCGGTCTTCTGCTGGGCTGGGTCGCCAAGCGAGTGGCGGTGAAGCGATGAGCTCCGTGCTGTACGACACCCCTGGCCCCAAGGCCAGGGCGCGCAACTGGCTCTACAGCGGGATCTTCGTCGTGCTGTTCGGGCTCGTCCTGTGGTGGGCGCTGTCCCTCATGGGCGAGAAGGGTCAGCTCGACGCCGACAAGTGGTCCCCCTTCGTCACCGACAGCCGGGTCTGGACCACCTACCTGCTCCCCGGCCTGCTGGAGACCCTCAAGGCCGGCGCGCTCGCCATGGTGATCGCCCTCCCGCTGGGCGCGCTGCTGGGCATCGGCCGACTGTCGGACCACGCGTGGGTGCGGGGGCCGGTCGGCGCGTGGGTCGAGTTCTTCCGTGCCATCCCGGTGCTGATGCTGATGCTGTTCGGCAACGCGCTGATGGCGCCGCGGTTCCTGGACGTTCCCTCCGACACCCGGCCCTTCTGGGCCGTGGTCACGGGCCTGGTCCTCTACAACTCGGCAGTCATCGGCGAGATCGTCCGGGCGGGCATCCTCTCCCTGCCCCACGGCCAGAGCGACGCCGCCAAGGCGATCGGCATGCGCAAGGGCCAGACGATGTTCTACGTGCTGATCCCGCAGGCCGTGACGGCGATGCTGCCGGCCCTGGTCAGCCAGCTCGTGGTGATCCTCAAGGACACCGCGCTCGGCGGCGCCCTGCTGGGCTTCGCGGAACTGCTCTCCACGAACCGGCAGATCTCGGCGAACTACAGCAACACCATCGCCACGCTCTTCGTGATCGCGCTGATCTACATCGCGGTGAACTTCGCGCTCACCAGCTTCGCCTCCTGGATGGAAGGCCGGCTGCGGAAGTCGAAGAAGTCCACCGGCGCCGTGCTCGCCGTGGCGGAGGTCGACGACCTGGCCGCCGGGGCGAACAGCGGCGCAGCCTGACACGAGCGGCCGGTTCGACGGACCCGGTGGGTCTGACGTACGGTCAGTCATAGTGCGTATCCCGTGTGGTGCGGCGGAACTCGCCCGCCGCACCACACGGGCTTGTCCGGACCGGTGTCACTTGACGCAGGCACCTCCAGTGGGTTGCATACGTTCTGTGATCACATACCGGACATCGGGAGCCGCGCCATGGACCCGGTGATCGTCGTCGGCGCGGGGCCCGTCGGACTGTCCCTGTCCCTCGCCCTGGCCGGCCAGGGCGTGCCCTGCGTGCTGCTCGACGAGGGGCCCGGCAAGGAGGAACCCCGACCGGCCCGTACGGTCGTCCTGCACGCCGACACGGCGGCCATGGCGCACCGGCTGGGCTGTACGACCCTGCGCGACGAGGGGGCGTACTTCGCCGCCTGGCGCACCATGCGGCGCGGCCGGCCCGCCCAGCGGATCACCTTCGAGGACCACCCGGCCCCGCTGCACCTGCCGCAGCACGCCCTGGCGCGCGGCCTGCGCGACGCCGCCACCGCGCACCCCCTCGTCCAGCTGGTCACCGACAGCCGCCTCGACTCCGTGGAGCAGGACGGCCACGGGGTCACCGCACACACCCGGGGCGCCGAGACCACGTGGTGGCGCGGGAGTTACCTGGTCGGCTGCGACGGCGCCCGCTCCACCGTGCGCAAGCTCCTCGGCATCCGCTTCCCCGGCCGCACCGCCGTGGAACGGCACGCCGTGGCCGCGCTGCGCACCGAACTGCCCTGGCCCGGCGAGGCCCTGCTGCACCGCAGCCCGCCGCAGGAGGTCACCTCCCGGCCGCTGCCCGACGGGGTGTGGCGGCTGGACTGGCTGCTCCCCGCCCGCGGCGAACTGGTCACCCCCGACGCGCTGGTGACCCTCATCCGGGACACCCTTGCCGGGTGGTGCGGGGGCACGACTCCCCCGTACGACCTCATCGACACCGGGGTGCACACCCTGCACCACCGGCTGGCCCGGCGCTGGCGCGACGGCCGCGCCTTCCTCGCCGGCGACGCCGCGCACCTGCTGGGGGCTCTCGGCACCCAAGGGGTCGAGGAGGGGCTGCGGGACGCCGAGAACCTGGCGTGGAAGCTCTCGCTGGCCTGGCACCAGGGGGCCTCCGAGGCCCTGCTCGACAGCTACGAGGGCGAGCGGCGCAGGGCGGTCGCGTCGCGGCTGCGCGCGGCCGACCAGGCGATGCCGGTGCTGCGCGGCGGGGGCGGCCTGCGCACCTACCTGCCGGGCGCCGCCCGTACGGGGGAAACCCTGCTCACGGACGGGCACCTGGGGCGGGGGCCGCTGGGCGCGGAGCCGACGTACGCCCCGCCCGTGGCCGTACGCGAGGTCCCGACCGCAACGGAACCGGGCGGTCCGGTGGCGAACGTACCGGTGACCGCTCCCGACGGCTCGACGGTGCCGCTGCGCGACCTGCTGGGGCAGGGCAGGCTGCTGGTGGTCCTGGTCGCACCGGGCACCGGGGTCTGGGACCGGCGCCACTGGCTCGGCGCAGGCCTGATGCCCCGCCTCGCGGCGGCGGTGAGCGCCCTGCCGGTCCGCACCGATCTGCTGGTCGCGGACGGCTACCCGGGGGCCCCGGCGCACACCGTGCTCCTGGTCCGGCCGGACGGGCACCTGGCGGCGACCTTCGCGGGGGTCCGCCCGGCGGAGCTGTACGAGGCGGCGGACGCGGTCAGGGCGGGCGCGCCCGCGTCCCGGCTGCCGGAACCGACCGCGCCACCCGCACCGACCCCGACACCCACACCGACCACGTGATCGATTGACCGTCCCCGCGAGTCGTGGTTCACTCGCGGGCATGACCGGCAACGACGTACGCCTGTGGCGGAGGGTCCATATGGACCTGCTCCGCTACGCGGGCTGCGTGTGTCGCCCTTCCTGCTGATTCGCCTTTCCCCCGCGCGCCCCGTGCCGTCACCGGCCCGCGCGCACCTCCGCGAACCCCAGGAACGGTCTGCTTCCATGTCTGCACCCACGCACGCCCCTGCCGCCACACTGGCCGGGGGCCCCACGGCGAGGGAACTCCTCGCCTTCGCCCTCGACACGGCCGCCAACTCCCGGATCATCGACTCCCTGCCGCTCGACCCGGAGGGCCGCACCTGGATCCGGCTGGACGGGCCCGCCGGCAGCGAGGCCTGGGTGATCGGCTGGCCGCCGGGCACCGGCACCGGCTGGCACGACCACGCCGAGTCGCGGGGCGCGTTCGCCACCGCCCGGGGCCGGCTCACCGAGCACTCGCTCGCCGTACGGCTGCCCTCGGAAGGCTGGCGGTCGCTGGAGCTCGCCCACGGGGTGGACCGCACGCGCAGCCTGGACGCGGGGGCGGGGCGGGCCTTCGGGGAGCACCACGTGCACGAGGTCCTCAACGAGTCCCCGGCCGAGCACGCGATCTCGGTGCACGCGTACTACCCGCCGCTTCCGCTGATCCGCCGCTACAGCCGCAGCGGGCCGGTGCTCAACCTCGAGCACGTCGAGTCCCCGGCGGACTGGCAGTGAGCGCCGCGACGCCGGTCGGCATCGACGAGCTGCTGGAGCGGGTCCGCGCGGGCTACACCCGCGTCGACGCGCAGGAGGCCTACGCGGCTTCGCGGGCCGGCGCCCTCCTGGTGGACATCCGCTACCAGGCCCTGCGGGAGCGCGACGGCCTGATCCCGGGTGCGCTGGTGGTCGAGCGCAACGAACTCGAATGGCGGCTGGACCCCCGGGGCTCCCACCGTGCGGCCGAGGCCACGAGCCATGACCTCCGGGTGGTGGTCATCTGCAACGAGGGCTACGCGTCCAGCCTCGCGGCGGCCTCGCTCCACGCGCTGGGCCTCCACCGCGCCACGGACCTGACCGGCGGCTTCCAGGCCTGGAAGTCCGCCGGCCTCCCGGTCGCCCCCGCCTGACGCGCTCCGGCCTCGGCCCACCGCCCTCCGGGGCCCCGCGCCCGGCCCTTCCGTGCTCCGGACTCGGGTCATCGCCCTCCGGGAGCCCCGCGCCCCGGCCCTTCCGTGCTCCGGACTCGGGTCATCGGCCTCCAGGGCTCCTCGCCCGGCCCCTCCGTGCTCCTGGGCGGGGCGCGGGTCCCGCTGCGCGGAGCGGTCCCCTACCCGCCCTTCCACCGTTCCCCGGGGCTCCGCCCCAGACCCCGCCGGGCTCCGCCCGGACCCGCGCCTCAAACGCCGGCGGGGCTGGATGTGGCCCCGCCTCAGCCTGCAAGTGCGCGTAGCGCAACCTCAGCCCAGGCGGGGGGGGGTTGGCGCGAGGGGCAAAACACCCCCCCCCGCGGTTTGGGGGGGGGGGGCCGGGGGGGGGCCCCCGGGGGCCGGGCGGCGGGCC
>NZ_JBHWUO010000092.1:0-18709 GCF_042736975.1 Streptomyces sp. NPDC059989
AGTTCATGCCGACGCACCATGACCGACTCATGCCCGGAACGGCAACAGATCCACCACCCGGGCAAGAGCCATCAGACACCGCCTAGTGCTGTGGCGTGCCGGGAAGGTTTGCCGGGTCGCGGCTCCCCCAGCTACCGCTGGGAGGTGCCCCCAGGTGCGGTGCATCGCAAGGCGGAGGACCGCGGCTCCGCGGCGAGGTGCCGTGCCGGGCGCCGCGACCCGGCAAACCTTCCCGGTCACAGCACTAGCAGTGGCGGCTAGGCAGCGGCGGCTCGCAGGGCGCGGCGGGCCGGGAGGGTGGTGGAGGCCAGGCCCAGGAGGAGGGCGCAGGCCGCGAAGGAGCCGTAGAGGAACGGCGGGATGTACGGGGGTGCGCCGGTCAGGGCCTCGGTGAGGGGGATGAGGGTGGCCAGGGCGATCGCCGAGCCGAGGGTGATGCCGGCGCCGGTGATCAGGAGGGCCTCCCACTGGAGCATCCGCAGGACCTGCCGGCGGGTGGAGCCGACCAGGCGCAGCATCCGCAGTTCGCGGCGGCGGTCGAGCATGGTCATCACGAGGGTGTTGGCGGCGGCGATGGCGGCGAAGCCGCCGAGGACGGCCGCCATGGTGGTGTTGGCCCAGGCGTTGAGGCTGCGGTCGAGGTCCTGGGCGGCGGTCCAGCCCTCGCGGTCGGTGACCGGGCCGAGCCCTTGGGGGGCGGGGCCGCGGACGAGGAGTTCCGTGGCGCGGCCCGAGGTGGTGTGGCCGGCGAGGTCGGAGGCCGGGAGGGTGACCTGGGCGAGGCCGAGGCCGCGGGTGTAGACCGCGGCGATCTCGGGGGTGGCGCGGGTTCCGTCGGGGAGCCGCAGTTCGAGGCGGTCGCCGACGGCGGCGTGCGCGGAGTCGGCGATGCTGCGGTCCACGGCGACCTTGCCCGGGGCCAGGCGGTCGAGGCTGCCCTCGCGTACGCCGAGGTCCTGGACGGTCGCCAGGTCGCCGGAGACCCCTTGTGCGGAGGCCGATTCGAGCCGGCGTTCGCCGCCCGAGCCGAGTTCCGCCAGGACGGCGGTGCGCGTGATCCGGACGCCGGTGGCGGTCTCGGTCCCGGTTCCGGTCCCGGTCCCGGTCCCGGTCCCGGTCGGGAGGGCGGGGTCGGTGATCACGTGGTCGGCCAGCAGTCCGGCCCGCTGTTGCTGCCGGACGGCCCGGTCCTCGCTGGTGTGGAGGAAGACCAGGGTGGAGGAGAAGGCCATGGCGAGCACGATCGGGGTGATCGCGGAGGCGAGGCGGCGGGCGTGCGTACGGGAGTTGGCGGCGGCCAGTGAGCCGGCCGCGCCGGCGGCGCGCAGCGGGAGGCCGAGTACGGCGGCGCAGGCGCGGGCGATCAGCGGGCCGAGCAGGGCCACGGCCAGCATGACGACGCCGAGCGCGGCGTTGGCGGCGTCCTCGCCGGTGCTCTCGGCGGCGAGGCCCGCGCAGACGGTGCCGCCGGCCAGGGCCGCGAGGCCGAGCGGCGTACGGATCCACCCGGGCCGGAGGCGTTCCACGGCGGCCGCGGCGAGGGCCTGGCCGGGGCGGATACGGGCGGGCCGGCGGGCGGCGCTCCAGCCGGCGAGCAGGGCGGCGGCGAGTCCGATGCCGATGGCGGAGACCAGCGGGATCCAGGAGACGGTGAGTTCGACGGGGGCGGGGATGGCGCCCTTGGCCTTGAGCTCGCCGAACCACCAAGAGGCGAGGGCGATGCCGGGCAGGCAGCCGAGGGTTCCGGCGGCGGGGGCGATGAGGAGGGCTTCGGTGGCGACCGTGCGGCGGATCTGGCGCGGGGTGGCTCCGACGGCGCGCAGCAGGGCGAACTCGCGGGAGCGCTGCCCGACGGAGAGGGCCACGGTGCCGGCGGCGGTGAAGACGGCGACGAGCGTGGCGATGCCGCCGAAGGACCCGCCGATGCCGGTCAGCAGCTCCTGGGCCCCGCTGAGCTGCGGGTCCATGGCCCGGGCGGCCCCGGTGAGCACCTGGGCCCGGTCGCCGAGGGCCTCCTCGGCCTGTGCGGCGAGCCGCCTGACCGATGCCGCGTCTCCGGTGGCCGCCGCCGCCCCGTCGGCCACGGCCACGGCGGCGGCGGCCGAAGCATCCGCGCCCGGCGCAGCCGGGGCCAGGGCAGTTGTGCCGGGTGCGGCCGAAGCCGCCTCGCCCGGCGTCGTCGGGCTCGGTAGGAGGGCGATCGCGTCCAAGGCGTCCGGGTGGCCGGAGAGGGTGCGGGCTTCGGGGTCCGCGAACCAGATGCCGGGGGTTGCGGTGTGGCCGACGACGCGGAAGTCCCGCTTGCCGACCGGGGTGTCGAGGGTGATGCGGGCCGGGCCGGGGGCGGGGCCGCCCAGGACCGCCTCGCCCGTCGCGGGCGGGGGCGCGGCCCGCGGTGAGGCGGGTGCCGGTGAAGGCGGTGGAGCCCCAGCCCGACGCGTCGACGGTGGCGCCCGCGTCGTTCCGTACGGGGAACACCACGTCGGGCACGGCCCGGCCCAGCGGGGCGAGCCGTTCCAGCAGGGCGGCGTCGACCCGGGCCCGCTCCGGGACCCGCGTCGAGACCTCGTAGGCGCCGTCGCCGCTGCCCACCGTCAGGCTGACCTGCTGGTCGGCGGCGACGACGACCGGGACGTCGGCGTACCGGGTCGGCGGGAGGCTCGCCCGCGCCCCGCTCTCCAGCAGGATGCCGCAGGCGGAGACGATGGCGACGGTCATGAACAGGGCGATGAAGGTGCCGGCGAAGGCGGCGGGGCGGAAGCGAACCGCCGCGCGCGCCAGGCCGTTGGGGCGCCGAAGCATCAGGCGGCCGCTCCCGCGTACGCCGGGGCGGGCGCGGGGCGCGCGGTGAGCGCGGTCATCCGGGCGGCGATGGTCTGGGCGGAGCTGCGCGGGAGCCGGTCGGCGATGAGGCCGTCGGCGAGGAAGAGCACCTGGTCGGCGTGGGCGGCGGCGGCCGGGTCGTGGGTAACCATGACGACGGTGGCGTGGAGGGAGTCGACGGCGGACCTGAGCAGCGCGAGGACCTCCGCCGCGGTGGTGGTGTCGAGGGCGCCGGTGGGCTCGTCGGCGAAGACCACGTCGGGCCGGGTGACCAGCGCGCGGGCGATGGCGACGCGCTGCTGCTGGCCGCCGGAGAGTTCGGCGGGGCGGCGCCTGCCCTTGCCCTCCAGGCCGACGCGGGCGAGCAGCTCGGCGGCGCGGTCCCGGTCCTGGCGTCCGCCGGCGAGCCGCATCGGGAGCAGCACGTTCTGCTCGACGGTGAGGGAGGGCAGCAGGTTGAAGGCCTGGAAGACGAAGCCGAGGCGGCTGCGGCGCAGCTCGGTGAGCTGGTTCTCGTTCATGCCGGTGATCTCGGTGCCGCCGAGGCGGACGGAGCCCTCGGTGGGCAGGTCGAGTCCGGCGGCGCACTGGAGGAAGGTGGACTTGCCGGAGCCGGAGGGGCCCATCACGGCGGTGAAGCTGCCGCGGGGCAGGCTGAGGTCGATGCCGCGCAGCGCGTGCACGGCGGCGGGCCCCCGCCCGTACTGGCGCCGTACGCCGCTCAGCTGGACGGCCGGCGAGGTGTCGCGCCCCGCGCCCTCCTCGTACCCAGCCGCCTTCTCGTACCCCCTGGTCTCCTCGTACCCCGCCGCCTCCTCGGTCCGCTGCTGCCGCTTCGTTCGCCGGAGCCCCATGGTGTGCCGCCTTCCGTGGCCGTGACGTGGCCGTGCCATCGCCTGATCGTGGTTCCGACGCTACGGATCACGGTGGGGCGGCGGCCATGACGGAACCCGGCGGATCGGCGGTGGGGTAAACCCCACCACGCGGTCAGGCCGAACGGCGGATGAGCAGCAGTGCGCGGTCGTCGTTGACGTCCTTGGC
Organism: Streptomyces sp. NPDC059989; assembly: GCF_042736975.1. NCBI lineage: Bacteria > Bacillati > Actinomycetota > Actinomycetes > Kitasatosporales > Streptomycetaceae > Streptomyces > Streptomyces sp. NPDC059989. Next base: position 3,865 of record NZ_JBHWUO010000092.1, read on the forward strand.
GACCTTTTCGATGAGGTGCCAGGCGGCGCCCTCCCAGCCCGCGGCGACGTAACGGTCGGCTTCGCCGGTGAGGCGGTCGATGCCCTCGCTGATCTCCCGGTCGGCGGTTTCGACGAGGCCGTCGGTGAAGAGCATCAGGACGTCGCCGCGGCGCAGGTTCCCGCGGGCGGGGGTGAAGTCGGCTCCGTCGTAGACGCCGAGGAGCGGGCCCTCGCCGGACTTCTCCTGCCAGCGGCCGGTGCCCGCGGAGAGCTGGAGGGCGGGGAGGTGGCCGGCGGAGAGCAGTTCGTAGTCGCCGGTCTCCAGGTCCAGGACGAGGTGGATGGAGGTGGCGAAGCCCTCGTCCCAGTCCTGGCGGAGCAGGTAGCCGTTGGCGGCGGGCAGGAAGCCGTGCGGCGGCAGGGCGCCGAGCAGGCCGCCGAACGCGCCGGACAGCAGCAGGGCCCGGGAGCCGGCTTCCATGCCCTTGCCGGAGACGTCGGTCAGGACGATCTCCAGGGTCCGGCCGCCGTTCGTCCGGGCGGCGACGACGAAGTCGCCGGAGAAGGACTGGCCGCCGGCCGGGCGCAGGGCCATCTCGCGGTGCCAGCCCCGCGGCAGGGCGGGCAGTTTGCTCTGGACCCGGATCCGTTCGCGCAGGTCGAAGAGCATGGTGCCGCCGCGCCGCCAGGGCACGCCGACGCGGCTGCGGAACTGCGCGATGACCAGCCCGAAGAACCCGCAGGCCGCGACGACCAGGACGGTGCCGGGGGTGACCCGCGCCGGGCCCTGGGTGTAGGGGCCGAGGACGAGGGCCTCGACGATCAGCGCGGCCGCGGATGCGGCGTACAGCGCGAGCAGGGACGCGGGGCGCAGCAGCAGGCCCCCGGCCACGATCGGCAGGACGAGCGCGGAGGGCGAGAACCAGACGGGCAGCATCAGCGTGCCGAAGGCGAACCCGGGAATGGTGAGGAGCAGGCCGGCGAAGGCGAGCCAGTCGGAGGCGTCGCCGCGGAAGTAGTCGACGGCGGATTTGCGCAGGGCGGTGCGGGCCCGGTGCCACATCATGCGGGTCCGGGCCAGGAGGGCTTCCACACGGGCTCCGGCCATTGCTTCGGGACCCTATCCATCCTCACTGTGGATGCGCAGGGGGACCCCTGCACCGGGGGTCGTTCGGCGACCGAAAAGGCGTCGACTGGGCCGGAATGCCCTGATAGGCATGGCCATATGGCTCTTGAGATGCGCGTATTGCAGGCTGATGAGTGGGATGTCTGGTACGACCAGCTGGAACTGGCGTTCGGTGGCGTGTCCGACATCCCGCAGGAGCGACAGCTCTACAGGCGGCTGACGGAGACGGAACGTTCGCTCGGCGTCTGGGACGGCGGGACCTGCGTGGGCTCCGCGGGGGCCTTCAGCTTCCGCCTCTCCGTGCCCGGCGGCGCGCTCGTCCCGGCGGCGGGGGTCACGATGGTGGGGGTCTCCCCCACCCACCGGCGGCGCGGGGTGCTCCGTTCCCTGATGCGCCGCCAATTGGACGACATCCGGGCGGGTGGTGAAGCGCTTGCCGTGCTGACGGCCTCGGACCCGGCGATCTACGGGCGTTTCGGCTACGGCACGGCGACCTACGACCTCGCGGTGGACATCGACACCACGCGCGTCGGACTCTCGGTGCCGCCGGGGACGGACGAGGTGCGGCTGCGCCTGGCCGATCCGGAGCAGGCCCTGCCCGACTGCGAGCGGGTGTACGGGGCGCTGGTCCCGCGGCGGCCCGGCATGCCGGCCCGGCAGCCGGGCTGGGAGCGCCTCGCGCTGCTGGATCCGGCCGCCAAGCGCAACGGCGGGTCCCCGCTGCAGTGCGTGGTCGCCGAGCGCGAGGACGGCGAGGTGGTGGGCTACGCCCGCTACCGGGTCACGCCCGAGTGGGACCACAGCGGTTCGGAGGGCAAGGTCGACGTGGTCGACCTCGACGCGCTGGACCCGGCGGCGGGCGCGGCGCTGTGGCGCTACCTCTTCGGCATCGACCTGACGTGGACGGTACGGGCGACCCGGCGGCCGGTGGACGACCCGGTGCTGCACCTGGTGAGCGACGTCCGCAGGTCGAAGCCGAGCACGCGGGACTCGCTGTACGTACGGCTGGTCGACCTGCCGGCCGCGCTGGAGGCACGGGCGTACGGGGCCCCGCTGGACCTGGTCGTGGAGGTCGAGGACGCCTTCTGCCCGTGGAACGAGGGGCGGTGGCGGCTGGTGGCCGACGGCAAGGGCGGGGCACGGTGCGCGCGGACCGCGGAGCCGGCGGAGCTGGAGCTGTCGGTCCGGGAGCTGGGCTCCGCGTACCTGGGCGGGACCACGCTGACCTCACTGGCGGCGGCCGGCCGCGTCGTCGAGCTGCGCCCGGGCGCCGTGGTCGAGGCCTCCCGTGCCTTCGCGGGCGACGTGGCCCCCTGGCTTCCGCACGGCTTCTAGGCCGGTGCGGTGCGGTGCGGTGCGGTGCCGCTGCGCGGAGCTGCTCCCCGCCCCGCCCTTCCACCTCCCCCAGACTCCGTCCGGGGGGACCCCCACCCGGGGCGGGCCCCGGACCCCCGCGGGGGCTCCGCCACCGGACCCCCGCGCCTCAAACTCCGGCGAGGCTATTTCGGCTGGCGCTGCTGACAGGCGGGGCACCAGAAGAGGTTGCGGGCGGCGAGATCGGCGGTGCGGATCTCGCCCCCGCAGATGTGGCAGGGCAGGTTCGCCCTCCGGTAGACGTACACCTCGCCGCCGTGGTCGTCCACCCGCGGCGGGCGGCCCATCGCCTCGGGCAGGTGCTCGTCGCGGACGGTGTCGATGCGGTTCTTGCGGACGCCCTCGCGCATCAGGTCGGCCAGGTCGGCCCACATGGCGTCCCACTCGGCGCGCGCGAGGTCCTTGCCGAGGCGGTACGGGTCGATGCCGTGCCGGAAGAGGACCTCGGCGCGGTAGACGTTGCCGATGCCCGCGACGATCTTCTGGTCCATGAGCAGGGCGGCGACGGTCGTGCGCGAGCGGGAGATGCGGGCCCAGGCGCGGTCCGGGTCGTCGGCCGGCCGCAGCGGGTCGGGGCCGAGCCGGTCGTGTATCGCCTTCTTCTCGCCCTCGCCGATCAGCGCGCAGGCGGTGGGCCCGCGCAGGTCGGCGTAGTGGTCCTCGTTGAGCAGGCGCAGCCGGACCGTGTCGGTGGCCGGCGGGGCGGGGGCGGGGCCGAAGCCGAGCTTGCCGAAGAGGCCGAGGTGGATGTGGATCCAGGCGTCGCCGAGCTCCAGGAAGAGGTGCTTGCCGTGGGCCTCGGCGCCCTCCAGCTCACGTCCGTCGAGCAGGGCCGCGCTCTCCGCGAAGCGGCCCTGGGGGCTGCTGACGCGGACGGGGCGGCCGGCGAACCGCTCGGCGTGGTCCTCGGCGAGGCGGTGGATCGTATGCCCCTCGGGCACGGCGGCTCTCCTCGAAACGAAAAAACGGCCGTGCCCCCGGGGACTCCCCCGGCGGCACGGCCCAGCGGAATCAGCCCTGCTGCGGGTGGTGGGCCGGGATCGGGGGCAGCTCGCCGGTCTGCTCGTAGGCGGAGAGCATCTCGATGCGGCGGGTGTGGCGCTCCTCGTCGGAGTACGGGGTCGCCAGGAAGGCCTCGATGAAGGCGACGGCCTCGTCCTGCGTGTGCATCCGGCCGCCGACGGAGATCACGTTGGCGTTGTTGTGCTCGCGGCCGAGCTTCGCGGTCTCCACGCTCCAGGCGAGGATGGCGCGGACGCCCTTGACCTTGTTCGCGGCGATCTGCTCGCCGTTGCCGGAGCCGCCGATCACGATGCCGAGGCTGTCGGCGTCCGCGGCGGTCTTCTCCGCGGCGCGCAGGCAGAACGGCGGGTAGTCGTCCACCGCGTCGTAGATGTGGGGCCCGCAGTCGACGGGCTCGTGGCCGTTGTTCTTGAGCCAGTCCACCAGGTGGTTCTTGAGCTCAAAACCGGCATGGTCGGATCCGAGGTACACGCGCATGGGACGAGTGTGGCACGAGGGGGCCCGACAGCCCGCAACCGGGTGTCGCGTAAGTCACTTCTAAAGCTCAAGTAAACCCAAAGAACGCAGATGGGACAGGGCGGGACCAAGGTCCTGGACGTTCGCCCTAACGCAACGATCCGGATTGAGGTCTTCCGTCCTGCGTTCATCTCAGGTTTGAATGCCCGGGCTCGAAACCCGAGAACCTAAGGATCCGTCCATGAGCTCCACGACGACCCTTCAGAAGGCAGGCGACCCCACCGGAAACAACGGTGAAGGTCAGCCCTCCGACGGTCTGAAGGCCGGTCTCAAGAACCGCCACCTGTCCATGATCGCCATCGGCGGCGTCATCGGCGCCGGCCTCTTCGTCGGTTCCGGTGGCGGCATCGCCAAGGCCGGCCCCGCCATCCTGATCTCGTACGCCCTCGTCGGCGCGATGGTCGTCTTCGTGATGCGGATGCTCGGCGAGATGGCCGCCGCCAGCCCGAACTCGGGCTCCTTCTCCGCTTACGCCGACCGCGCCCTCGGCCGCTGGGCCGGCTTCTCCATCGGCTGGCTGTACTGGTTCTTCTGGGTCGTCGTGCTGGCCGTGGAGGCCACCGCAGGTGCCTCGATCCTGGAGGGCTGGATCCCGGCCGTCCCGCAGTGGGCCTGGGCCCTGATCGTGATGGCGGTGCTGACCGTCACCAACCTCGGCTCCGTCGCCTCGTACGGCGAGTTCGAGTTCTGGTTCGCGGGCATCAAGGTCGTCGCCATCGGCGCCTTCGTGGTCGTCGGCATGCTCGCCGTCTTCGGCTTCCTGCCGGGCTCCGACAACCCGGGCGCGGGCTTCGCCCACCTCACCGACGCCGGCGGCTTCATGCCCAACGGCTGGGGCTCCATCCTCACCGGTGTGCTGATGGTCGTCTTCTCCTTCATGGGCAGCGAGATCGTCACCCTGGCCGCCGGCGAGTCCGAGGACCCGCGCCGCGCGGTCACCAAGGCCACCAACTCGGTGATCTGGCGCATCGGCGTCTTCTACCTGGGCTCGATCTTCATCGTGCTCACCCTGCTGCCGTGGAACGACAAGTCGATCGTCGAGAAGGGCTCGTACGTCGCCGCCCTGGACTCGATCGGCATCGCGCACGCCGGCCAGATCATGAACGTGATCGTCCTGACGGCCGTGCTGTCCTGCCTGAACTCGGGCCTGTACACCGCCTCCCGCATGGCGTTCTCGCTGGGTGAGCGCGGCGACGCGCCCAAGGCCTTCGCGAAGGTCAGCAAGCGGGGCGTCCCGACGGCCGCGATCCTGGGCTCCGTGGTGTTCGGCTTCATCGCCGTCTACTTCAACTACGCCTACAAGGACACCGTCTTCGACTTCCTGCTGAACTCCTCGGGTGCCATCGCGCTCTTCGTCTGGCTGGTCATCTGCCTGACCCAGCTGCGGATGCGCAAGATCCTGGTGCGCGAGGCCCCGGAGAAGCTGACGGTGAAGATGTGGCTCTTCCCGTACCTGACCTGGGCGACCGCCGCGATGATCACCTTCGTCCTGGGCTACATGGTCTACGACGACGGCAACCGCAAGACCGTGATGCTGTCGCTGCTGGTGGCGGCCGTGGTCCTGATCGTCGGCGTGTTCCGCGACATGCGCCGCAAGGCCGCGCTCGACGCCTGAGCGGGTACGCGCAGCAATGACGGCAGCCCCGGACCACAGCGTGGTGGTCCGGGGCTGCTGTACGTACGGGGCATGCGGCTCAGCCGCGGCGGCCCGCCAGCTTCCAGGCGGCCGGCAGGGCGCCCATCGCCAGGGCCGCCTTGAGGGCGTCGCCGACGAGGAACGGGGTCAGGCCCGCCGCGACGGCGGCGCTCAGGGACATCCCGGTGGCGGCCATGAGGTACGGCACGCCCACCGCGTAGATCACCGCGGAGCCGAGCACCATCGTGCCCGCCGTACGGAGCACCGAGCGGTCGGCGCCGTGGCGCGCGAGGCCGCCGACGAGGGTGGCGGCGAGCAGCATGCCGAGCACGTAGCCGAAGGAGGCGCCGCCCGCTCCGGAGGTGCCGTTCGCGAACCACGGCATCCCGGCCGCGCCGAGGAGGGCGTACAGCGCGAGCGCGAGGAAGCCGCGGCGGGCGCCGAAGGCGGTGCCGACGAGCAGCGCCGCGAAGGTCTGGCCGGTGACCGGGACCGGGGAGCCGGGGACGGGCACCGCGATCTGCGCGGCCAGCCCGGTCAGCGCGGCTCCGCCGGCGACGAGGGCGATGTCGCGGACACGGCTCGCGGGCAGCAGGTCGGCGAGGACGGCGCCGGGCCGGAAGGAGACGGAAGCGGTGCTCATGGCGGGCTCCGGGGGGTGGTGATCGACGGGACACCGTGACGCTAGTGCGCGGCATGCCGCCGACCCACCGCCGGCCGGGACAAAGCCATACCGGCTGGTTTGGTGGGGACTGGACAAAGGTCCCGAGCTACACCCGAGTTGGAGTGATCCCCGTCACGGGGAACATTCGACGACACATCCTTTTTGCGCCCATGGGCGCCCTCCAGCCAGACTGTAGATTCCCGCCAATCCCGCCAATCCCTCCTCCCATCCCTTGCGCAGCCCCCAGCGTCGCTTGCCTACCGAGAGTACGAACCCCCTCATGAGCGAACACGTGCCCGACCTGCCCCCGGAGCCCCTCAGCCACAGCCTGAAGCAGCGTCACCTGACGATGCTGGGCCTCGGCGGCGTGATCGGCGCCGGGCTCTTCGTCGGCTCCGGGGCCGGCATCGGCATCGCCGGACCGGCCATCATCTGCTCCTACCTGCTCGCGGGCGTCCTCGCGATGCTGGTGATGCGGGCGCTCGGCGAGATGTCCGCCGCCATGCCCGCATCGGGCTCCTTCTCCGTCTACGCGGAGAAGGCCCTCGGCCGCTGGGCCGGCTTCTCGGCGGGGTGGCTCTACTGGTTCCTGCTGGTGGTGGTGCTCGCGGTGGAGGCCACCGGCGCGGCGAAGATCGCGAACGGCTGGGTGCCGTCGATCGACCAGTGGGTCTGGGTGCTGCTCTTCATGGTGGTCTTCACCGCGAGCAACCTGGCCGCCGTGCGCAACTTCGGCGAGTTCGAGTTCTGGTTCGCGGCCCTGAAGGTCGGGGCGATCGTGCTGTTCCTGATCCTCGGCACCCTCGCGATCTTCGGCCTGCTCCCCGAGACGGACCCGGTGGGCATGGCCAACCTGACCGGCCAGGGCGGCTTCTTCCCGGCCGGCATCGGCGGGGTCGTCGCCGGCATGCTCGCCGTCGTCTTCGCCTTCGGCGGCCTGGAGGTCGTCACCATCGCGGCCGCCGAGTCGGACGACCCGGCACGGTCGGTGTCCCGCGCGGTGCGCAGCGCCGTGTGGCGCATCCTCTTCTTCTACGTCGGCTCGATGCTGGTCATCGTGACCCTGCTGCCGTGGGACTCGCTGGAGCCGGGCGAGAGCCCGTACGTGGCGGTCCTCGACCAGATCGGCATCCCGGGGGCCGGCCAGATCATGAACATCGTGGTGTTCGTGGCGCTGCTGTCGGCGCTCAACGCCAACCTGTACGGATCCTCGCGCATGGTGTTCTCGCTGGCCGAGCGGGGCGAGGCGCCGAAGGCGCTGCTGAAGGTCTCCGGGAGCGGGGTGCCGCGCCGCGCGGTGTTCGCCTCGGTGGCGTTCGGCTTCGTGTCGGTGGTGCTGAACCTGCTGTGGCCGGACACGATCTTCCTCTACATGCTCAACGCGGTCGGCGCCGTACTTCTGTTCGTGTGGGCGCTGATCGCGGTCTCGCAGCTGAAGCTGCGCCGGAAGATCGAGCGGGACATGCCGGAGCGGCTGACCCTGCCGATGTGGCTGTTCCCGTACGCGACCTGGGCGGCGCTGATCGGCATGGGCGCGGTGCTGGTCCTGATGCTGTTCGACGACTCGGCCCGGCCGCAGCTGCTGTGGTCTTCGGGCGCGGCTGCCCTGGTCCTGCTGGTGGCGTGGGTGCGGGAGGTGCGGGCGCGCCGGTCGGCGGCCTGAACCGCCACGCACCGGTGGAACGGACGGGACCTCTGCGCCGCGGCGCGGGGGTCCCGTTCCGCTTCTCAGGTGCGCAGGTAGGAGGCCCCGTTGACGTCGAGGACCGTGCCCGAGCTCCACATCGCGCCGGGGGAGGCCAGGTAGAGCACGGCGGAGGCGATCTCGCCGGGGTCCGCGACGCGGCCGAAGGGGCTCTGGGCCCGGATCCGCTCGCCCTCGGGTCCGTCCAGCCGGCCCGCGACCCGCTCGGTGGCGACGAAGCCGGGCGCCACCGAGGCGACGGCGATGCCGTGCGGCGCGAGGGAGACGGCGAGCGACTGCCCGAGGGCGTGCAGGGCGGCCTTGGTGGCGCCGTAGGCGGGGTGGTCGGGCTCGCCCCGGAAGGCGCCGCGCGAGCCGATGTTGACGATGCGTCCCTCGCGGCCCGCTCCGATCATGCGGCGGGAGACGCAGTAGCTCAGGTTGGCGGCGCCGAAGAGGTTGACCGCGGCGGTCCGGCGCCAGGCCTCCTGCCAGTCCTCGTACGAGGTCTCGGGCAGCGGGTGCGCGACCATGACGGCGGCGTTGTTCACCAGGACGTCCACGCCGCCGAGCGCCTCGTCCGCCCCGGCCGCCAGCTCCTCGACGCGGGCCGGGTCGGCGAGATCGGCCGCGAGCAGGACGTGCCCCTCCCCCTCCAGGCCGGCGAGGGTCTCCTCCGCGTCGGCCTGCCGGGTGGAGCAGTGCACCGCGACCCGGTCGCCCTGCCGGGCGAACGCGGCGGCGACCGCCCGCCCGATGCCCCGGGAGGCGCCGGTGACGAGCACGCCCCGGCCGCTGCTGCGAAGTCCTGTCACGGTCCGGCCCATCCCGGCGACCCCCTCGATCCGGCACGTCTGCGTCGCCGCGAGCGTACGGACATGATCACGATACGTGAAGCCGTTGTCCGAATATCGGACGAAGAACGTCCGCTGAGCGGACGCTCGGCACACTGAGCCTCTCGCACCACCACCCCGCACACCGGACAGGCACACCCCCATGAGCCAGAGCAGCACCCTCGCACCCCCCGAACAGCGGCAGGAACCGGCCGGGTCCCCCCTCGGCAACGGCCTCAAGCAGCGCCACCTCTCGATGATCGCCCTCGGCGGGGTCATCGGCGCCGGACTCTTCGTCGGCTCCGGTGCCGGCATCGCGGCCGCGGGGCCCTCGATCGTGCTCGCGTACGCCGCCTCCGGGCTGCTCGTGATGTTCGTGATGCGGATGCTCGGCGAGATGTCCGCGGCCAACCCGGCCTCCGGCTCCTTCTCGGTCCATGCGGAGCGGGCGATCGGCCCCTGGGCGGGCTTCACCGCCGGCTGGATGTTCTGGACGCTGCTGTGCGTGGGCGTGGCCATCGAGGCCATCGGCGCGGCGCACATCATGACGGGCTGGTTCCCGGGCACCCCCTCCTGGATGTGGGTGCTGGTCTTCATGGCGGTGTTCTGCGGGTCCAACCTGGCCGCCGTCTCGAACTTCGGCGAATTCGAGTTCTGGTTCTCGGCGCTGAAGATCGGCGCGATCGGGCTCTTCCTGGTCCTGGGCGTGCTGGCCGTCCTGGGCATGCTGCCCGGCAGCGACTCCCCCGGCACCGCCAACCTCCTCCACGACGGGGGCTTCCTGCCCAACGGGGTGGACGGGCTGCTGGTCGGACTGCTGGCCTCCGTTGTCGCGTACGGCGGGCTGGAGACCGTGACCATCGCGGCCGCCGAGTCCGAGGACCCCGTCAAGGGCGTGGCCAAGGCCGTGAGGACCACCATGTGGCGGATCGCGATCGTCTACGTCGGCTCGATGCTGGTGATCGTCACGCTGCTGCCGTGGAACGACCCGGCGGTCACGGCGGACGGCCCGTACGCGGCGACCCTGGACCGCCTGGGCATCCCGGCCGCCGGCCAGATCATGAACGTGGTCATCCTGATCGCCCTGCTGTCCGCGATGAACGCCAACATCTACGGCTCCTCGCGCATGGCCTACTCCCTCGTCTCCCGCGGCCAGGGCCCGAAGGCGCTGGGCAAGGTCACCGGCCGGGTGCCGCGCCGGGCGGTGCTCGCCTCCTCCGGCTTCGGCTTCGTCACCGTGCTGCTGTCCTACTGGTACCCGGACACCCTCTTCGCCTGGCTGCTGAACATGGTCGGCGGCGTCATCCTGATCGTCTGGGGCTTCATCGCCGTCTCGCAGTTCGTGCTGCGCCGCCGGCTGGAGCGCGAGGCCCCCGGGAAGCTGGTCGTGAAGATGTGGGGCTTCCCGTATCTGACCTGGGTGGCGCTGGCCGGGGTGGCCGGGGTCCTGGTGCTGATGGCACTGGGCGAGGACACGCGGATCCAGGTGGTCTTCACCGGCGGCCTGACCGTCGTCCTCGCGGCGACGGGATACCTGCTCCAGCGCAGGACCGCGGCGCGCGAAGCGGCGTAAGACCCCCACCGGACGGCACGTCAGAGGCCGGGCCCATGCGATCGCATGGGCCCGGCCTCGCGCGTTCCGGAGGCGTTCACAAGACAGGCGACCCTTACTCGTGGGGTGGAATAGATACTGCTAGCGTGCAGTTGCGCATTAATTGCAATAAGCGATTGGCACGCCGAGGGGACCGGATACACGCATGGCCATCTACACGCTTCCTGAGCTTCCGTACGACTACGCGGCGCTGGAGCCGGTGATCAACCCGCAGATCATCGAGCTGCACCACGACAAGCACCACGCGGCCTACGTCACGGGCGCCAACAACACGCTGGAGCAGCTCGCAGAGGCGCGCGACAAGGAGAACTGGGGCGCCCTCAACGGCCTGGAGAAGAACCTCGCGTTCCACCTCTCCGGCCACATCCTGCACAGCATCTACTGGCACAACATGGCCAGCCCCAAGACCGGTGAGGGCGGCGGCGAGCCGACCGCGGCCGACGGCCTGGGCGACCTGACCGACGCGATCACCGAGTCCTTCGGCTCCTTCGCGAAGTTCAAGAAGCAGCTGACCTTCGCCTCCTCCGCCACCCAGGGCTCCGGCTGGGGCGTGCTCGCGTACGAGCCCGTCAGCGGCCGCCTCGTCGTCGAGCAGGTCTACGACCACCAGGGCAACGTGGGCGTGGCCAGCACCCCGATCCTGGTCTTCGACGCCTGGGAGCACGCCTTCTACCTTCAGTACAAGAACCAGAAGGTGGACTTCATCGAGGCCATGTGGAACGTCGTGAACTGGCAGGACGTGGCCAAGCGCTACGCCGACGCCAAGGCGAACACCCCGCTGCTGATCCCCGCCAAGGGCTGATCGGCGCCACCGAGCCGCCCGCCTCGTGATCGTCTTCTCAACCTTCACGTGCGGGCGTTTCCACCAGAAGGCCCCCGCGAGGACGTGACTCGCGGGGGCCTTCTGCGCATCCGGGGACCGCCCGGGGACCGCCCGGGGACTACTCGAAGGACGGGCCCTGGGTGCGGGTGCGCTTGATCTCGTAGAAGCCGGGGGTGGAGGCCACCAGCAGGGTGCCGTCCCACAGCCGGGCGGCGGCCTCGCCGCGCGGGGTCGGGGTGACGACCGGACCGAAGAAGGCCACATCGCCCTCGGCGCCCGGGACGGATATCACCGGGGTGCCGACCTCCTGGCCGACCCGGTCGATGCCGTTGTTGTGGGAGGCGCGCAGCACCTCGTCGTACTCGTCTGAATCGGCGTACGCGAGCAGCTCGGCCGGCAGGCCGACCTCGTCGAGCGCGGCGGCGATGACCTCGCGGGTCGGGCCCTGGCCCTCGTTGTGGATCTTGGTTCCGAGAGCCGTGTACAGCTTGCCGGTGATCTCCTCACCGTGCTTCTGCTGGGCCGCGACCACCACGCGCACCGGGGCCCAGCCCTTGGGGCCGAGCAGCTCGCGGTAGACCTCGGGGAGCTCGTCGAGCTTGTTCTCGTTGAGCACGGCCAGGCTCATGACGTGCCAGCGGACCTCGACGTCGCGGACCTTCTCGACCTCCAGCATCCAGCGGGAGGTCATCCAGGCCCAGGGGCAGAGGGGGTCGAACCAGAAGTCGACCGGGGTCTTCTCGCGCACCTGGGTGTCGGTCATGTCTCTCCTCAGTCCTCGGTACTCAGTCGGGATGAAGGGCATCACTGGCTCATGTCCTCCGTCGCCAACCAGGCAGGAGCCGCACGCATTCCCCACCGTGGGAGGATTCGTCACAAGAACGCGATCACGCACGAAGGAGTGCACGTGCCCGGAGAGAACCTGTCCCGCGAGGAGGCCCGTGGGCGGGCCGAGCTGCTGTCCGTCGACGGATACGAGGTGGTCCTCGACGTCCGGTCGGCCGTGGACGAGGCCGAGCCGGCCGAAGGCCCCAGGACCTTCCGCTCGGTGACGACGATCCGCTTCCGGGCCGCGGCCTCCGGCACCTCGACCTTCGCGGACCTGATCGCTCCCTCGGTGAACTCCGTGACCCTCAACGGGCGCGCGCTGGACCCGGCCGCCGTCTTCGACGGGGCGCGGATCGCCCTGGACGGGCTGGCCGCCGAGAACGTCCTGGTCGTGGACGCGAACTGCGCGTACAGCCGGACGGGCGAGGGCCTGCACCGCTTCGTGGACCCGGAGGACGGCGAGGTCTACCTCTACACCCAGTACGAGCCGGCGGACGCGCGCCGGGTCTACGCGAACTTCGAACAGCCGGACCTGAAGGCGCCCTACCGCTTCGAGGTGACCGCGCCCGAGGGCTGGCAGGTGTGGAGCAACGGCGCGGAGCGGTCGCGGGAGGCCGGCGTCTGGCGGTTCGCCGAGACCGAGCCGATCTCGACCTACATCACCTGCGTGGTGGCGGGCCCCTACCACTACGTGACGGACTCCTACACCCGCGGGGACCTGACGATCCCGCTCGGCGCGATGTGCCGCAAGGGGCTGGCCCGGCACTTCGACGCGGAGGACATCTTCCTCGTCACCAAGCAGGGCTTCGACCTCTTCCACGAGCTGTTCGACTACCCGTACCCCTTCGGGAAGTACGACCAGGCCTTCGTGCCGGAGTACAACCTGGGCGCGATGGAGAACCCGGGGATGGTGACCTTCCGGGAGGAGTACATCTTCCGCGGCAAGGTCACGCAGGCCTCGTACGAGCGGCGCGCGAACGTCATCCTCCACGAGATGGCGCACATGTGGTTCGGCGACCTGGTCACCATGAAGTGGTGGGACGACCTGTGGCTGAAGGAGTCCTTCGCGGACTTCATGGGCTCCTTCGGGCTGGTCGAGGCCACCCGCTTCGACCAGGCCTGGGTCACCTTCGCCAACAGCCGCAAGGCGTGGGCCTACCGCGCCGACCAGCTGCCGTCCACGCACCCGATCACGGCCGACATCCGTGACCTGGAGGACGCGAAGCTGAACTTCGACGGGATCACCTACGCCAAGGGCGCGGCCGTGCTCAAGCAGCTGGTCGCCTACGTGGGGCGGGAGGCCTTCCTGGAGGGCGCGCGGCGCTACTTCAAGGCCCACGCGTACGGGAACACGACGCTGGACGACCTGCTGTCGGTGCTCGCGGAGGTCTCCGGGCGGGACATGGCCGAGTGGTCGCGGGCCTGGCTGCAGACGGCGGGCGTGAACGTGCTGACCCCGGTGGTCACGTACGACGCGGGCGGGCGCGTGACCGAACTGACGGTGGTGCAGGAGGGCGACGAGCTGCGGCCGCACCGGGTCGCGGTCGGCCTGTACCGGCTGGAGTCGGACGGCACGCTGGTCCGCTACGCGCGGGCCGGCGTGGACGTGGCGGGGGCGCGGACCGTGGTCGCGGAGCTGGCGGGGCGCGAGCGGCCCGACCTGATCCTGGTCAACGACGAGGACCTCACCTACTGCAAGATCCGCTTCGACGAGGGTTCGCTGACCACGCTGCGGGCGCACCTGGGCGACCTCACGGATCCCCTCGCGCGGGCGCTGAGCTGGTCGGCCCTGTGGGGTCTCACCCGGGACGGGCTGATGCCGGCGCGCGACTTCCTCGCGCTGGTGCTGGCGCACGCGGGGCGGGAGACGGACGTCGGCGTGCTGCAGATGCTGCACGCGCAGGCGCTGACGGCGGTCACCCACTACACGGCGCCGGACCGGCGCGAGCAGGGCGGCCGGGAGCTGGCGGCGGGCGCGCTGCACGAACTGCGGCTGGCGGAGCCGGGGTCGGAGCACCAGCTGACCTGGGCCCGCTTCTTCGCGGCGAGCGCGGCGACGGAGGGCGACTTCCAGCTGCTGCTGGGGCTGCTGGAGGGGTCGGCGCGGATCGACGGGCTGGACGTGGACCAGGAGCTGCGGTGGGACTTCCTGCTGCCGCTGGCCGCGCACGGGGCGGTGGACGAGGCCGTGCTCGGGGCCGAACTGTCCCGGGACGACACGGCGTCGGGCAAGCGGCACCAGGTGCGGTGCCTGGCGGCGCGGCCGTCGGCGGCGGTCAAGGACCAGGCGTGGGCTGCGGTGGTGGAGTCGGACGCGCTGTCGAACGCGCTGGTCGAGGCCACGATCGACGGGATGCAGCAGGCTTCGCAGCGGGGCCTGCTGGCGGCTTACGCGGAGCCGTACTTCGCGGTGCTGGAGCGGGTGTGGGCGGACCGGTCGATCCAGATCGGCATGGACGTGGTGAAGGGGCTGTACCCGTCGCTCCAGGACTCGGAGTCCACGGTCGCGGCGACCGACGCCTGGCTCTCGGCCCATGAGGATGCGGCTCCGGCCCTCCGCCGGCTGGTCCTGGAGTCCCGGGACGACCTGGCGAGGGCCTTGCGCGCCCAGGCCTGCGACGCGGCGGCCGGCAACTAGCCTGCGGCGCCGTTGTCGGGGGCGCTGCCCCCGAACCCTCCCCCAGACTTCGTCCGGGGGGACCCCCAGCGCCTCAAACGCCGGCGGGGCTGTAGATAGCCCCGCCG
>NZ_JBHWUO010000093.1:0-17389 GCF_042736975.1 Streptomyces sp. NPDC059989
CCGCCGGCGGGGGGGGGGCGGGGGGGGGGGCCCGCCCCCCCGGCGTGCGCCGCGGCGGGGCCCCCCCGCCCCCTCGTGTCGGCCCGGTCCGCCTACTTCTTCACCGTCAGGCGCGCCGCGACCGGGAGGTGGTCGCTGCCCGTGCGCGGGAGGGTCCAGGAGGCCTCCGGCTTCATGCCGCGGACCATGATCTGGTCGATGCGGGCCATCGGGAACTGGGCCGGCCAGCTGAAGCCGAAGCCGTCGCCCGCCGCGCCCTGCGTCGAGCGCATCTGCGAGGTGACCTCGGACAGGGCCCGGTCGTTCATCGTGCCGTTGAGGTCGCCGAGCAGGAGGACCTTGCCCAGCGGCTCGGCGGCGAGCGCGGCCCCCAGCGCGTCGGCGCTGTTGTCGCGCTGGTTGGCGGTGAAGCCGGCGTTCAGCTTGACCCGGACCGAGGGCAGGTGGGCGACGTAGACGCCGATGTCCCCCTCGGGCGTGGCCACGGTGGTGCGCATGGCGCGGGTCCAGCCCAGCCTGATGTCGACGGGCCTGCTGGAGGTGAGCGGGTACTTGCTCCACACGCCGACCGTGCCCTCGACGGCGTGGTACTTGTACGTGCCCGCCAGGGCCTTCTCGTAGACGGGGACGGCGCTGCCCTTGAGCTCGGTCAGGGCCAGGACGTCGGCCCCGGACTTCGCCACGGACTCGGCGGTGCCCCGCGGATCGGGGTTGTCGGCGTCGACGTTGTGGGTGGCGACCATGAGGTTGCCGCCTGCGCCGGACTTGTCGGTGACCAGTCCGCCGAACAGGTTCACCCAGACCGCGGCCGTCAGCAGTATCGCGATCAGCGCGGTCGCGGACCTGCGGTAGACGGCGCCCGCCAGCAGGAGCGGGACGGCCAGGCCCAGCCAGGGCAGGAAGGTCTCGGTGAGGCTGCCGAGGTTGCCCACGTCGTTGGGCAGCTCGGCGTGCAGGATCATGACGAGCGAGATCAGCACGGCGAGCCCCGCCAGGACCAGCCCGCGGCGCCAGATGCCGCGGTCCTCTCTGAGAGCGACCAGCCGGCGCCGGAAGCGGGATCCGGAGGGCTCGGGTTCCGAGCCGCCGTTCCCCTTTTCCGTCAGATACGCCTGTGCCATGCCGCTGCCCTCACTGCCGTGCTCGCGCTCCGTCCCCGCCCCTTGACCCTAGGCGATGTACGGAGCCTTCCGTGCCCTACGTCACGACCGCCTGTCACGGTCGTACATCCGGGAGGACGAACGGCCGTACGCCAAGGGTTCCGCTTGTCACGAAACGCGCACATGGGACCGCGCAGCCCGGGCGCGGCCCCCGGGGCACTTCCGCCACGGGGCCGGCGGATGCCACCATGGTGGGTGAGTCCGGGGACGCCGTAAGGGCGCCTCGAGATGACACAAGGAGCAGTTGCAATGACGCCTGCCGTTTCGCCTGCCCGCGAACCCGCGTCCAAGACCTCCCCCACCCTGTACGGAGGCACCGGCACCCGGCGCATCACCGTCCGCGACCTGACCCTCGCCAAGGAACGCGGCGAGAAGTGGCCCATGCTCACCGCCTACGACGCGATGACCGCGTCCGTGTTCGACGAGGCCGGCATCCCGGTGATCCTCGTCGGCGACTCGATGGGCAACTGCCACCTCGGCTACGACTCCACCGTCCCGGTGACGATGGACCAGATGACCATGCTGTCGGCGGCCGTCGTACGCGGCACGAGCCGGTCGCTGGTCATCGGCGACATGCCGTTCGGCTCGTACCAGGAAGGCGCGGTGCAGGCCCTGCGCAGCGCCACCCGGCTGGTCAAGGAGGCGGGGGTCGGAGCGGTCAAGCTGGAGGGCGGCGAGCGCTCGCTGCACCAGACCGAGCTGATCGTGCAGTCCGGCATCCCCGTCATGTCCCACCTGGGGCTGACCCCACAGTCCGTGAACGCCATGGGCTACCGGGTGCAGGGCCGCGGCGACGAGGCCGCGCACCAGCTGCTGCGCGACGCCAAGGCCGCGCAGGACGCGGGCGCCTTCGCGGTGGTGCTGGAGCTGGTTCCGGCCGAGCTGGCCGCCGAGGTCACCCGGTCCCTGCACATCCCGACGGTCGGCATCGGCGCGGGCGCGGAGTGCGACGCGCAGGTGCTGGTGTGGACCGACATGATGGGGCTGACCGGCGGGAAGATGCCCAAGTTCGTGAAGCAGTACGCGCAGCTCCGCCAGACCATGGGCGACGCGGCGAAGGCCTTCGCCGAGGACGTGGTCGGCGGAACGTTCCCGCAGGCGGAGCACGCCTTCCACTGACGGGGTGAGCACGACCGACGGCCCGCCGGCTCGATGTCGGCGGGCCGTCGGCTGCCTGTCGGTCGGCTGTCGGTGGTTTGTCAGTGGCGGATGGTCCCATGGTGGACATGACGCGAATCGACAAGAACCCCCACGCCGTGGAGGTACGGGGGCTGGTCAAGCACTACGGCGAGACCAAGGCCCTTGACGGAGTTGACCTGGATGTCCGTGAGGGCACCGTGCTCGGGGTCCTCGGACCCAACGGAGCGGGCAAGACCACCCTGGTGCGCTGCCTGTCCACCCTGATCGTTCCCGACGCCGGCACCGCGACGGTCGCCGGCTTCGACGTGGTCCGCCAGCCCCGCCAGCTGCGTCGCACCATAGGCCTCACCGGCCAGTACGCCTCGGTCGACGAGAAGCTCTCCGGCTGGGAGAACCTCTACATGATCGGCCGGCTGCTCGACTTGTCCCGCAAGGACGCCCGCCGCCGCGCGGACGAGATGCTGGAGCGCTTCTCGCTCACCGACGCGGCCAAGAAGGCCGCCATGAACTACTCCGGCGGCATGCGCCGGCGGCTCGACCTCGCCGCCTCGCTGATCGGCAACCCGGCCGTGCTCTACCTGGACGAGCCGACGACCGGTCTGGACCCCCGTACCCGCAACGAGGTGTGGGACGAGGTCCAGCGGCTGGTCGCCGAGGGCGCCACCGTCCTGCTCACCACCCAGTACATGGAGGAGGCCGAGCAGCTCGCCAGTGAGCTGACGGTCATCGACCGCGGCAAGGTCATCGCCAACGGCAAGGTCGACGAGCTCAAGGCCCGCGTCGGCGGCCGCACCCTGAAGATCCGCCCCGTGGACTCCTCGGACCTGCCGGGCATGGCCCGTTCGCTGGCCGAGGCCGGGCTCGACGGCGTGGCCGGCTCGCAGGCCGTGCCGGACGAGGGCGTGCTGCTGGTGCCGATCCTGAGCGACGAGCAGCTGACCGCCGTCGTCGGCCTGCTGGCCGCCCGCGGGTACGCGATCGCCGACCTCGGCACCTACCTGCCCAGCCTCGACGAGGTGTTCCTGTCCATCACCGGACAGAAGCCCGCCACGGTCGAGGACTCCCTTTCCGCCGAGAAGCCCGAGGAGGTCGCGGCATGAGCACCGTAACCACGACGAAGCCCCATGACACCGCCGGTACCGCGGCCTCCCCGGCGGCCGCGGCCGCCGGCCACGGCGAGGGCCGGATCGGCCTGCGGGCCAACCTGCGGCACATCGGCGCGCTGGTGCGCCGCAACGCGCTGCAGATCAAGCAGGACCCCGAGTCGATGTTCGACGTCCTGTTCATGCCGATCATCTTCACGCTGCTGTTCGTGTTCGTCTTCGGCGGCGCCGTGTCGGGCAAGGGCAACCAGGGTGAGTACGTCAGCTACCTGGTCCCGGGCCTGATGGCCATGATGGGCATGAACATCGCCATGGCGGTGGGCACCGGCGTCAACGACGACTTCAAGAAGGGCGTGATGGACCGCTTCCGGTCCATGCCGATCGCCCGGTCGTCCGTACTGCTCGCCAAGATCGTCGTCGAGGTCGGCCGGATGCTGGTCGCCATCGCGATCCTGCTCTGCGTGGGCTTCATCCTCGGCCTGTCGATCCAGGGCTCGGTGCTGGACCTGTTCCTCTCCATCGGCCTGTCGGTCGTCTTCGGCGCCTCGCTGATGTGGATCTTCATCCTGCTGGGTCTGACCATGAAGACCGCGCAGGCCGTGCAGGGCATGGCGATGCTGGTCCTGATGCCGCTGCAGTTCGGCAGCTCGATCTTCGCCAAGCCGTCCACCATGCCGGGCTGGCTGCAGAGCTTCACGGACTACAACCCGCTGTCCAACCTGGCCGACGCGGCCCGCGCCCTGATCAACGGGACCCCGGTCGGCAACTCGGTGTGGATGACCCTGGCCTGGTCGCTCGCCATCACTGCGGTCACCATGCCGCTCGCGGTGCGCAAGTTCCGCCAGAAGACCTGACCGTTACGACGCGGATCAGACGAGGGCGGTGGCTTCCGGGAGGGTGAGGCCGCCGCCTTCGGCGTACGCGCTCTCGTAGGCGGTGTCGCCCAGCTCCGCCCTCGCCCTTTCCTCGGCGTAGGCGGCGTCCGTGCGTTCGGTGGGGACCTGGACGTGCCCGGGCGGCAGGTGGGTGCGGTAGGCGCCCAGAAGTCTCGCCGCGTCGGCCGGCCGGCAGGCGCTGCCGGGCCCGGCGAGGGCGACGGCGGCCGTCAGGAGGAACACGGCGGGCAGGTGCGGGGCGACCATCAGCGCCAACGGGTCCAGGGCGGCGGCCATCGCCTCCCGAACGACGGCGAGCGCGTCCTCGTACCGGCCGTCCTGATTGTCCAGCCAGGCCGTCGTGGCGAGCAGGAACACGTCGAAGACGGCGTACGCGCCGAAGGCGAACTCCTCGCGCAGGGCCCGGATCTGGGCGCGGGCCTCGGGGATCCGGCCGGTGCGGCCGAGGATCAGCGCGAGGAACATGCGGGCGGCGGGCATGGCCTCGTTGCCGTACTGCTGCACCGTGGCGACGATCTCGGAGAGGATCCTCTCGGCCTCCTCCATCTCGCCGTTCGAGGTGAGGGTGCCGGCCATCCGGACCCGGAGCACCGTCACCTGGGCCTTGGCGCCGAGGCGTTCGGCGTGTTCGATCGCGGTGCGGTAATCCTCGGCGGCCAGGGCGTACTCGCCGCGCTTCTCCCGGGCCTCGGCGCGGGCGGAGAGCGCTTCGGCGCAGCCCCAGTCGTCGCCGAGCTCGCGGAAGAGGGCGTGGCTCTCGTCGGCGTCCCGGGAGGCGTCGCCGGCCCAGTCGGCGCGGTTGGCGAGGATGTTGGCGCGGAGCTGGAGGGCCGAGGCCAGCTCCCAGCGGTAGCCGAGCTCGCGGGCGGTGTCGACGGTCGCGTCGACGACCCGCTGGAGCAGGCCGGGGTCGCCCGCGATCATGACGGCGTAGATCCAGAGCGAGGAGGGCGTCCGGCAGGTCTGCGGGAGTCCGGGCCGGTAGGTGGCGAGCACCCCGTCGATCTGGGCCCGGACCTCGGGGGCGTTCCAGTTCTCGTTGTTCTGGTCGCGGGAGGCCAGCCGGACCAGGTGGACGGCGCGCCAGGCCTCGGTGAGCAGTTCGCCGGAGTAGGGCGGGGGCGTGTCGACGAGCCGCTCGTAGACGGGCCCGGCCGGCACGAAGGGCGGTACGAAGGGGTCGGGGCCGAGGGCCGCGGCCGCCTCGGACCAGTGCCGGGACTCGGCGCGCAGGTCGTGCATGTGCCAGTACCAGCCCAGGGAGTGGATGAGGCAGAGCACCTCGCCGACGTCGCGGGCGGCGACGGCCCGGCGCAGGGCGGTACGGAGGTTCTCGTACTCGGTGGCGAGCCGGTCGGCGGCCGCGCGCTGGCCGTGGCCGCGGAGCACGGGCTCGGAGGTGCGGGCGAGTTCGCGGTAGTGGACGAGGTGGCGGCGCTCGGTGTCCTCGCGGTCGCCGGCGGCCTCGGCCAGGCGCTCGGCGGCGTACTCGGCGACGGTCTCCAGGAGGCGGTAGCGCATGCCGGAGCCGTCGGGTCCGGGGGCGGCCACGACGAGGGACTTGTCGACGAGGGAGCCGAGGACGTCGGCGACGTCGAGTCCGGTCCCGCCCGCGCAGACGGCTTCGGCGGCGGCGAGGTCGCAGCCGCCGGCGAAGACCGACAGGCGGGCGAGGACGGCCCGCTCCGGCTTGTCGAGGAGGTCCCAGGACCAGTCGACGACGGCGCGCAGGGTCTGCTGGCGGGGCAGGACCGTACGGGAGCCGCTGGTCAGGAGGCGGAAGCGGTCGTCGAGGCGGTCGGCGATCTGGCGCGGGGTGAGCAGCCGCAGCCGGGCGGCGGCCAGCTCGATGGCGAGCGGCAGGCCGTCGAGGCGGCGGCAGATCTCGGCGCAGGCGGCCGGGTCGTCGGCGACGGCGAACCCGGGCCGGGCGGCGGCCCCGCGGTCGGCCAGCAGCCGCAGCGCGACGGGGTCGGGCAGCGGCTCCACCGGGCGCAGGGTCTCCCCCGGCACGCCGAGGGGTTCGCGGCTGGTGGCGAGGACCTGCACGCCGGGGCAGCGGGCGAGGACCTCCTCGGCGAGTTCGGCGGCCGCCCCGATGACGTGCTCGCAGTTGTCGAGGAGCAGCAGCATCCGCCGCCGGGCGGCGTGCTCGACGAGCCGCTCCAGGGGGTCGGACCCGGTGCGGTCGGTCAGCGCCCGCAGCTCCTCCGCGGCGGCGGAGCGCAGCTTGGTCTCCCGCGCCCCGAGGGCGGCGAGCACGGCCTCGGCCACGTCCTCCGGGTCGTCCACGGGCGCCAGTTCGACGAGCCACACCCCGTCGGGCCAGCCTCCCGCGGCATGCGCCTCGGCGGCCTCCTGCGACAGCCGCGTCTTCCCGGCCCCGCCGGGCCCGAGCAGGGTGACGAGCCGTGCCCGGCCGAGGTCCTCGCCGATGACGCGGATGTCCTCCTCCCGCCCGACGAACGTGGTCAGCCGCGCCCGCAGATTCCCCTGGCCGGACGCCTCGGGTGCCGACGACGGGTACGGGCCGGGGCCGTCCTCCCCCGTCGGGGCGAGGAGGTCGGCGTGGAGGGCGCGGAGCGCGGGACCCGGGTCGGCGCCGAGCCGGTCGGCGAGGTCCCGGCGGACGGTGTCGTAGGCGGCCAGGGCCTCGGCCGGGCGGCCCGCGTCGCGCAGGGCCCGGATGCGCAGGGCCTGGAGCGGCTCGTCCAGCGGGTGCTGCGCGCACAGTGCGGTCAGCTCCGGCAGGGCCTGCTCGGCTCCGCCCAGGGCCAGGGCCGCCGCGAGCCGGCCCCGGCGCGCATCCGCTCGTACGGCGTCCCAGCGCGCGGCCTCCGCGGCCGGGTCCGGGAGGTCGGCCAGCGCGGGCCCGCGCCACAGGGCGAGGGCCTCGTCGTACAGGGCGGCCGCCGCGGCCGGGTCCGGTGCCTCGCCCGCGGCCCGGGTCAGCCGCTCGAAGCGGTACAGGTCGATGTCCTCCCGCTCGGCGGCCAGCAGGTAGCCGCCCTCCGCGGAGCGCACGGCCTCGTGTCCCAGCGCCCGGCGCAGCCGCGCGACCAGTGCCTGCAGGGCGGCCGGCGCGTCGGCGGGCGGGTCGGCGTCCCACACCTCGGCGACCAGCAGGTGCGCCGGGACCGCCCGCCCCGGCCGCAGCGCGAGCGCCGTCAGCAGCGCCCGCAGGCGCGCTCCGCCGACGGCGACGGGGGTCCCGTCGTCGCTCATGGCCTGGGTGGTGCCGAGGATCGTGTAACGCACCGGCCCATTGTCCCCGGACCCGCGCCCGACCCCGAACCCCTTTGTGTTCCCGGCCCGGGATAGGTTCGCCGCATGGGTCACCAGGGCAACCGCGGCGAGCGGCAGATCAGTTCCGTATTCCTCGGCATCGTCGCCGTCATGGCGGTCACCGGCTGGGCCGTGTGGACGGGGTACTCGACGAGCACCGGGCTCGCGGTGTTCCTCTTCGTGACCTCGGCGTGGATCGTCTCGCTCTGCCTCCACGAGTACGCGCACGCCCGCACCGCCCTGCACAGCGGCGACCTCTCGGTCGGCGCCAAGGGCTACCTGACGCTGAATCCCCTCAAGTACACGCACGCGCTGCTCAGCATCATCCTGCCGGTGATCTTCGTGATCCTGGGCGGTCTCGGCCTGCCCGGCGGCGCGGTGTACATCGAGCGCGACCGGATCCAGGGCCGCTGGAAGCACAGCCTCATCTCGGCGGCGGGCCCGCTGACGAACGTGGCCTTCGCGGTCGTGTGCACGGCCCCGTTCTGGCTGGACGCCCTCGACGGCGTCCCGCAGGCCTTCCGCTTCGCGCTCGCCTTCCTCGCCCTGCTCCAGGTCTCGGCGGCGATCCTGAACTTCCTGCCGGTACCGGGCCTGGACGGCTACGGGGTGATCGAGCCCTGGCTGTCGTACCGGGTCCGCCGCGAGGTGGCGCCGCTGGCACCGTTCGGCCTGATCGCGGTCTTCGCCCTCCTGTGGATCCCGGAGGTCAACGCGTTCTTCTTCGACGTGGTGCGCGACGTGCTGTCCGGGCTGGGCGTGTCCGACCTGGAGACGTACTGCGGCCGCGACCTCTACCGCTTCTGGCAGGACACCAACGGCTTCTGCGCGATCCCGCAGTCCTGAGGGCCTCCGGCGGGCCCGCTACGCCGCGGGGCGCGGCCCGGCGGCGGCCTTTTCGGCCTTCGCCTTGCGCATGTAGTACCAGGCCATGTTGGACGTGAGGCCCGCCAGCAGCACCCAGATGATCCCGAGGTAGCTGCCCTCCACGAAGGCGACGACGGCCGCGGCCACCGCAAGGACGCAGACGACAACGGCGAAGACGGCAAGGCGGGGCATGGGAAGAGCTCCTCGGGGACACACAACGGGGTCGAGCCCCTCCAGTGTCCCCCATGCCCCGCAGTGCTCCCGTAAAGACCACGAGGGCCGCCGCCGGGACTCGGCCCCGGCGGCCGGACGGCCGTGCGGCTCAGACGTCCGTGACGCGCAGGCCCGCGTGGGCCTTGTAGCGGCGGTTGGTGGAGATCAGGTTGGCGACCAGCGATTCGACCTGGTGGGCGTTGCGCAGGCGGCCGGCGAAGACGCCGCGCATGCCCGGGATGCGGGCGGCCAGGGCCTGGACGAGGTCCGTGTCCGCGCGGGCCTCGCCGAGGACCATCACGTCGGTGTCGATCTCGTCGATCGACTCGTCCTGGAGGAGGACCGCCGAGAGGTGGTGGAAGGCCGCCGTGACGCGGGAGTCCGGGAGCAGGGCGGCGGCCTGCTGGGCGGCGCTGCCCTCCTCGACCCGGAGGGCGTAGGCGCCCTGCTTGTCGAAGCCCAGCGGGTTCACGCAGTCCACGACGAGCTTGCCTGCGAGGTCCTCGCGCAGGGCTTCGAGGGTCTTGGCGTGGCCTTCCCACGGCACCGCGATGATGACGATGTCGCTGCGGCGCGCGCATTCGGCGTTGTCGGCGCCCTCCACGCCGAGGCCCAGTTCCTCGGCGGCGGTCCGCGCGCGGTCGGCGGCGCGGGAGCCGATGATCACCTTCTGTCCGGCCCGGGCGAGGCGGTAGGCCAGGCCGCGCCCCTGGTCGCCGGTGCCGCCGAGGACGCCGACGACGAGGCCGGAGACGTCCGGGAGGTCCCACGGGTCCTTGGCCGGTGCCTTCGCGGGGGGCTGCTGCGTGCTGTCTGTGGAGGTCATGGGGGCGAGGGTAACCCCGAGATCCACAGAGTCGAATGGGGTGGGGCGGGGGGATCGGGGGGGAAGCGCTCCCCTATGTCCGTTGTATACGGCAGGATGCGCGTATGGATGCCGTCAGAGTCGCGCTGCTGCGTGAGGTCCTCGCCGGTACGCAGTGGCCGGGCGCCGCGCGCCGGTTCGCCGGGTCGCTGCGGCGCTCGGTCGTGCCGGCCGGCGGGAACCTGCTGCTGGTGGGCACCGAGCAGTACGAGCCCTGGCATCTGGCGGCGCACCTGGTGGACGAGGCCGCCTGGTCGGGGCTGCCGGAGCTGGCGCCCACGCTCGTACGCCACCACGTGCTGCCCGGCGAGCCGCCGCACCTCTCGGTGGGGCTGGGCAGGCTGGAGGCGGCCCGGCGCGGGCACACGCTGCTGGTGGTGGCTCCCGAGGAGCCGGGCGAGGGGCTGCTGGAGCGGGTGCACGACGCCCGGCGCGCGGGGGCGACCGTACTGTCGCTGGACGGCGGGGATCCGGATCTGCGGACGCTCGCGCACGACGCGCTGTCGGTGGCGCGGGGAACCGCCGAGCTGGATCTGGACACGGTGCAGCACCTGGTGAGCGCGGCGGCCGGGGAGAACAGCCTGCCGGTGCAGCGCGGTCCGCGCCGCTTCCGGGACCGGCTGGCGCGGCTGGCCGATCAGCTGACCGCCCCGCCGCCCAGTCGCTGGTAGGAGGAGGAAGGGTGGGAGGGGCCTACGGCGCCGTTCCTTCCTCGTCCTCGCGGGTCTTGTCGTTCCACTTCGGGTCGTTCTGCCATTCGAGGTTGCGTTCCTCCGCCGTCGCCATGGCGTGGGCGGCCTCCTCGGGCGTCCCGTAAGGGCCGAAACGGTCCTTCGCCGGGCACTCGGGGCCTTCTTCGACCTTCTTGTGGACCAGGCAGTAGTACCACTCGCCCGGTTTGCCCACCTGGCGCTTCTTGAACAGGGCCATCGCTGTCAGGCTCCTCTCGATACCGCTCTCTGCCGCCATGCTGCCCCATCCCCGCTGGATACACTCGCTTGCATGTCTGGCCAGTCGCTGCTCGTACCAGGCGAGCTTTCTCCCGTCCGTTCCGTTCCCGGAAACATCCGCCGGCCCGAGTACGTGGGCAGGCCCGCGCCCACGCCGTACACCGGACCGGAGGTGCAGTCGGCCGAGACCATCGAGGCCATGCGCATCGCCGGCCGGATCGCCGCCCAGGCGATGGAAGAGGCCGCCAAGCTGATCGCCCCGGGGGTGACCACCGACGAGCTGGACCGGGTCGCGCACGCGTACATGTGCGACCACGGCGCCTACCCGTCGACGCTGGGCTACCGGGGCTTCCCGAAGTCCCTGTGCTCCTCGGTCAACGAGGTCATCTGTCACGGCATCCCCGATTCCACCGTCCTGCGCGACGGCGACATCGTGAACCTCGACGTGACCGCGTACATCGGCGGCGTGCACGGCGACAACAACGCCACCTACCTGTGCGGGGAGGTGGACGAGGAGTCGCGGCTGCTGGTGGAGCGGACGCGCGAGGCGCTGAACCGGGCCATCAAGGCCGTCAAGCCGGGCCGCCAGATCAACATCATCGGCCGGGTCATCGAGTCGTACGCGAAGCGCTTCGGCTACGGGGTGGTCCGGGACTTCACCGGCCACGGCATCAACTCGTCCTTCCACTCCGGCCTGATCATCCCGCACTACGACAGCCCGCACGCCACCACCGTCATCGAGCCCGGGATGACCTTCACCATCGAGCCGATGCTGACCCTGGGCACCCACGAGTACGACATGTGGGCGGACGGCTGGACGGTCGTCACGAAGGACCGCAAGCGGACCGCGCAGTTCGAGCACACGCTGGTGGTGACGGACAGCGGGGCGGACATCCTGACCCTGCCGTAGCCGGGCTCGGGAGCGGATTTTTTACCGACAAGGCGTCGGGAACACATTGACTTAGGCATACCTAAGTAGGAGGATCGGGTGTGGCGGCACGGCCGCCACGCCTGTTTCCCCTTTCTGGAGGTCCGTCTTGGACGCCTTCTCTACGGTCATTCGCGTCGCTTCGCACGAGCAGCACACCGAGGCGGAGACGTCGACCTTCATGAGCGACCTGCTGGGCGGGCGGCTCGGCGTGGACGCGTACACGCGCTACACCGAGCAGCTGTGGTTCGTGTACCGGGCCCTGGAGGACGCGGCCGAGTCCCTCAAGGACGACCCGGTCGCCGGACCCTTCATCCGGCCCGAGCTGATGCGCGTCGCCGAGATCGAGCGGGACCTGGCGCACCTGCTGGGCCCGGACTGGCAGCGGGCGGTGGCGGCGCTGCCGGCGACCGAGGCCTACGCGGCCCGGGTCGCGCAGTGCGCGGCCGAGTGGCCGGGCGGGTACGTCGCCCACCACTACACGCGCTACCTGGGCGACCTCTCCGGCGGCCAGATCATCCGCGACAAGGCGGAGCGGACCTGGGGCTTCGAGCGCAAGGGCGACGGCGTCCGCTTCTACGTCTTCGCGGACATCGCCAACCCTGCGGCCTTCAAGCGGACCTACCGCGAGCTGCTCGACGCGATAGCCGCGGACGACCTGGAGAAGCAGCGCATCATCGACGAGTGCAAGCGCGCCTTCGACTTCAACGGCGCGGTCTTCCGCGAGCTGGGCGAGCAGTTCCGGCTCAGCGCGTAGCCGCATTGAGCGGGAAGGGCCGGTCCGGTGCACGGCGCACCGGACCGGCCCTTCCCGCGTCCGCCGGAACGGGACCGGTCAGCCGTGGGCCGCGGCCGGCGCCGCCGTGCGGGCGAAGCGGACGCGGCCGCCGATCTCGATCGTGCCGTCGGGGCCGGGGGCGGTGAGGATCTGGGAGCCCGCGCCCTGGGTGATGTTCAGGGCGCGGTTCAGCTGGGCGGTCAGCAGGAGCGCCGCCGAGCCGGTGGCCTCGTCCTCCGCGATGACCCCGTCGGCACGGCGCGGAAAGCCGCGGGCCCGTACCCGGCCCGCGGCCTCGTCCTCCCAGGCCCACGCGTACAGCCAGCCCTCGCCCGGCGGCGGGGCGGGCAGCGCCTCGACCTCGGCGACGGATCCGTACTGCTCGGTGCGCTTGCCCTCGACCCACTCGGCGCGGGCCGTGATCCACGTGAACTCCCCGTCGTCACGGGCCCATACGGAGCCCGCCGGCGGCTGGAGCTCCTCGATGTCCAGCAGCCAGGCGAGCCCGACCAGCGGGTGTCCGGCGAAGGCCATGCGGGTGCCGGGGGTGCGGATGTCGACGACCCCGCGCTCGGGGTCGTCGACGAACACCGTCTCGCTGTAGCCCAGTTCGGCGGCCAGCGCCTGCCGCGAGGCGTCGTCGGGGCAGGTCCGCCCGTCGCGTACGACACCGAGCAGGTTGCCGAACCGGCCGTCGGCCGCGCAGAAGACCCTCAGGACGTCCAGATCGTTCACGCGGGCATTCAAGCACGGCTCAGCGCCGGGCCGTGCGTCGCCTGCGGGCGAACCAGACCGCGCCCGCCCCGGCCGCGATCACCGTGCCGGAGGCGGCGAGCAGGGCCCCGGCCGGAATCTCGGCGCCGGTGGCGGCGAGGCTGCCGCCCACGGAGGCGGGGGCGAGGCCCGTACCGCCGGCGCTCGTGCTGCCGGCACTCGCACCGACGGCGGTCGTGCCGCCCGTCGTCGGGAGGGTGACGTCCTTGTCCACCGCCACGGAGAGGCTGACCGGGTCGATCGGGTCGCCCGCCTTGTACCTCGAGCCGGTGGTGCCGTTGGCGAAGGCGGCCGCGCCCTCGGCGGTGAAGGCCGCGGGCACCGCGTTGAGCGCCAGCAGGCCGCCCGTGGTCTTGTAGTCGGTCTTCGACAGGTCGAGCGTGGCGAAGGGGACGCCCGTCTTGCTGCCGGAGGCGTTCGTGACGTCCACGTACAGGGTGCCGGTCTTCCCGGTGGCGGCTACGCGGGGGTTGCCGAAGGTCATGTCGATGCCGTGGGCCGCGTACTGGAAGCGCAGGTTCCCCTCGAACGAGGCGTTCAGCTTCTGCTTCTTGACGTCCAGCTCGCCCTTGCCGAAGGCGAAGTCGAAGAGGGCGCCGTTCTTGGCGGCTCCGCCGGCCGGGGTGATCGAGCCCCCGTTCAGCACGTAGCTGCGGAAGGACTCCTTCACGCCCCAGGTCACCTTGCCGCCGAGTATCTTCTGCGGGCCGTCGGCCGGGGCGGTGGGCCGCGGGGTGGCGGCCGCGGTCTTGGTGGGGGCCGGCTTCGGGGTGGTCGGCTTCGGCTCCGGGGGCGTGGGCTTCTCGAACTCCAGCTTCGCGGTGAGCGGGTCGCCGTCCTTGTCCTTGTACGAAGCCGAACCGAGCGCGTCCGCGGCCTCCTGGGTGAGCTTGGTCGCCAGGTTGGTCATCGCGGGGCCGCCGAAGGCCACCGTGGCCAGCGGCACGTCGTGGGTCGTCGTACCGCCCTTGGTGACGTCCGCGGTGACCTTCTTGGTGCCGGTGTCGATGCGGAAGTCCGAGAGCTTGACCTCGAAGCCGTGGCCGGTGGGCGGGGCGGGCGAGGAAAAGGTGACGCTGCCCTTGAAGGCCGCCTTCACCACGTGGCCGGCGGCGGGCTCGTACTGGCCGGTCGGCTCGCCGAAGTGCAGGGTGCCGTCCGCGTTCTGCTTGGCTCCGTCCGCGAGGGTGATGGTGCCCTTGGCCATGCCGGTCACGTAGGCGCGGTAGCTCGCGAGCACGCCCCAGTCGAGGGAGCCGCCGACGATCTTCATCGGCGCGGTGGGGGGTCCGTCCGCGGCCGTCGCGGGCAGGACCAGGGCGGTGGAGCCGAGCGCGGCGGCGGTGAGGACGGCGGCCGCGAAGGCGATCGGGCGGCGGTGGAACGACATGGCTGGGAACTCCCGGGGCGAGAGGGGCGGGTTGGAGCTACGGGGGGTGGGGCGGGCGGCTACCGCGGCGCGTCGGCGGACGCTTCGCCGCTCTCGGCGGCGGCAGCGGCAGCGGCAGCGGCCACCTCCGTACGGCGCTTGCGGACCACCAGGAAGCCGGCGCCGCCGGCCAGGACCAGTACGGCCGCGGCCAGGGCCGCGTACAGCCCGGTGTTCGAGGACTCCTCGGCCGCGTTCCGGGCCGGGAGCGGCGCGGGCGAGGCCGGCGGGGGCGAGGCGGTGGAGCCCAGGTCGGGCAGGGCCGGCAGCTTCGCGGTGGCGTCGAGGGCGACGGCGAGCGAGACGGGGTCCATCTCCGTGCCCGCCTTGTACATCGAGTTGAAGGCCTGGGACCCGCCCTCGGTGAGGACGGCCGGGGCTTCGGCCAGGGTGGCCAGCCCGCCCTCGGTCTTCATGCCCTTGGCGTCGAACTCCACCAGCGCGACGGCGTTCTTCGTCTGTCCGCCGGTGGTGACATCGGCGGACAGCACGCCCTTGCCGTTCTCCACCTTGACGACGACCTTGCCGAGCGTGAGGTCCATGTGGGTGCCGGTGAAGCGGACGCTGCCGGCGAAGGCGGCGTCAAGGGTGCCCTTCGCGCCGTCGTACGCACCCTTGCCCTGCGGGAAGCGGAACAGCGCGCCGCCGTCCTGGGCCCCCTCGGCGAGGGTCCACTTGCCCTGGCCCACGGACCCGGTGACGTACTCGCGGAAGGTGCGGCGGACACCCCAGTCGACGGCGGCGTCCGCGAAGGAGCCCTGCGCCTGCGGGGTTCCGGCCGGGGCGCTCACCGTCGGCGAAGGCTCCGCCGCCGGGGCCGTCTTGACGTCGGCGGAGAACGAGACGGGGTCGAGCTGCGCGCCGGCCGCGTAGTAGCCGGCGAAGGCCTGGGCGCCCTCCTCCGTGAGCGTCGCCGCGACGTTGGAGAGGGCGATCGGACTGCCGCCGCCCTTCATGTTCACCCCGCCGAGACCCAGCGTGGCGAAGGGCACCTGGGACCGGCTGGTGACCGCACCGGTGTCCTTGGCCTTGCTGGAGACGTCCGCGTACAGCACGCCCTTCCCGCCGCTGATCTTGACGGTGGGCCGGCTGACGGTCATGTCCAACTCGAAGACGCCGTCGGACTTCTGGTGGCCCTGGAAGGTCACCCCGCCCGCGTACGAGGCCTCGAAGGCGCCGGAGTCCGGGTCGTACGAGCCGGCCGCCGAGTGGAAGCGGAACAGGCTGCCGCCGACCGTGGCGGCCCCGCTCTTCAGCTGGAAAGCGCCTTTCGCGACCGGCCCGGTGACATAACTCTGGAAAGACGATTTGATGCCCCAGTCGAGTCGGCCGCCCTGTACGGTGCCCGCCTGAGCGGCGGTGGCCGGGAGCAGCGCCCCCAGCAGGGCCGCCAACAACGCGACGGCGAAGGCGCGGACGGGTCTCGCGGACATGAATGTCCCTCCAAGGTCTGGCAAGCAAGGTTAGGCTAACCTAAGCTACCCCTGGCCGGGTTCGGAACCCCCCGGTCCCCAGAACCTCAGTCGGACGATCAGGACGGTGCCTTCGTGCCTACGCCCGCCGCGTCACACCGCGTCACCCGCATCGCTCTTGCCGTGGCAGCACTGGCACTCGCGCTGACGGGCTGCGGAGGTACGGCCACCACCCCGGGCTCATCCGCCCCCGCCACCGCCGACCGGGTCGAGCCCCTCACCCCATCGCCGCTCCCCGCACTGCCCGTCACGGTGCCCTCCGCCGACGGCTCCGCCGTCACGGTCACCTCGGCGGACCGGGTCGTCCCCCTGACCGGCAGCCTCAACGAGATCGTCCACACCCTGGGCCTCGGCCCGCAGGTCGTCGCGCGGGACATCACCGCCACCTTCGAACAGGCCGCCCGGCTCCCCGTGGTGACCCGCGGTCACGACGTCTCCGCCGAAAGCGTCCTGTCCCTGCGCCCGACCCTCGTCCTGGCGGAGACCACCAGCGGCCCGGCCGAAGCGATGCAGCAGATCCGCGACGCCGGCATCCCCGTCCTCGTCGTGGCCCCGGCCAAGTCCCTGGACGACGTACCGAAGCGCATCGACACCGTGGCCGGCGCCCTCGGCGTCAAGGACGCGGGCACCCAGCTGAACCAGCGCACCGCGGACCGCATCGCGGCCGCCCGCAAGGCGATCCCCACCGCCTCGGGGAAGAAGCCCCGGGTGGCCTTCCTCTACCTGCGCGGCACCGCGTCGGTCTACCTGCTCGGCGGCTCCGACTCCGGCGCCGCCTCGCTCCTGGAGGCGGCCGGCGCCGTCGACACCGGCAAGGAGTCCGGACTGGGCAAGGACTTCACCCCGATCACCAGCGAGGCCCTGGCGGCTGCCGCGCCCGACGCGATCCTGGTCATGTCCAAGGGCCTCGAATCGGTCGGCGGCACCAACGGCCTGATCAAGATCCCGGGCGTAGCCCAGACCCCGGCCGGCATGGACCGCCGCGTGGTCACGATCGACGACGGTGTCCTCCTGAACTACGGCCCCCGCACCGACCAGGTCCTCACCTCCCTGATCACCCAGCTCTACGGCAAGGCCGCCTGAAGTGACCCTCCCCTACGACCCCCAGCGCACCGGTTCCGACCGGGCCGGGAGCCTGCCGGAGCAGCCCACCGGTTCCGACCGGGCCGGGAGCCTGCCGGAGCAGCCCACCGGTTCCGACCGGGCCGGGAGCCTGCCGGAGCAGCCCGCCGGTTCCGACGGGGCCGGGTGTGTGCCGGGGCGCCCCCGCAGGGCGCCGAACGCAATAGGGCTGTCACCCTCCGACCCCTCGCCACGTTCGGCGCCCGAGGAGGTGCCCCGGCGCGCGCCCGGCCCCGTCGGAACCGGCCCCGCGGCGTCGGCCACCCCCGAGCCCTGCGGGCGGCCTTCCCCACCCCGCCCCTTCCCGAAACCGGGGCTCCGCCCCAGACCCCGCGCCTCAAACGCCGGCGAGGCTGGATATGCCGCCGCGCGGCAATTCCAGCCCGCCCGGCGTTTGAGGGCACGGG
>NZ_JBHWUO010000094.1:0-16949 GCF_042736975.1 Streptomyces sp. NPDC059989
CGCCGGAGGGGCTGAAAGATCAGCCTCGCCTGGGGGTCCCCCCGGACGGAGTCTGGGGGAGTTTGAGGCGCGGGGGTCCGGGGGCGGAGCCCCCGCCGGGTCCGCAGCGGGGATCGGGAGGCGGGTGCCGTCCGGCAGGACCGCCGTGTGGGGGACCCCGGTCGAGGGGACGAGGGCCGAGCGGAAGACCCCGTAGGGCGCCGCCGGGCCCGGCGGGGCCGTGACGTGGAACCCCGGGTAGCTGCCCAGGGCGAGTTCGACGGCCGCCGAGGTGAGGGCGCGGCCCACCCGGTCCGGGGAGGGGTCGCGGACCACCAGCCGCAGCAGGGCACTGGCCGTTTCCTCCGTCGGGGCGTCCTGGTGGTCCGTGCGAGACAGGGTCCAGGCGGCGTCGGCCACGCCGTCCAGCGCCTCGGCCAGCTGCTCGCGGACCAGGGCCGCCTTCGCTTCGATGTCCAGGCCGGTCAGGACGAAGACCACCTCGTTGCGCCAGCCGCCGATGCGCGTCACGCCCACCTTGAGGGTGGGGGGCGGCGCCTCGCCGAGCACCTCCGAGATCCGGACCCGGTCCGGTCCGTCCTCGGACAGCCGGACCGTGTCCAGCCGGGCCGTCGCGTCCGGGCCGAGGTACCGCACGCCCTGGGTCTCGTACAGGAGCTGCGCCGTCACCGTGCCCACCGAGACGACTCCCCCGGACCCCGGATGCTTGGTGATGACCGCCGAGCCGTCCTCGGAGATCTCGGCCAGCGGAAACCCGGGCCGCCGGACGTCGTGCGCGGTGAAGAAGGAGTAGTTCCCGCCGGTGGCGTGGGTTCCGCACTCCAGGACGTGGCCCGCGACCACCGCCCCCGCCAGCCGGTCGTAGTCGTCAGGCGCCCAGTCGAACCACCAGGCCGCCGGCCCGCTGACCAGCGCCGCGTCCGTGACCCGGCCGGTCACGACCACGTCCGCGCCCGCCCGCAGGCAGGCGGTGATCCCGGCGCCGCCGAGGTAGGCGTTGGCCGTCAGAGCGCCCTCCTCGTACGGCATCAGGTCGTCGCCCTCGACGTGCGCGACCGTCACCGGCACGCCCACCTTGGCCGCAAGCGCCCGTACGGCGTCGGCGAGTCCCGCCGGGTTCAGGCCGCCGGCGTTCGCGACGATCCGTACGCCCCGCTCGTGCGCGAGCCCGAGCCCTTCCTCCAGCTGGCGCAGGAAGGTCTTCGCGTAGCCGAGGTCCTGGTTCTTCAGGCGGTCGCGGCCGAGGATCAGCATGGTCAGCTCGGCCAGGTAGTCCCCGGTCACCACGTCCAGCGGGCCGCCGGTCAGCATCTCGCGCAGGGCGTCGAAGCGGTCCCCGTAGAAGCCCGAGGCGTTGCCGATGCGCAGGGCGCGGCGGGTCATCGGGAGGACTCCGCGCCCGGCCCGGCCCCCGGCTCGCGGCTCTGCCCGGCCTCCGGCTCGCGGCCCGGGCCTGCCGGGCCGGCGAAGGCCTGGGCGATGTCGAGCCAGCGGTCGGCGTCGGGGCCGGTGGCCGTGAGGGCGAGATCGGCGCGGTGGGCGCGCTGGGTCACCAGCAGGCAGAAGTCGAGCGCCGGGCCCGTGATGCGCTGCGGGGCCTCCGGCGGGCCGTACTCCCACCTCTCCGAGCCGTCGGGCGCCGTGAGCTCCACCCGGAACTCCCCTTCCGGTACGGGCAGTCCCCGTACGGCGTAGGCGTAGTCGCGGGCCCGTACGCCGATGCGGGCCACGTGCCGCAGCCGCGCGGTCGGGGTCCGGCGGACGCCGAGCGCGTCGGCGACGTCCTGGCCGTGCGCCCAGGTCTCCATCAGGCGGGCGCTCGCCATCGAGGCGGCCTTCATGGGCGGCCCGTACCAGGGGAAGCGGGTGTCGGGCGAGGCGGCGGCGAGCGCCTCGTCGAGGGCGGCGCGTCCGGCCCGCCAGCGGGCGAGCAGCTCGGCGGGCGGCAGCTTCGCACCCTGCTCGGCGCCCTCGTCGACGAAGGAGTCGGGGGCCTTGAGGGCTTCCTCGACCATGCCGGCGAAGCCGGCGGTGTCGGTGAGGGAGAGCAGTGCGGCCCGGTCGGTCCAGTGCAGGTGGGCGATCTGGTGGGCGACGCTCCAGCGGGGCGCGGGGGTGGGCCGCGCCCAGTCGGGCTCGGACAACTCAGCGACCAGGGAGTCCAGTTCGCGCCCCTCCTCACGCAGATCGACGAAGACGGCGGCGACATCGGCGGCAGCATCGGCGGCGGAAGCAGCAGCGGAAGCAGCGGCTGTGGACGGATCGGGCACGGGGCGCTCCCCTCTCGGCGTGAGGGGAAGACTGGCAGCCTCCGCAAAAACAATCAAGCATGCTTGCATGATTTTGTCGGAAGGCGGCTCGTTCCCGCCACCCACCACAATCACCGCCCACGGCAACGGAGTTGTCGTACCACCGGCCGGACGCAGGTCCCGTACCGCGCGGGCGGACGGGCACGCAGGGGGCGATTCAGGCCGTAAGCCGGAAACTCGCGATACGTCACCGGATGTCCCGTCGATACTGGACGTTCCGCTCCGGGCCCGGGCGAGCGCAGCACGTTCATGTCACTCGACGCAGACGACGACGAAGAGGATGAACTGACGTGACTCCAGCTCCCCGAACCCCCCGGACCCCCGCCACCCCCGTCTCGCTCTACCCCGAGCTCGACTCGACCGCCCTCGGCGCCTTCGTCACCGCCCTGGAGAGCGGCGACGTCACCGGCCTCGCCCCCGCCCGCGCCGCCGAGATCGCCGAGCTCCGCTCGGTGGCCGTCTTCACCCGCGGCAAGGTCACCGGCGCCGACGGGGACCTGCTCGACGCCGGCCTCTGGCGCCACACCGGGGCCCAGCCGCGCCCGCTGATCGTGATGCCCTCGCCGTGGACCGGCCTGGGCTGGCTCGCGTACGCCGTGCAGGCCACGCTCTTCGCCGCCCGCGGCTACAACGTCCTCGCCTACACCGCCCGCGGATTCGGCGGTTCCGAGGGCCAGGTGGAGGTGGCCGGGCCGCTCGACATAGCCGACGGCAGCCGGGCCCTGGACCACCTCATCGAGCGCACCGCCGGCCCGGTGACGAAGATCGGCTTCCTCGGGGACTCGTACGGCTCGGGCATCAGCCAGCTGGTCGCCGCGCACGACACCCGGATCGACGCCGTCGTCGCGCTCAGCAGCTGGGGCGATCTCGGGGAGGCGTTCTACGAGAACTCCACCCGCCACGTAGCGGCCGTACGGGCCCTGCTCGACGCGGCCGCGAAGGCGCGGCTGAGCCCGCAGACGCAGAGCGTCTTCGACAACGTCCTCGCCAACCGCGACATCCAGGGCACCCTGCGCTGGGCGGAGGCGCGCTCGCCCTTCACGCACATCAAGGAGCTCAACCGCCGCCAGGTCGCCGTCTTCTACGCACACGCCTGGCACGAGACGCTCTTCCCGTCCAACCAGACCCTGAAGATGTTCAACGAGCTGACCGGCCCCAAGCGCCTCGCCCTCTCCATCGGCGACCACTCCGGCCCCGAGATGACGGGCCTGCTCGGCCTCCCCAACCGGATCTGGACGGACGCCCACCGCTGGTTCGACCACCACCTCAAGGAGATCGACAACGGCATCGCCGACGAGGGCCAGGTGCTCAGCGAGGTCATGTGGAGCAAAACCCTCGAACCCCGCCCGACCTGGCCCTCCCTCACCGAGCAC
Source organism: Streptomyces sp. NPDC059989 (assembly GCF_042736975.1). NCBI lineage: Bacteria > Bacillati > Actinomycetota > Actinomycetes > Kitasatosporales > Streptomycetaceae > Streptomyces > Streptomyces sp. NPDC059989. The sequence goes on from NZ_JBHWUO010000094.1 coordinate 3,683, forward strand.
GTTCACCGGCTGCACCTGGCGGGCGGCGGTGAACTGGCCGAGCAGCCCGAGGCCGGCTGGACGGCGACCGTGCTGTGCGGGGTGGACACCCCCGCGACCGTCGCCGACACCGTCGTCACCTCCGGATACGCCGAGATCGCCGGCCGCCCGAAGATCTACCCGACGGCCGACATCGACCGCACCGTCGCCGCCGTGTGGGCCTCCGCCCCGGCCCCCGAGACCACCCGGCTGCGCGGCACCCCGAAACTGCGCGTCACCTACCGGGCCGCGAACCCCGGGTCCACCTTCGTCGCGTACCTCCTCGACATGGCGGCCGACGGCACGGCCCACATCGTCACGCACGCCCCGTACACCGACCTCGGCTCCCCGCCCGACAGCCTGATCAGCGCGGACATCGAGCTCCAGGCCACGGCGTACGACGTGCCGCGCGGCCACCGGATCCTGCTGGTGATCGACTCCCGCGACCCCTTCTACGGGGACGCGAACCTGCCGCGCGCGACGCTGGCCTTCACCTCACCCGAGCCGACGCCCTCGTACCTGGACCTGCCGCTGGGCTAGGAAGGGACGCGCGTCCGCCCGGCCGAACCCCCGTAGCGGCCGGGCGGACGCGCGAGCAGGCAGGCCCTGCCCCTCGGCCTCAAGAGGAGCGGCGGGTGAACTCCATGGTCCAGTTGTGGATCCACGACGCGCCCTCGTCCACGGAGAAGAACTGCTCCCAGCGCGCCGCGTCACCCGTGATCCCCGACCACACGAACCGCACCCGTACCGCCTTCCCGTCGTGCGTGTCCTCGCCCTCGAACACGCCCCGTCCGCCCTCGAAGCGGCCCACGACGGGCGGGAAGAGCGTCCCGGTCCGCCGGCTCGACCAGTACAGCGACCACTCCTCCCGCTCGTGGTCGAAGAGCCGCAAGGTCAGCCCGCCGAACCCCTTCGTGGGAAAGTCGATCTCGTCGAAGCTCGCACCCCCGTCGAAGTGTCGCGAGGCACGGGACACGGCAGGAAACTCCTCCCAAGCACTCTCCGCATCGAGGAAGTCAACACGCCACCGATTGGCGACGTCCCAGCTGCCGACGAGGAAATCGAAGTCATTCACGCGCTGCTCCCGTGCTCGCTCTCAGTGCAATGGGGAGACCGTAGGAGCACTCCACTGACATCTTGTGTCAGTGGAGTGCCGATGAAGTCCAGCCGCCTGCTCTCGATCCTCCTCCTGCTCCAGACCCGGGGCCGGATGACCGCCGCCGAGCTCGCGCAAGAGCTGGAGGTGTCCGTACGTACGGTCTACCGCGACGCGGAGGCACTGGCCGCGGCGGGCGTACCGCTGTACGGGGACGCCGGCCACAGCGGGGGCTACCAGCTGCTCGCCGGCTACCGGACGAGGCTGACCGGGCTCAGCACGGGCGAGGCCGAGGCCCTGTTCCTGACGGGCATGCCGGGCCCGGCGGCGGAACTCGGCCTGGGCCGCGCCCTGTCGGCGGCCCAGCTCAAACTCCGCGCGGCCCTGCCCGCGGAACTGCGCGCCCAGGCGGACCGGATGCGGCTGCGGTTCCACCTGGACGCCCCGGGCTGGTACGCGGAGCACGAGGAGACCCCGTACCTGGCGCAGGTCGCCGACGCGGTCTGGCGGGGCCGGGTGATCGAGATCCGCTACCGGCGCTGGAAGGAACCCCGCGAGGTGGACCGGCGGCTGGCCCCGTACGGCCTGGTCCTGAAGGCGGGCCGCTGGTACCTGATCGCCGGCCACCTGACGGGCGGGGGCCCGGAGAGCCCCCGCACCTACCGCATCGACCAGATCCTCTCCCTCCGGGAAACGACCGAGGAGGCCGAACCCCCGGACGGCTTCGACCTGGCGGCGCACTGGCGCCGCACCCAGGCCGACTTCCACGCCCGCCTCCACCCCGAGGAGGCCCTGGTCCGCCTCTCCCCGCGCGCCGCGGCCCACCTCACGGGCCCCCAGGCCCGCGCCCTGACCACCACCGGCACACCGGACCCCGAACTCCCGGGCTGGACCAGGGCCGTACTCCCGATCGAGTCACAGGACCAGGCCCGGTCCCAGTTCCTGTCCCTGGGCCCGGAAGCCGAGGTCCTGTCCCCGCCCGCCCTCCGCTCGGCCATCACATCCGCCCTTGCGACGATGACGGCCCGCTACACAGCAGCCGTACCCGACGGCGCCCACATCCCGGAGGAAAAAAGAACTTCACGAACGCGGTCACACTCCCACCCCGCGGCGGGTCATTGAAACAACAGCAACTCACCACCCCAGCCGCCCGACAGGAGCACCCACCATGTCCACCACCGCCACCGTCATCACCCTCGTCGCCGCCTTCATGGCCGGCTTCTCCGGAGCCTCGATCCTCTTCGGCGCCAAGTTCACCGTCGAGCCGCTCGCCGAGTACGGCGTCCCCCGCAGCTGGTGGAACCTGCTCGCCACCGCCAAGCTCGCCGGCGCGGCCGGCCTGGTCACCGGCCTCTTCATCCCCGCCATCGGCATCGCCGCCGCCATCGGCCTGATCCTCTACTTCACCGGCGCCGTCATCACGGTCCTCCGCGCCCGCGCCTACGCCCACACCCCCTTCCCCCTCCTCTACGCCGCCCCGGCCATCGCGGCCCTCACCCTCGGCTTCTGAGGAAGCGGCTGTCCGAGCAATCGGCGGGGCGAGCTCCCTACGCCGCCTGGACCTCTCCCGGGGCAGCTCCTTAGCGAACCCACGGGACGTTGGCTAACGTGTGTACCACCCTAGGGAGAACTGGAGGTCGATCATGCCCGAGACGGCGCGACAGATCGCCGACGACTTGCGGGCACGGATCGACTCCGGCGAGTTCGGTCCCGGCGCCCGACTGCCCGGTGAACCGGCGCTGGTCAAGCAGTACGGCGTAGCCAAGATGACGGCGTCCAACGCCCTGAAGCTCCTCATCGGCGAAGGTGCCGCATACTCCCGCCCGGGCTCCGGAACGTACGTCCGCGACTTCAAGCCGATCCGCCGGGTGGCCACGAAGCGCCTGGCCCAGTCGCAGTGGTCGTCCGGGGACTCCATCTGGTCGGCGGACGTGAGCGGCCGACCCATGGACGTCGTGGACATCGAGGTGTACGAGTCCGTCGCACCGCGCTGGGTGGCCCGCGCGCTCGCCCTGGAGGAGGGTGCGGCCGTACTCGTTCGCAGCCGGCGCTACGCAGTGGACGGCTCGGCGGTGCAGAAGGCCACCTCCTACCTCTCCGCCGACCTTGTCCGGGAAACCCCGATCGCCGAACCCAACCCTGGCCCCGGCGGCGTCTACGCCCGACTCACCGATATCGGGTGCGGACCCGTGGACTTCGTGGAGGAGCTGCGCGCCCGGATGCCCAGCGCGGAGGAGTCCGAGGTGCTCGACCTGCTGCCGGGAACTCCGGTCGTGGAGATCTACCGGACAGCGCTCACGGCAGACGGCAGGCCGGTGGAGGTCAACCACATGCTCCTGGACGCCGGTTCCTACGTGATGCAGTACAACTTCCCAAGCTAGGCAGCCCAACGAGGATCTGCTCGAACCGGCCACCCAGTAACGGTCTCGATCGAAAACGGGCCGCGGACGCGTCCTTGGAGACATCCGTAGCGATCGTGGGCGGCTTATGACCAGCCCCAGACGGCCGCCGGACGCCAAGCCGTGCGAAGCGCGTAGCGATCTGCCGCGCCCGCGTCTCCCGATGGGCTTCTCGCCGCTGTTTGGCGCAGGTAGAGCCGCCCCCGACCCGGAAGGTGCCTGTCTATGGGCCCCGCAGGGATGTCAGCCAGGGCCCGGGCCCCGGACGCTGCCCGGCCTGGGTGGTGGGCATTCGCTGGCCCCGGGAACCGGGCAGTCGCTCCCTGAGAGGGCAGTGGGCATGTCTCTGACCCGTGCCGTTCTTTTGGGGGGTTCCCGGCAGTCTTCGTATTTCCGTGGCGGGACGGTCTGTCAAGGGTGGCCGAAGGCCATCGCGAAGCGACGCGACGACGAAGGAGGAGCGCCCTTGACAGGCCGGCCCGACACGGAGAGACGATGAGACTGACGGGAAACCCCCAAACCATCCCTGATGCCGGATGACTGGGTCCCGACCCCCGAAGCCACCGCCCTACCCCTACCCCTACCCGCAGATCCGGCCCCGCGGCGCCTTGGCCGTGGCTCGGAGGAGGTCGTGGAGGAGGGGGAAGTCGACCTTGTCCGGGTGGCGGAAGCGGAGGCAGGCCTTGCCCATGTCGTGGGCGGCCAGGCGGTCCGCGAAGGCGTCGCGGACGTCCGTGCGCAGGAGGTAGACGGAGATGTACTGCTTCTGGTTGGCCCAGGCGATCTCCGCGGCCGTTTCGCCGGGGCGGACGTACGCGGGCATCCCGTACGCGATGACCTCCTCGAAGCCCTTCAGTTCCGCCACGAACAGCTCGCGGAGGAGGGTCAGGGCCGGGCGGCGGGCGTCCGGGGTCTCGGCGAGGTAGGTGTCGACGTCCATCAGGCGGCGGGCTGCTTCCGGCTCTGGGAGCGGACCGCGCCCATGCTGGCCGCGATCACGAGGGCGATGGCCAGGGCGTCCAGCGCGGACAGGGCCTGGCTCAGGACGAGGAAGCCGGCGGTGGCCGCGATGGCCGGCTCCAGGCTCATCAGGATCGCGAAGGTCGGCGCCGGGAGCCTGCGCAGGGCGAGCAGTTCGAGGGTGTACGGGAGTACGGAGGACAGTACGGCCACGCCGACGCCCAGGGCGAGGGTGCTCGGGACGAGGAGGTCCGCGCCCGCTTCGACCACGCCCAGCGGGAGGGAGATCACCGCGGCCACCGCCATGGCCAGGGCCAGGCCGTCCGCCTGCGGGAAGCGGCGGCCGGTACGCGCGCTGAAGACGATGTACGCCGCCCACATCGCGCCCGCTCCGAGCGCGAACGCGGCGCCCGCCGGATCGAGCGCGCCGAAGCCGAAGCCGCCGCCACCGCTGCCGCCGCCGTGGCTGGAGAGGAGGACCACGCCGGCGAGGGCGAGGCCGGCCCAGAGCAGGTTCACCAGGCGGCGGGAGACGATGACCGACAGCGCCAGCGGGCCGAGGACCTCCAGGGTGACGGCCGGGCCGAGCGGGATGCGGTCCACGGCCTGGTAGAAGAGGCCGTTCATCCCGGCCATGGTGACGCCGAAGGCGAGCACCGTGACCCAGTCGGAGCGGGAGTAGCCGCGCACCTTGGGGCGGCACAGGAGCAGCAGCACGATGGCGGCGGCCGCGAGCCGCAGCGTGACCACGCCCGCCGCACCCGCCCTCGGCATGATCATGACCGCGAGGGCGGCGCCGAACTGCACCGAGATGCCCGCCGAGATCACCAGTGCCACCGGGCCGAAGCGGGTCCCGCGTCCCGCGGGGGGAGCGAGGGGGGCGGCGGGGGCGGTGGCGGAGGCGGCGGGGGCGGCCGAAACGGGCACGTTCGTCGTCGGCGAGGGGGTGGGAGTGGACGCGGTCATTCCTCCAGACTAGGGGGTCGTAAGGAGTGTCGCCGTATGTCTTGCCTTACAGGCGGCTGACCGGGAAGTGTCCGCAGGTGTCCGACCTGGCCGGCCTAGCCCCGTAGCCCCTCCGCCAGGAGTTCGGCCAGGTGGCGGGCGCGGACTCCGCCGCCCAGCTGGGAGATCTGGGTACGGCAGGAGAAGCCGTCCGCCTGGACCAGGGCGTCCGGCGGGGCCTCGCGGAGGGACGGGAGCAACTGCTCCTCGGCGCAGGCCACCGACACCGCGTGGTGGCCCGGCTCGAAGCCGAAGTTCCCGGCGAGGCCGCAGCAGCCGCCGCTGAGCGCGCCGGTCAGGCCGGCGCGCTCGCGCAGGCGGCGGTCGGCGGCGTCGCCGAGGACGGCGTGCTGGTGGCAGTGGGTCTGGCCGACGACCTGCCGGTCGAGGCGGGGCGGCTGCCAGGCCGGGGCGTACTCCTCCAGGGTCTCGGCGAAGGTCCGGACGGCTGCCGCCAGGCGGGCGGCGCGGGGGTCGTCGGGGAGCAGGGCCGGGAGGTCGGTACGGAGGGCGGCGGCGCAGCTGGGTTCCAGGACGAGCACGGGAGCCCGTACGTCGCCCACGTCGCCCACGGCGTCCAGGGTGCGGCGCAGGACCTTGCGGGCGCGGTCGAGGCGGCCGGTGGAGAGGTAGGTCAGGCCGCAGCACACCCGTCCGCGCGGGAGGGCGACCGTGAGCCCGGCTGCCTCCAGCACCTGTACCGCCGCGCGGCCGGTCTGAGGGGACAGGTACTCGGTGAAGGTGTCGGGCCAGAGCGTGACGCTGGAGCCGGGACCGGAGCGGCTGCCGAGGCCAGAGCCAGAGCCAGGACCAGGACCAGGACCAGGACCAGCCAAGCCCGGACCCTGCGAAGCCGAGAAGGCCCGACTGAACGGCTCCCCCGCCAGTTCCGGCAAGGCCCGCTCCCGCGCCAGCCCCGGCACCCCGAAGCGTCGGGCCGTCGCGTTCGCCGCCCCCTGCATCCGCAGCGCGGCGATGAGGCGGAGCCAGGACGGGAGGCCGCCCAGGGTGTAGTGGGACAGCGGGCGGATGCGGCCGGACCAGTGGTGGTGCAGGAACTCCGACTTGTACGTGGCCATGTCCACGCCCACCGGGCAGTCGCTGAGGCACCCCTTGCAGCCCAGGCACAGGTCCAGCGCCTCCGCGACCTCCGGCGAGCGCCAGCCGCCGGTGACCACCTCGCCCGCCAGCATCTCGTGCAGCAGCCGGGCCCGGCCCCGCGTGGAGTGCCGCTCCTCCCCCGTGGCCCGGTACGACGGGCACATGACAGCGGGCCCGCCGGCCGCCACCTCCACCGACCGGCATTTCGCGACCCCGACGCACTTCGCCACCTCCCTCCCCAGCGAGGTGTCCGGCAGCACCTCGAAGCGGAGGTTCTCGTCGAGCCGCCCCGGCCGGACCAGCATCCCCGGGTTCATCCCGCCCGCCGGATCCCACACGTCCTTGTACGCGCCGAAGAGGCCGATGACCGCCGGCCCGTACATCCGCGGCAGCAGCTCCGCCCGCGCCTGGCCGTCCCCGTGCTCCCCCGACAGCGAGCCGCCGTGGGCGACGACCAGGTCCGCCAGGTCCGAGGAGAAGGCGCGGAAGCCCGCCACGCCCTTCGCCGACACCAGGTCGAAGTCGATCCGCACGTGCACGCAGCCCTCGCCGAAGTGCCCGTACGGGGACCCCCGCAGCCCGTGCTCCGCCAACAGGGCGCGGAACTCCCGCAGGTACGCCCCCAGCCGGGCCGGCGGTACCGCGCAGTCCTCCCACCCCGGCCAGGCCATCCCCCCTCCCGGCATCCGCGTCGCCGTGCCCGCCGCGTCCTCGCGGATCCGCCACAGCGCCCGCTGCCCCGCCGGGTCCGTGACCACCACCGCGTCCAGCGCGTCAGCGGCCCGTACGAGCGCACGCGCCCCGCCCTCGTCCCGCATCTCCACGAACAGCCAGGCCCCGCCCCGGGGCAGCCCGCCCGCACCCCCGACCAGGTCCTCCGCCATCCCCTCCACCGTCAGCGGCCGGTACGGGAGCAGGCCCGCGGCCGCATCCGCCGCCGCGCTCTCGTCGGCGTACCCGAGCACCGCGAGCACCGGCGCGCGCGGCGCTTCCACCAGGCGCACGACCGCCTCGGTCACCACCCCGAGCGTGCCCTCGCTCCCGCAGAAGGCCCGGGCCAGCTCCACGCCCCGCTCGGGCAGCAGCGCGTCCAGCCCGCCGTAGCCGGAGATCCGCCGCGAGAAGCCGCCGGCCGCCATCCCTGTACGCAGCACCGCCAGGTTCCCCGCCACCAGCTCCCGCAGCCCGTCCGGCGCCCCCGACCAGCCCGTCCCGATCCGGTGGACGGCGCCCCCGTACGCCGTCACCGCCAGCTCGGCCACGTTGTCCGCGGTGGTCCCCCAGGCCACCGAGTGGGCCCCGCACGCGTTGTTGCCGATCATGCCGCCGAGGGTGCAGCGGGAGTGCGTGGAGGGATCGGGGCCGAAGGTCAGCCCGTACGGGCGCACCGCGTCCCGCAGCCGGTCCAGGACCAGCCCCGGCTGGACGACGGCGGTCCGGGCGGCGGGGTCCACGGACACCAGGGCGTTCATGTGGCGGGTGAGGTCGAGGACGACGCCCACGCCGGTCGCCTGGCCCGCGATGGAGGTCCCGCCGCCGCGCGGCACGACCGGGACCCCGGCCGCGGCGCACACGCGCAGCGCGGCCGCCACGTCCTGGGCGTCGCGCGGGGCGACGACCCCCACCGGAACGCGGCGGTAGTTGGAGGCGTCCATGGTCACCAGCGCCCGCGCCGCCGCGCCGAAGTCCACCTCCCCGCGCAGCTCGGCCCGCAGGGTCCGTTCGAGTTCGCGCATCGCTGCTGCCCCGGATGACGTCACGCGGCCCAGCCTGCCACCGTCCCCCACGATCCCCGTGCGTCTCATCGGGTGGACGCGCCTCCAACCCACGGACCTCGACCGGATACGCTCCGCTCGTGGCTGAGATCCAGATTCCCGCTGACATCAAGCCCGCCGACGGACGCTTCGGCGCGGGCCCCTCCAAGGTGCGGACCGAGGCGCTGGACGCCCTCGCCGCCACCGGAACCTCCCTGCTCGGAACCTCACACCGCCAGGCCCCGGTCAAGAACCTGGTCGGCTCGGTGCGCCAGGGTCTCCGGGACCTCTTCTCGCTCCCCGAGGGCTACGAGGTGATCCTGGGCAACGGCGGCTCCACCGCCTTCTGGGACATCGCGACCCACGGGCTGATCGAGCAGAAGTCCCAGCACCTGACCTTCGGCGAGTTCTCCTCCAAGTTCGCCAAGGCCGCGAAGCTCGCGCCGTGGCTGGACGCGCCGTCCGTGATCTCCTCCGAGCCGGGGACGCACCCCGAGCCGGTGGCCGAGGCGGGCGTGGACGTGTACGCGTACACCCACAACGAGACCTCGACGGGTGTCGCGGCGCCGATCAAGCGCGTCGCGGGCGCCGACGCCGGGTCGCTCGTCCTGGTGGACGCGACCTCGGGCGCGGGCGGTCTGCCGGTGGACATCACCGAGACCGACGTCTACTACTTCGCCCCGCAGAAGTCCTTCGCCTCGGACGGCGGCCTGTGGCTGGCGGCGTTCTCCCCGGCCGCCCTGGAGCGCGCGCAGCGCGTGCACGACTCCGGCCGGCACATCCCGGAGTTCTTCTCGCTGCCGACGGCGATCGACAACTCGCTGAAGAACCAGACGTACAACACCCCGGCCCTGTCCACCCTCTTCCTGCTCAACGAGCAGCTGGAGTGGATGAACAGCCAGGGCGGTCTGGAGTTCACGACCGGCCGTACGGCGGCCAGCGCGCGCAACCTGTACGGCTGGGCCGAGGCGTCGAAGTACGCCAACCCGTTCGTCGTGGACGCCGACAAGCGCTCCGCCGTCATCGGCACGATCGACTTCTCGGACGACATCGACGCGGCGGCCATCGCCAAGGTGCTGCGCGCCAACGGCATCGTGGACACCGAGCCGTACCGCAAGCTCGGCCGCAACCAGCTCCGCATCGCGATGTTCCCGGCGATCGACCCGGCGGACGTGCAGGCGCTGACGGCCTGCATCGACTACGTGATCGAGAAGCTCTAAGGACTACCGCCAGAGCCCCCGGTGACACGAGGTCACCGGGGGCTTCTGCGTTCCCCACAAGAGGGCACTGGGACGCCAACGTGGTGGTGTTCGCGCACCTCACGGGCAAGGCGTGGCCCCGTACGCGATACCTTCAGGACGTTCGGGGCAGGAGCATCAAGGCCCAGCACATCTTGGAGGCAGCGGCGTGAACGTGCGAGTGACGGCGGCCCAGAGCGGCGTGGACCCCTTCGGCACGGCCCGGCTGCGGCGCAGGGTCCTCGACGCGTGGGGCGCGGGCCCGTCCCGGTTCCGCGAGGACGCCAACGCCGAGGAGGACCTGGCGCTCGGCGGCTACCGCGACCGGCTGGTCGTCGAGCTGGCGCAGAACGCCGCCGACGCCGCCGCGCGGGCCCGGGTTCCGGGCCGGCTGCGGCTCACCCTGCACGCCGCCGAGCCCGGTGAGGGCGGGCACGCGGTGCTGGCCGTCGCCAACACCGGTGCCCCGCTGGACGCGACGGGCGTGGAGTCGCTGTCCACCCTGCGCGCCTCCGCGAAGCGGGAGCCGGCGGGGGCCGCCCCGGGGGCCACCGACGCGGGCTCCGGCTCCGGCTCCGGCTCCGGCTCCGGCTCCGGCTCCGGCTCCGGCGACACCGTCGGCCGATTCGGCGTCGGCTTCGCCGCCGTCCTCGCCGTCTCCGACGAGCCCGCCGTCCTCGGCCGCCACGGCGGCGTCCGCTGGTCCCTCGCCGAGGCCCGCGAACTGGCCCGGGGCGCCTCCGTCGGCAGCCCCGGCCTCGGCGACGAACTGCGCCGCCGCGACGGCCACGTACCGCTGCTGCGCCTCCCGCTGCCCGCCGAGGGCACGGCGCCCGAGGGCTACGACACCGTCGTGGTCCTCCCGCTGCGCGACGCCGCCGCCGAGGACCTCGCCGAACGGCTGCTGGCCGGCATCGACGACGCCCTCCTCCTCACCCTCCCCGGGCTGCGCGAGGTCATCGTGGACACGCCGGCCGACGGCACCCGCACCCTCCACCGCCGCGACGAGGGCCCGTACACCGTCATCGAGGACTCCCGTACGGGCACCAACCGCTGGCGCACCGTCCGCCACGGCGGCCCCATCGAGCGCGCCCTGCTCGCCGACCGGCCCGTCGAGGAACGCCTGCGGCCCGCCTGGTCGGTGTCCTGGGCCGTGCCCGTCGACGCCGACGGCGCCCCGCTGCGCCCGGCCACCGCACCCGTGGTGCACGCACCGACCCCCACCGACGAGCCCCTCGGCATCCCGGCCCTGCTCATCGCGACCCTGCCGCTGGACACCACCCGCCGGCACCCCGCGCCGGGTCCGCTGACCGACTTCCTCGTGGAGCGCGCGGCCGACGCGTACGCCGAGCTCCTCGGCGCCTGGGACCCGGTGACCACCGCCCTCGTCGACCTGGTCCCCGGCCCGCTCGGCAAGGGCGCACTGGACGGCGCCCTGCGCGCCGCCGTCCTCGACCGGCTCCCCCGTACGGCCTTCCTCGCCCCCGCCGCCCCGCCCGAGCACGCCGAGGAGCGCAACGCCCTGCGCCCCTTCGAGGCCGAGGTCGTGGAGGGCGCGGGCGCCGACACCGTACGGGTCCTCGCCGAGGTCCTGCCGACCCTGCTCCCGGCCGGCCTGGAGCGCCGCGCCGAGCTGCGCAACCTGGGCGTGGGCCGGCTGCCGCTGGGCGATGCCATCGAGCGGATCGCGGGCATCGAGCGGACCCCCGACTGGTGGCACCGGCTCTACGACAGCCTCGCCGGGGTGGACCCGGACCGGCTGTCCGGCCTCCCCGTGCCCCTGGCCGACGGCCGCACCACCATCGGCCCGCGCCACATCCTCCTCCCCTACGCGGACACCCCCGAGAGCCTGGCCCGGCTGGGGCTGAAGGTGGCCCACCCGGACGCGGCGCACCCGCTGCTGGAGAAGCTCGGAGCGCTGCCGGCGACGCCGCGGGCCGTGCTGACGACCCCGCAGGTGCGGGCCGCCGTCGCCGCCTCCCTCGACGCCGGGGAGATCTGGGACGAGGACGCCGACACCCTGGACGCCGACGAGCTGGCCGACGTGGTCCTCGGCCTGATCCGGGACGCCGGCCTGGCCCCCGGCGACGAGCCCTGGCTCGGCGCGCTGGCCCTCCCCGACGAGGACGGCGAGCTGACCCCGGCGGGCGAACTCCTGCTCGCCGGCAGCCCCTTGGCCTCGGTGGTCCGCGAGGACGAGATCCCCTACCTGGATGCCGAGCTGGCCTCCCGCTGGGACCCGGACACCCTCACCGCCTGCGGGGTCCTGGCCTCCTTCCAGCTGGTCCGGGCCACGGACGTGGTCCTCGATCCGGACGAACTGGAGCCGCGCGAGGGGGACTTCGCGGAGCCCGACGACGCGGGCCTGCTGGACGCGGTGGACGTGTGGTGCGAGGACGTCCTCGACCAGCTCCCCGACACCCCGGTCCCCCCGGTGGCCACGGAACTGGTGGCCGTACGGGACCTGGACCTGGTCGACGACGACTGCTGGCCCCAGGCCCTGGCGATGCTGGCCCAGCCCCCGCTCCGGGACGCCCTGACCCAGCCCGTGCGGATCCTCCTCCCGGACGGCACCACGCAGTCCGTGCGCCCGTACACCGCCTGGTGGCTGCGCGACCACCCGGTCCTCGACGGCCGCCGCCCGGCGGGCCTGCGCGCGGCGGGCGGCGACCCGCTCCTGGAGGGCCTCTACACCTCGGCGGACGCCACGGGCTTCGAGGACGAGCAGGTCCTGCGCGCCCTGGGCGTACGGACCACCGTGCCGGCCCTCCTGGACGAACCCGGCGGCGCCGCCGAGCTCCTGGGCCGCCTCGCGGACCCGGACCGCGAGGTGACGGGCCGCCAACTGCACGGCCTGTACACCGCCCTGGCCGACCTGGACCCCGAGCAGGTCACCCTCCCGGACGAGCTGCGCGCGGTGGTGGACGGCGAGGTCCGCGTGGTGGACGCGGCCGACGCGGTCATCGCCGACGCCCCCGACCTGCTCCCCCTCACGGAGGGCCTCCCCCTCCTGCCGGTGTCCCCGTCCCGGGCCGCGGACCTGGCGGACCTCCTCCAGGTCCGCCGCCTCTCGGAGACGGTCCCGGCGGAGGTCACGACCCCGGGCGAGGAACACGACGTACCGGAATCCGTGCTCCTCCTGCTGGGCCCCTCGACCCCCCTCACGTACATCGAGCACGAGGAACTGATCGCGGGCGGCACGGAACTCGACTGGCGCCGCACCCCCGACGGCACCCTGCACGCCTCGACCCTGGAGGGCGTCGCGGCGGGCCTCGCCTGGTCCGCGGGCCAGTGGCCCCGCCGCTTCGAGGTGGCGGCCCTCCTGGAGGACCCGTCCCGCACGGCCGAACTGGCCCGGGACCGCTGGTTCGACTGACGGGCCTCGTCCGCCGCCGGGTGCGGCGCCGTTCCGGGGGCTCTGCCCCCGCGCCTCAAACGCCGGCGGGGCTGGGGTTTGTCCCCCGGGGCGGGATCTTGACCGTTCGGGTTGTCCGCGGGGTCCCTCCGGGACGTCTCCTCGTCCTCGCGCACCAAGCCCTGTCACGGCGTGCTGCTTTGGTTGCGCGCTCGTCCTGCGGGGACGCCCCTGCGCGCCCCCGCTCCCCCCGTTACCGTTTTCGTGGCTCCGCAATGGGGCTACCGGCCTTCGGGTCCGGCATGACTTCCCCCCCTTGTTGTTGATGATCCGGGGGGTGG
>NZ_JBHWUO010000095.1:0-16448 GCF_042736975.1 Streptomyces sp. NPDC059989
GCATTCGTCAGTTCATGCCGACGCACCATGACCGACTCATGCCCGGAACGGCAACAGATCCACCACCCGGGCAAGAGCCATCAGACACCGCCTAGCCCCGTACCCCGCAGAGGTGCAGCAGCGCGGCCACGCCCCGGTAGGGGTCGGTGCGGCCGGCCCGGTCCTCGGCGGACAGCAGCCGCTCCAGCTCCTCGTCGGGCGGCAGCGTCTCGCCCGCCTCGGTGCCGTCGGTGAAGACGCGCACCCCGTACCAGGACTGCAGCGGCGCCCCGATGCCGGACAGCGTGGCCGTCAGGCCCGCCAGCCGGTCGGCGCGCACGTCCAGGCCGAGCCGGTTCGTGTAGTCGGTGCTGTCGAAGGCGGCCAGCGCGCCCTTCCAGTCGCCGTCCAGCCCCGGCCGCATGGCGAGCGCGTCGCCGTTGCGCACCAGGAGGGAGAGGAGACCTCCGGGGGCGAGCATGCGGGCCAGCCCGGCGAGCATGGCGTCCGGCTCGGGCACGTACATCAGCACCCCGTGGCACAGCACGACGTCGAAGCTGCCCGGCAGGAAGTGGGCGCCGGTCTCGCGGCCGTCGCCCTCCATGAGCCGGACCCGGTCGCGGATCCCGGCGGGCTCCCGCTCCAGGGCCTCGCGCGCGACGGTCAGCATGTCGGGGTCCTGCTCCAGGCCCGTCACCTTGTGTCCGGCGCGGGCCAGTCGCAGCGCCTGCGTGCCCTGGCCCATGCCCACGTCGAGCACGCGCAGCCGCTGCCCTACCGGGAAGCGGTGCGCGATCTGCTCGTCGACCTGGCGGCCCACGAGTTCCTGGCGGACGGCGTTACGGAGCCCGCCCAGGCCCTCGAGCCAGAGGCGGGCGCCCTCGGCAAATCCGCTCAGGGCCGTTCCCCGCGCTTGACCTGCGGCTTCGGCAGGCGCAGCCGGCGCATCTGGAGGGTGCGCATGAGGCCGTACGCGACGGCGCCGCGGCGCGGCTCGTTCGCGAAGCGGTCGTTCAGCGCCTTGCGCAGGCGGAACACCAGGCCGATGGAGTCGACGATGATCAGGGCGATCACGCCCAGCCACAGCAGCAGCGCGATGTTCTGGATCGACGGCACCCGGACCATGCTCAGCACGAGGATGATCACGGCCAGCGGCAGGAACATTTCGGCTACCGAGAACCGGGAGTCCACGAAGTCGCGGACGAACCGGCGGACGGGGCCCTTGTCACGGGCGGGCAGGTAGCGCTCGTCGCCGCTGGCCAGCGCCTCGCGCTGCTTGGCCATCTCTACGCGACGGCGCTCACGGGCTCGCTTGGCATCCTCCTTGCGGTTGCCGGTCGAGGCCACCACGGCCTTGCGCTGCGACTGGGCCACAGCACGCTTCGGCGTAGGGCGGCCCTTCGGGGCCTGCGGGTCACGGGGCTGCGAGAGGTCGGCGGTCACCTTGTCGGTGGCGGCGTCCTTCTCTTCCTTGGAGGAGCGGTTCCCAAACACAAAACCCAAGCCTACGTGGTTGCGGGCATGGGCCCCACCCCGGCGGGGAACGATCCGGCAACGGCGGGCGTCTTCCCATTGCACGGTTCGTGCCGCGGGTCCGCCTCCGGCAGTGATCGGGGACCCACCTACTCCTTACGCCTGACACGGCGAGGGCGCAGTCGTCCTGGAGGAGGAGCGCATCCGACTTCGAACAGTGCGGTAATGGAAGCAGGGCCCGTACTGTGGGTTCTGTCGGTGACCTGGAGCACAGTCCGTCTAGAAGGGGGCGCGCGAAGCCCATGAGCGGTGTCATGAAGCGTATGGGGATGATCTTCCGCGCGAAGGCGAACAAGGCCCTGGACCGGGCCGAGGACCCGCGCGAAACCCTCGACTACTCGTACCAGAAGCAGCTCGAACTGCTGCAGAAGGTGCGCCGCGGCGTCGCAGACGTGGCGACCTCCCGCAAGCGCCTGGAGCTTCAGCTGAACCAGCTCCAGGGGCAGTCCGCCAAGCTGGAGGACCAGGGCCGCAAGGCCCTCGCCCTGGGCCGCGAGGACCTGGCCCGAGAGGCCCTCTCCCGCCGCGCCTCGCTCCAGCAGCAGGTCAGCGACCTGGAGGTGCAGCACCAGACCCTTCAGGGCGAGGAGGAGAAGCTCACCCTCGCCGCCCAGCGGCTCCAGGCCAAGGTGGACGCCTTCCGCACCAAGAAGGAGACCATCAAGGCCACCTACACCGCGGCCCAGGCGCAGACCCGGATCGCGGAGTCCTTCTCCGGCATCTCCGAGGAGATGAGCGACGTCGGCCTGGCCATCCAGCGGGCCGAGGACAAGACCGCCCAGCTGCAGGCCCGCGCCGGCGCGATCGACGAGCTGCTGGCCTCCGGCGCCCTCGACGACCAGAGCGGGCTCGGCTCCAAGGACGACATCCAGGCCGAGCTGGACCGCCTGTCGGGCGGTACGGACGTGGAGCTGGAGCTCCAGCGCATGAAGGCCGAGCTGGCGGGCGGCCCCTCCGCCCAGCAGCAGGCCATCGAGGGCGGGGCCCCGGGCACCGCCCAGCAGCCGCAGACCCAGCACCGGTTCGACAAGCAGTAGGACGGGGCCTGTCATGATTGTCCGCATCATGGGGGAAGGCCAGCTGAAGGTGGCCGACAGCCACTTCGCCGAGCTCAACAAGCTGGACGACGAACTGCTGGCCGAGATGGAGAGCGGTGACGAGGAGGGCTTCCGGCGCACGCTGGGCGCACTGCTCGATGCCGTACGGCGGCTCGGCGAGCCGCTCCCCGATGAGGCGCTGGAACCGTCCGAGCTGATCCTGCCGGGGGACGACGCGACGCTCGACGAGGTCAGGGAGATGCTCAGCGACGACGGGCTGATTCCGGGCTAGGGCCGAGGGCCTGACGCCGGTGCACGAACACGACGACGGGCCCGTCCCCTTCCCGGGGGCGGGCCCGTCGTCGTGCCGCAGTCAGTGCTCGGGCGGTTTCCGGAGGGAGACCGCGGCCCGCTCCGGGTCCGGGGTGCCGCCGATGAAGTTCTCGAACTTGCGCCGCGGCGCCGCCCAGCGCCGGTCGTGGTGGAAGGCGCGCAGTCCGGCCTTGGCCCGTGCGCGCGGGCGTTTCGCGTAGAACTTCTTCGCGTACGGGGACCCGGGCCGGGCCAGCCGGATCGCGCCGATCAGGGCCACGAAGGGGACGACCACGCCGAAGAGGGCGGTGCGCGCCTTGCCCTTCCACAGGGCGATCAGGGCGAGGAAGAAGTTGGTGGCGGTGTTCATGGCGACCAGGCCGCGGCTCTGGCGCTCCTCGGCGGTCAGGTCGTTCACGCCGAAGGGCACGAATCCGCCCAGGACCAGCGCCACCAGCGCGGCCGTCAGGACCACGATCTCCACGCTCTTGCGGCCCTGCTCGCTCCAGTAGACGTCGTCGAGGTGCAGGATCAGCGCGAACTCGTCCAGGACCAGGCCCGCCCCGAGCCCGAAGAGGACGGCCGAGAGCATCGCGCCGAAGCCGTAGCGGCCGCTGCCGACCGCGCCGAAACCGCCGATGACCACGAGGATCACGCCGGGCACCACGTGGTGGACGTGCATGCCGCCCGGGGTGATGTTCTTGAAGGGGCCCTTCCCGGCCCGGATCATCCGGGTGATCACGCGGGTGACCAGGAACGACATGACGAAGGAGAGCAGCGCGAGGAGCAGCGGCAGCTTCCCCGGTTCGACGATGTTCCGATACCACCAGTGACCCATCCCACTGACTCCCTATTTGGTACGTAATGGGTAATTTACCGTCCGTGGTGAGCGGGTAGCGTTCGCGCCGATGACAGATTCGTTCGAAGACCAGCCACCGCCTCCGCCCCCGGAGCGCGCCTCCCTCCGCGACGGCCTCCGCTTCGCGTTCGGCACGCTCACCGTGCTGCCCGCGCGCATCACGCGCTGGGACCGCCCCGCCGCCCGCACCGGAATGGCCTGCGCCCCGCTCGCCGGCCTGGTCGTCGGGCTGCTCGCCGCCGTGCCCGGGGTGCTCCTGCTCCTCCTCGGCGGGGGCCCGATGCTCGCCGCGGCCGTCACCGTCGCGGTACCGGCCGCCCTGACCCGGGGGCTGCACCTGGACGGGCTCGCCGACACCGCGGACGGCCTGGGCAGCGCCAAACCCGCCGACGACGCGCTGCGCATCATGAAGCAGTCCGACATCGGCCCCTTCGGCGTCGTGGCCCTGGTCCTCCTGCTGCTGGTGCAGGTGGCCGCCCTGACCGAGGCGTACGCCGACAGCTGGGTGCGCGGCGCCCTCGCCGCCGTGACCGCCGCCGTCACCGCCCGCCTCGCCATGACCCTCGCCTCCCGTGCGGGGGTCCCGGCCGCCCGCCCCGAGGGGCTCGGCGCGGCCGTCGCCGGAGTGGTCCCGCGCCGTGCGGCCGCCGCCGTCGCCGCGCTCACCGTGGTCCTGGCCGCGGCCGCCGCCCTCCCGCTGGGCCTCCCGGCCGCCGGCCGGCACGCCGCGGCCGTCCTGGTCGCCCTGCTCGCCGCGGAACTGCTGCTGCGCCGCTGCGTCCGGCGCTTCGACGGGGTCACCGGCGACGTCTTCGGAGCCCTGGCCGAGGTCTCCGCGACCACCGCCCTGATCGTCCTCGCCCTGGGCTGAACCGCCGGATCCCCGGCCGGTGCCCCGCGGGTGCCCACGTAGGCTCACCCCCGTGGACGACATCCGGACGGACCCGACCCCCGCCGCACCCAGCCCGCCGCCCATCAAGGTCTTGCTGGCCGACGACCAGGCACTGCTGCGCAGCGCCTTCAAGGTGCTCGTCGACTCCGAGCCCGACATGGAGGTCGTCGGGGAGGCCTCCGACGGGGCCCAGGCCTTCGAACTGGCCCGTCGCGCCCGCCCCGACGTCGTCCTCATGGACATCCGGATGCCCGGCACCGACGGGCTCGCCGCCACCCGCATGATCAGCGCGGACCCGGAACTCGGCGCGGTACGCGTGGTGATGCTGACGACCTTCGAGGTCGACGAGTACGTCGCCGCCGCCCTGCGGGCCGGCGCCTCGGGCTTCCTCGGCAAGGGCGCCGAGCCCGAGGACCTGCTCAACGCCATCCGGGTCGCGCACGCCGGCGAGGCCCTGCTCTCCCCGGCCGCCACCAAGGGACTCATCGCCACCTTCCTCGCCCAGGGCGGCGGCGCCGACCCGGCAGCCGCCGCGGCCGCCGCCGGGTCGCACGCGCAGCGGCTCGCCGCGCTGACCGTCCGGGAGCGCGAGGTCCTCGTACTCGTGGCCGCGGGGCTGTCCAACGACGGGATCGCCGGACGGCTGGAGGTCAGCCCGCTCACCGTCAAGACCCACGTCAACCGGGCCATGGCCAAGCTCGGCGCCCGCGACCGGGCGCAATTGGTGGTCATCGCCTACGAATCGGGACTGGTCCGGCCCCGCGCGGAGTAGCGCCGCAGTAGTGCGGCGTACTGCGGACGCGGTATGCCGCACATAAGGACGGGACCTGCGAGCGACGCAGCGGCGCCACGGCATGGACAAGGCTGAAAGGGCCCTCGCCTTCGTCACTGCAGAGAGATCCCATACCCATGTCGTGGCTGTCCCGCTTCAGCCTTGCCCAAAGGGCGTTGATCGGCCTCGTGTCGCTCGTCGCGCTCCTCTTCGGCGCCATAGCCATCCCGCAGCTCAAGCAGCAGCTGCTGCCCTCCATCGAACTGCCCATGGTGTCCGTGCTCGCGCCGTACCAGGGCGCCTCGCCCGACGTGGTGGAGAAGCAGGTCGTCGAACCGATCGAGGCCATGCTCAAGGGCGTCGACGGCATCACCGGCATCACCTCCACCGCCAGCGAGGGCAACGCCCTCATCATGGCCACCTTCGACTACGGCGACAGCGGCACCAAGCAGCTCGTCGCCGACGTCCAGCAGGCCGTCAACCGGGCCCGCGTCCGGCTGCCCGCCGAGGTGGACCCGCAGGTCGTGGCCGGTTCCACCGACGACATCCCGACCGTCATCCTCGCCGTCACCTCCGACAAGGACCAGCAGGCGCTCGCCGACCAGCTGGAACGTTCCGTCGTCCCCGTCCTGTCGGACATCGAGGGCGTCGGCCAGGTCACCGTCGACGGCGTCCAGGACCTCCAGGTCACCGTCACCCCCGACAACGCCAGGCTCGCGGCCGCCGGCCTCGACGGCGCCGCCCTCGCCCAGGGCCTCCAGGCGGGCGGCGCGACCATGCCCGCAGGCTCCTTCGACGAGGAGGGCAAGAACCGGACCGTCCGCGTCGGCGCCGGCTACACCTCCCTCGCCCAGGTCGAGGACCTGCGCCTGAGCCCCGGCCCCGGCAAGCCGGCCGTCCGCCTCGGCGACGTCGCCACCGTGAAGCAGGAGGCCGCCAAGGCCGTCTCCATCACCCGCACCAACGGCAAGCCCAGCCTCGCCCTCGTCCTGACCATGGACAAGGACGGCAGCGCCGTCGCCATCTCCGACGCCGTCAAGGACAAGCTGCCCGAGCTGCGCTCCACGCTCGGCGCCGGCGCCGCCCTCACCGTCGTCAGCGACCAGGGCCCGGCCGTCGCCAAGTCCATCTCCAGCCTCACCACCGAGGGCATGCTCGGCCTGCTCTTCGCGGTGATCGTGATCCTGGTCTTCCTGGCCTCGCTGCGCTCGACGCTCGTCACCGCGGTCTCCATCCCGCTGTCCGTCGTCCTCGCGCTCATCGTGCTGTGGACCCGCGACCTCTCGCTCAACATGCTGACGCTGGGCGCGCTCACCATCGCCATCGGCCGCGTCGTCGACGACTCGATCGTGGTCCTGGAGAACATCAAGCGCCACCTCGGCTACGGCGAGGAGCGCGAGACCGCCATCATCACCGCGGTCAAGGAGGTCGCCGGCGCGGTCACCTCCTCCACGCTCACCACCGTCGCCGTCTTCCTGCCGATCGGCCTCGTCGGCGGCATGATCGGCGAGCTCTTCGGCTCCTTCTCGCTCACCGTCACCGCCGCCCTGCTGGCCTCGCTGCTCGTCTCGCTGACGGTCGTACCGGTGCTCTCGTACTGGTTCCTGCGCGCGCCGAAGGGCGTGACGGCGGGAGACGCCGAGAGCGCCGCCCGCGCCCGCCGCGAGGCCGAGGAGAAGGAGGCGCGCAGCCGCCTCCAGACGTTCTACGTCCGCGTCCTCGGCTTCGCCACCCGGCGCCGCCTGACCAGCGTGGCGATCGCGGTCGTCATCCTCGTCGGCACCTTCGGGATGACCCCGCTGCTGAAGACGAACTTCTTCGACCAGGGCGAGCAGGACGTCCTGACGGTCAAGCAGGAGCTGGCCCCCGGCACCTCGCTGGCCGCCTCCGACGAGGCGAGCCGCAAGATCGAGAAGGCGCTGGCCTCGGTCGACGGCGTCAAGAGCTACCAGGTCACCGTCGGCTCCTCCGGCTTCCTCGCGGCCTTCGGCGGCGGTACGGGCTCCAACCAGGCCTCGTACCAGGTCACGCTGAAGGACGCGGGCGACGCGGACGCCGTGAAGAAGCGGATCGAGGGCGAGCTGGCCAAGCTCGACGGCATCGGCGAGACCCGGATCGCGGCGGGCGACGGCTTCGGCAACCAGAACCTCAGCGTGGTCGTCAAGGCGGGCGACGGCGAGATCCTCGCCAAGGCCGCCGAGCAGGTGCGCGCCGAGGTGGCCACCCTCAAGAACGTCACCGACGTGCAGAGCGACCTGTCCCAGTCCGTGCCCCGGATCTCGGTGACCGCCACCCCCAAGGCCGCGGACGCGGGCCTGAACCAGGCCGCGCTCGGCGCGATCGTCGCGCAGGCCGTACGGGGCAACCCGGCGGGCAAGGCCGTACTGGACAACACCGAGCGCGACATCGTCATCAAGTCCGCCCAGCCGGCCACCACCCTGGCCGAGCTCCAGGCGCTCCCGGTCGGCCCGCTCAAGCTCGGCGACATCGCCGAGGTCAAGGTGGTCCCCGGCCCGGTCGCGATGACCCGGATCGACGGCGCCCGCGCCGCCACCGTCACCGCGAAGCCGGTCGGCGACAACACGGGCGCGGTCAGCGCCGAGCTCCAGACCAAGATCAAGGCCCTGGACCTGCCGGACGGCGCCACCGCCTCCATCGGCGGCGTCTCGGAGGACCAGGACGAGGCCTTCGCCTCGCTGGGCCTGGCCATGTTCGCGGCCATCGCGATCGTGTTCATGCTGCTGGTCGCGACCTTCCGCTCGCTGGTCCAGCCGCTGATCCTGCTGGTCTCGATCCCGTTCGCGGCGACCGGCGCGCTCGGCCTGCTGCTGGTCACCGGCACCCCGATGGGCGTCCCGGCGATGATCGGCATGCTGATGCTCATCGGCATCGTGGTGACCAACGCGATCGTCCTGATCGACCTGGTCAACCAGTATCGGGCCCAGGGCCTCGGCGTCGTCGAGGCCGTCGTCGAAGGCGGCCGCCACCGGCTCCGCCCCATCCTGATGACGGCCCTGGCGACCATCTTCGCGCTGCTCCCGATGGCGCTGGGCGTCACCGGCGAGGGCGGCTTCATCTCGCAGCCGCTCGCGGTCGTGGTGATCGGCGGCCTGGTCAGCTCCACCCTGTTGACCCTGCTCCTGGTGCCGACCCTCTACACGATGGTGGAACTCCGCAAGGAGCGGCGCCGCGCGAAGAAAACGGCCCGCCTGACGGTGGTCCCGAACCCGTCGGAGCCCTCGGACGAGGAGTCCCCGGCCCGCGTCTGACCCGTGCACGGCCAGAGGGGGCGTCCGGAATCTCCGGGCGCCCCCTCCGCTTGCGCTCAGATGACCGACAGGTACTCGAGAACGGCGGCCTCGACGGCGTGCAGCATCGACCAGGCCGTCGTGACGGGCTCCCAGAGCCCCGCCGCCTCGACGTCGGAGAAGCCGCCCTCCGTCGCGTCGTAGGCGGCTGTCGGCCGCTGTGCGTCCACCCGTTGGAGCAGCTGGTCCGGGTCGGGCTCTCCGTGGTTCGTCGCCACCGCGAGCAGGGGCTCGGCCAGGGCTCTGCCCAAGGCCGCCACGGCG
This sequence comes from Streptomyces sp. NPDC059989, assembly GCF_042736975.1. NCBI lineage: Bacteria > Bacillati > Actinomycetota > Actinomycetes > Kitasatosporales > Streptomycetaceae > Streptomyces > Streptomyces sp. NPDC059989. The sequence goes on from NZ_JBHWUO010000095.1 coordinate 8,957, forward strand.
TCCCCCGCCGCCTGGACGGGTGGCGACCCGAGGGCCACGCCGACCGTCGCCAAGGTCGTGGACGCGCCGGGGATCACCCCGTGGCCCAGGGCCGCGCGGCCGGCGTGAACGGCCTGCCGCACCCGCGTCTTGCGCTGCCGGATCTCCTCGTCACCGGCACCGCCGACACCGATCTCGACGATCTTCGTCGTGAGCAGGGCCATTCTGGTGTCGAACCCGCTCGGCGCGGAGGCGCCCGCCCGGGTCGAGTCGCGCACCAGCCGGACGAGGTGCTCGGTGATCCGGGAGGCCTCGCCCTCCCCCCTGATCAGCAGCGTCGTCGTGCGGGTGGAGACGACCCGTCCGGCCCCGCCCAATTGCTCGCGCTGGGCGTCGCGGAGGTCCGCGGACCTTTCGAAGACGACGCCCCCCGTCACGACCGCGAGGTCACCGAGCAGCAGGCGTCCGAACGGCGGGTCCGTCGCGGGCACGGCGACGGCGATCGAGCGGAAGATGTTGCGCTCCGCGTTGACCGCCAGGGTGGGCAGGACTTCCCCCTCGACCGCCGGGGCCACGACGAGCAGCGGCCTGCCGGACTCCAGCACCCGCTCCAGGGCGGGCAGTACGTCCTCCACCGTGACGAGCGGCTCGGCGCAGAGCAGCACGTGAGGGTTCTCCAGAACGGCCTCGCCGTTCGCGTCGTCCGTGGAGAAGTGCGGCGACAGGAAGCCGGCTTGCAGCACGCACCCCTCGGACATCTGCGCCGAGAGACCGAAGCCCGAGGAATCCGAGACGGTGACGGCCCCCTTCTCGCCGACCCCGCGCAGCGCGTCACCCACGTGGGCGGCGACCTGCTCGTCCCCGCACACGGTGGTCATGGCTTGGCCCAGCCGGACCCAGTCCTGCTGCAGGGGCACCGCGAACCCCTTGAGGATCCTGCGCGCCTGCGCGAAAGCGGGCCGCACCGCCCGCGCCAGCACCGCCGGGTGCGTCCCTTGGGCCAGGGCCGGCTGGAGCCCCCGTACGACGGCCTCGAAGACCACCGCCGCCGTGGCGGTGCCGTCCCGGGCCCGCCGGTACTGGTCGGCGACGAGGTCCTGCAGGAGCCCGGTGCCCATCGCCGCGTAACCCGGCTCCGTGGGCAGCTCGCCGACGATCTCCAGCGTGTCCGTGCTGGTGTACGGCATCCCGTCCGCACGCTTGAGCAGCACCGGCCGGGGGGACGGTCCCAGGGTCCGGCGCAACAGCGTCGCCGCCGGGGTGATGCCGGCCAGCAGCTCGGTCGCCGGGCCGACCAGCGAGGGGACGCTGCGCGGGCGGGGGAGGGTCAGCGGCCCGGTGCCCTCGGGCGCGGCCCGGCGGGCGATCTTGAGGGTGCCCTGGCCGCCCAGGATCCAGCGCAGCGGGCTCTGCCGCGCGTCGCGGGCCTGCATCTCCGCGCGGACGTGGCCGTACAGGTCCTCCACCGAGACCCAGCCGTCGCCGTCCCGGTCCGCCCGGCCCGAGCGCAGCCCCTCCACCGCCGCCGCGGTGAAGACGGACAGCTGCCCCTCTCCCGTCTCGGTGACCGGGCCCTCCCCCTCCCAGGCCTGCTGGAGCGCGTCCGTGGCCGTGATCACCGCGACCCCGGTGTCCTTGAACTCCTCCAGCAGGTGCACGGCCGTGTCCGCGGACTTCGCGCCGCCGGGCTTGAACGCCCCGCTGTAGCAGCAGTCCAGCAGCACCAGGATCTTGCGCGAGTTGCAGTTGACCAGCCGGCCGTTGACGAAGCCCGCCGGGACGGCGGTGGACTCCAGCAGGTCCCGGTCCGTGTCGGCCGCGGCGAAGTACAGCTGGAGCCGGGAGTCCTTGATGCCGTGGCAGGACAGGTAGAGCAGGAGCTGGTCGTCGGGCTTGCGGCGGATGAAGAACCGTTCGATCTCGCGCCGCACGACATGCGCGGGCTGGTCGATGACCGGCCGGACCGCGTAGCCGCCGATGGCCGGGTCGCTGAGCACCTCGGACAGCTCCATCGCGTCCAGGCCGGGCGAGTTCAGCTGGTTGAGCCGGCTGTCCTCGTACGAGGAGGTGGCGACGACCAGCGCCTCACGCACCGCCACGGGGCGGCTCCTCCACCCTCGCGGTCCGGGCGATGAAGTGGTCGACGAGGGCCTGCCGCTGCTCAGGGCTCAGGCGGGAGGCCTCGAACTCGTCCTCCCCGATCTTCACCCGCACCCGCCGCGAGGCCGCCCACTGGACCCAGGCGTCGAACGCGGCGACCACCGAGGCGAACAGCGACGGCGCCACCGCCACCAGGATCTCCGCGGTGGCCAGGCCACCCGACTTGGACCCCGGCGGCGCGGGCAGTTCCCGTACGCGGACCTCGTCGACGCCCAGCTCCTCCAGCGCCGCCACCAGCTCGGCCCGGGCCTCCGCCCGCTCCTGCTCGTCGGCGTCCGGACCGGCGTTGGCCAGTACCTCGAAGTACTGCGTCATGGCGATCAACTCCCCTCGGTACCAGGGAGGTTAAACGAAAGGGGCACCCCGAGGGGTGCCCCTTTCGACGATCGGTTCCGCAGGCTACGGCAGCGCGAGCATCCGCTCCAGCGCGAGCTTCGCGAAGCTCTCCGTCTCCTTGTCGACCTGGATCTGGTTGACGAGGTTGCCCTCGGCCAGGGACTCCAGGGTCCACACCAGGTGGGGGAGGTCGATGCGGTTCATCGTCGAGCAGAAGCAGACCGTCTTGTCGAGGAAGACGACTTCCTTGTCCTCCGCGGCGAATCGATTCGCCAGGCGGCGGACCAGGTTCAGCTCGGTGCCGATGGCCCACTTGGAGCCGGACGGGGCCGCCTCCAGCGCCTTGATGATGTACTCCGTCGAGCCGACGTAGTCCGCGGCCGCCACGACCTCGTGCTTGCACTCGGGGTGGACCAGGACGTTCACGCCGGGGATGCGGGCGCGCACGTCGTTGACCGAGTCGACCGAGAACCGGCCGTGGACCGAGCAGTGGCCGCGCCACAGGATCATCTTGGCGTTGCGCAGCTGCTCGACGGTCAGGCCGCCGTTCGGCTTGTGCGGGTTGTACAGGACGCAGTCGTCCAGGGACATGCCCATGTCGCGGACGGCGGTGTTGCGGCCCAGGTGCTGGTCCGGGAGGAAGAGCACCTTCTCGCCCTGCTCGAACGCCCACTCCAGGGCCTTCTTCGCGTTGGACGAGGTACAGATCGTGCCGCCGTGCTTGCCGGTGAAGGCCTTGATGTCGGCGGAGGAGTTCATGTACGAGACGGGGACCGTCGCGCCGGCGACGCCGGCCTCGGTCAGCACGTCCCAGCACTCGGCGACCTGCTCGGCGGTGGCCATGTCGGCCATCGAGCAGCCGGCGGCCAGGTCCGGCAGGACCACCTTCTGGTCGTCCGAGGTCAGGATGTCGGCGGACTCGGCCATGAAGTGCACGCCGCAGAAGACGATGTACTCGGCCTCCGGCTTGGCGGCCGCGTCCTTGGCCAGCTTGAAGGAGTCGCCGGTGACGTCGGCGAACTCGATGACCTCGTCGCGCTGGTAGTGGTGGCCGAGGATGAAGACCTTGTCACCGAGCTTCTCCTTGGCCGCGCGGGCGCGCGCCACGAGGTTCGGGTCCGACGGCGAGGGCAGGTCGCCGGGGCATTCCACGCCGCGCTCGCTCTTGGGGTCGGCTTCACGGCCGAGCAGCAGCAGGGCAAGGGGCGTCGGCTGGACGTCCAAAGGCTGGGCGGTGGTCACTGCACGCACCCTTTCTGTTCTGCAACAAGGGACTTCGTTGGGGTATCGCTTCGAGTTCTCGTCGATTTGACGCTATCTATCATAACCTCTTCACGTCAGTTTGACGATGTCCATAGTGTCGATGTGACGCATCAGCCCGCCGATCCATCGGCTCCGCCCCCCGCGCGGTGTGCGAGCATGAATATCTGAAACAAGCGTCGGGTCCCGGAATGAAACCGCGGTCCCGCTCGTTGCCACCGACGGCAAGAGTCCGACGTTTCCCTGCCTCCGGCGGGGAGCCGCCCACTTCGGGAGTGAATGCAGATGTCCGTACAGGACGACAAGACCACCGTGAGCGACGGCATCCTCCTGTCCGACGCCGCCGCCGAGAAGGTCAGGACCCTGCTGGAGCAGGAAGGCCGCGATGACCTGGCGCTGCGCGTCGCCGTCCAGCCCGGCGGCTGCTCCGGCCTGCGCTACCAGCTCTTCTTCGACGAGCGGTCCCTCGACGGCGATGTCGTCAAGGACTTCGACGGCGTGAAGGTCGTCACGGACCGGATGAGCTCCCCGTACCTCCACGGTGCCTCCATCGACTTCGTCGACACCATCGAGAAGCAGGGCTTCACGATCGACAACCCGAACGCCACCGGCTCCTGCGCCTGCGGCGACTCGTTCAGCTAAACCGGCAGGCCCCGGCACCACGACGAGGGCCCGCCTCTCCGGTCGCATTCCGACCGGAGAGGCGGGCCCTCTCGCATGCCCCGGGCCTTCCTGGGCCCTCCTGGGCCTTGCCGGGCCCTCCTGGGGCGCTACTGCCGGGGGAGCGGCTTGCCCGTGGTCGCGTCGACCACCTTGCGGTCGCCCAGCGGCTGCTGGAGCGTCGCCGACAGGGACATCTCCTGCGCGAGCATGATGCAGGCCTGGCCCGGCTTGTTCGGCGTGTCCGTGATCTTCACCAGGACCGACTCGGGCTGCTCCCGCGCCTCCAGGGCGTAGGTGCTGCACACGCTGCCCCAGAAGTTCACGGTCAGCTTCCGGTCGGCCTGCGCGTACGAGAATCCGGGCACCGTGGGACCGTCCTTCGGGCCGGGCGTGGGCGTGGTGTCCTGGGCGGAGGCCGGCTGGGCCACCGTGTGGCCGGGGGCGCCGTCCTTGCCCGCCACCTCGAAGAGCCAGGCCGGGACCAGGCCGCGGGCCCCGTCCACCGTTCCGGGCACCAGGCCGAGGGCGGCGCCCTTGACCGTCTCCGTGCGCGGCGGCTTCATCGGCCGCGGCTCCGGGTTGCAGGGCGGGACGTCCGTCGGCCCCAGCGGGGTGTCCGGGTCCAGCGGGACCGAGGTCGCGCAGCCGCTCGGCCCGGGGTCCGTGCCGGCCGTGCCGCCCGACTTCGCGTTGAGCCTGGCCAGCGCCTCCACGGCCCCGACCACCGGCTGCTCGGCCGCCCGTACGGGGGTCTTCAGCTCGCCGCTGCCCGCCACCACGGAGGAGTCGGCGCCCACGCTGACCTTCGTGGACCAGCCCTGCGTGGCGAGGCCGCCGACCACCGGGTCCGCCGTCACCACCCGCACCGATCCCTGGGCGAGGCGGGCGTCCAGGTGGGCCCCGGCCTGCCCGGCGGCGGCGAGCACGGGGGCCGCGGCGGCCTTGGCGGCCTCCTCGGACACCGGCTTGCCGGCGCTCGCGGGCGCGTCCTGCGCGTCCTGGGGGAGGGTGGCGGGGCCGCAGGTGTCCTTGCCCCGCACGCAGTCGTCCCCGGCGCCGTTGCCAGTGCCGTTGCCCGGCACCTGGAAGCGGCTGAAGGTCCAGGTCCCCGGCGCCTTGCGGGTCACCGTGAGCCGGGGCCCGGAGCCGTCGGCGGCCTCGCCGGCCAGCCAGACGTCCCCGTTGACCCGCGGAGCGCCCGGAACGCCGAGCGCGGCGGCGAGCTTCGCCACCTCCTCCGAGGTCACCTCACCGGACGCGGCGAAGGCGGGCGCCGTGGCCGGACCCTCCGGCAGCTTCACGTCGGCCCGGTAGACCACCCCGGCGCCCGACGGGTCGGGCTCCCCGGGCGCGATGCCGGGCGCCGAGGGGCTCCCCGCCGCACGGGGCGCGGAGGCCGCGCTGTCGGCCGTACGGGGCGAGCCGTCGCCGTACGCGGTGGACGCCCAGTACGCGGTACCGCCGCCGGCCAGCAGCACGGCAGCCGCGATCGAACCGACGGCCCAGGCCGGCCGCCGTCGTGTGCCGCGTGATGTCTCGGGTTGTTCGCTGGTCACCGCATCGCTCCTTCACCTGTCCCGGCGTGCTTGATGCGGGTGTGACGGAACAGACGCGCAACCGGTTCCCCGGTCAGTCCCCGTAGGCCGCCGTGGAGGCGATCAGACGCGCCGACGCCGGCGGAACGCTGATCCCGTGGATCTGCGAGGCGGCCACCCGGTCCGGCAGCGGAGCCGCCGGAACCGCCCAGTGCGGAGCCATTCGGGCGCAGTCGCCCAGCAGACGGGCGAAACCGGGCCGCCGCGAGACTTCCGCGCCGCGCGTCCCGGCGGTGTACTCGGTGTAGCCGAAGCCATCGGAAGAGGTCATGGACGCACCGTAGGCACCGCGCCTCATGTGAAGAAAGACCTACTACGGGGTAGTTTCAGCCGGTCGGCTCGGGGCCCGAGACCGGGTAGTTTTGACTGTCCCCTTACTGTCCTCCGCAGGAGCGTCCACGCCGTGCGCATCGCAGTCACCGGCTCCATCGCCACCGACCACCTCATGACCTTCCCCGGCCGTTTCGCCGACCAGCTGGTCGCGGACCAGCTGCACACGGTCTCCCTCTCCTTCCTCGTCGACAACCTCGACGTCCGGCGGGGCGGTGTCGGCCCGAACATCTGCTTCGGTATGGGGCAGCTCGGCAGCCGCCCGATCCTGGTCGGAGCCGCCGGCTCCGACTTCGACGAGTACCGCGCCTGGCTGGAGCGGCACGGGGTCGACACCGACTCCGTCCGGATCTCCGAGGTGCTGCACACCGCGCGCTTCGTGTGCACCACGGACTCCGACCACAACCAGATCGGCTCCTTCTACACGGGCGCGATGAGCGAGGCCCGCCTGATCGAGCTGAAGGCCGTCGCCGACCGCGTGGGCGGGCTCGACCTCGTCCTGATCGGCGCGGACGACCCCGAGGCGATGCTGCGCCACACGGAGGAGTGCCGGACGCGGGGGATCCCCTTCGCCGCCGACTTCTCGCAGCAGATCGCCCGGATGGACGGCGAGAACATCCGCACCCTGATGGAGGGTGCGACGTACCTCTTCTCGAACGAGTACGAGAAGGGCCTCATCGAGTCGAAGTCGGGCTGGACGGACGAGGAGATCCTGGCGAAGGTCGGGACCCGGGTCACCACCCTCGGCTCGAACGGCGTGAAGATCGAGCGGGTCGGCGAGGCGCCGATCGTGGTCGGCTGCCCCGAGGAGACCGCGAAGGTCGACCCGACCGGTGTCGGCGACGCGTTCCGTGCCGGGTTCCTGACGGGGCTGGCCTGGGGTGTGGGCCTGGAGCGCGCCGCGCAGGTGGGCTGCATGCTGGCGACTCTGGTCATCGAGACGCTGGGCACCCAGGAGTACACCCTGGCCCGGGCGCACTTCATGGAGCGCTTCACCAAGGCCTACGGCGAAGAGGCCGCGTCCGAGGTCCGCGCCCGCCTGTCCTGACCCTTGGCTCCCGCCCGGGGGCTTCGGCCGGTCGTGCGCCTCAATCGCCGGCGGGGCTGGGTTTGTGCCCCTCGGGCGGGGCCGGAGTGGGGGTTGGGGCGGTGCCCCTCCGGAGTGTCTC